>NZ_LMLK01000013.1:0-5179 GCF_001422605.1 Erwinia sp. Leaf53
CGGTGATGGACCTGGTGCGCGAGCACAGCGGCGCCTACGGCATGGGCGTTGATTACGCCTACACCCTGGTACACAAAGCCCCGGCCCGTAAAGCCTGATTATCCCTTAACGCCGGAAGCCACCGTGGCTTCCGGCAGGAGCCTGCCATGCGTAATTCCCCTGTTTTTGCTCTGCCTGCTTCACCGATCTCATCAACGGCCGTCCGCTGGCTGGCGCTGCTGGCAATCTGTTCTGCGTATCTGCAGGGTGGGCTGGTCAAACTGCTGGACTTCCCCGGAGCCATCGCGGAAATGCAGCATTTTGGCCTGTCACCGGCGGCACCGATGGCGATGGCGGTGATTGTGCTGGAACTGGGCGCGTCACTGCTGATCCTCAGCGGCCGGTTACGCTGGCTGGGCGCGCTGGCGCTGGCGCTGTTTACCCTCGCCGCCACCTTTATGGCTAACCGCTTCTGGCAGGTGCCGGTTGCGGAACGCGGGATGGTGATGAACGGTTTCTTTGAGCACCTCGGCCTGGCGGGCGCGCTGGTGTACGTCGCATGGCATGATTTACGGAGCCAGAAATGAGCCAGAACAGTGAGACGGGTGCTTTCGCACCGCTGAAGCAGGGGCTGTTCGCGATGATCTGGGCGGCCACCATCCTCGGTAACACCGGCAGCTTTATGCGTGACGTCGCCAGTTCGTGGCTGGTGACCGGGCTGTCGTCGAATCCGGCCGCCGTGGCGCTGATGCAGACCGCCGCCACCCTGCCGATTTTTCTGCTGGCGATCCCGGCCGGGGTGTTGTCTGACATCCTTGACCGCCGTCGCCTGCTGATTTTTGTTCAGCTGCTGCTGGCCAGCGTCAGCGCCACGCTGCTGATTCTGTCGCAGAACAACCTGCTGACCGTTGAGTATCTGGTGGCGCTGACCTTTATCGGCGGTATCGGCGCGGCGCTGATGGGCCCGGCCTGGCAGGCGATCGTGCCGGAACTGGTGGCGCGGCCGCAGCTGAAAAACGCCGTGGCGCTGAACTCGCTTGGCATCAATATTGCCCGCGCCGTCGGCCCGGCCACCGGCGGCCTGCTGCTGGCGGCGCTGGGTGCCTGGGCGGCCTACGGTGCCGACGTGCTGAGCTATGTATTTGTCATCGCCGCGCTGCTGCTGTGGAAGCGGCCGCACAAACCGCAGAACGAACTGTCCGAGCACTTCCTCGGCGCGTTTCATGCCGGTATCCGCTACGTGAAGGCCAGCCGCGAGCTGCACCGGGTGCTGCTACGTTCGGCCATCTACTTCTTCTTCGCCAGCGCCATCTGGGCACTGCTGCCGCTGGTTGCCCGCAATCTGCTGCAGGGAACGGCCGGGTATTATGGCGTGATGCTGGGAGCGGTGGGTATTGGTGCGATTGTCGGCGCGCTGCTGCTGCCGACGCTGCGCCAGCGGATGAACGTGGACGGGCTGATGCTGGTGTCGGCGCTGCTCTCCGCCGCCGTGATGCTGCTGATTGCCCTGCTGCCGGTTAAGGCGCTGGCGCTGCCGCTGATGGTGCTGCTGGGCGTCAGCTGGATTATCGCGCTGACCTCGCTGAACGGGGTGGCGCAGTCGGTGCTGCCGGACTGGGTGCGCGGTCGTGGCCTGGCGGTGTACCTGATGATATTCAACGGCGCGATGGCGGCCGGCAGCCTGTTCTGGGGCCTGGTTGCCGCGAAAACCGGCCTGGTGGCAACGCTGCTGACTGCTGCCGCCCTGCTGACTCTGACGGCGATTATCTGCCTGCGCATTAAGCTGCCGGCCGGTGAAGCGGATCTGCAGCCGTCCGGCCACTGGGACGAACCGCAGATCAACGGCGAGGTGACCGCCGACCGCGGCCCGGTAATGATTCAGATTGAGTACCGGATTGCGCAGGAGGATCGCCCGGCGTTTCTGGCGGAGATTAAGAAACTGTCGCTAACCCGCCGCCGTGACGGTGCCTATGCCTGGGGCATTGCCGAACACAGCCACGACGCGAATAAGCTGATTGAGTGGTTCCTGGTCGAGTCCTGGCACGAGCATCTGCGCCAGCACCAGCGCGTTTCCAACGCCGATGCCGATCTGCAGAGCAGCGTGACCCGCTTCCACCAGGGTGAGGAGAAACCGCAGGTGCACCACTTTATTTCGCTGCATTAAATTTGTACTGTTGGTTGTGAATGCCCGTAAGCAAGACTATAGTCATGCTTACGGTTTTTTATGGGGTAACGGACTATGCCAATCTTGCTAACACCTGAATTCGATCGGGATAGAAAACGATTTTTTATCAGTGATAAAAAACTGTGTAAAGCGGCTGAGCTGGTCAGAAAAGGATCACATGATGGGCACCTGGGACGTAGCGTTTACAAAAAACGGCTGGGAACTGCGGGAACGGGAGCCAGAGATGGGGCACGCTCCATCATTTTTTTGCTCAAGGCGAGCATTTATATTTTTTCGATATTTATGTAAAAAGTGAGTTATCGAAGAAGAAAGGTAAGGAGCTGGAAGATGATGAGATTGCAACCTATTGTGATCTCGCTCAGGACTTTTTACTGATGAGTGATGTTGTGAGACAGCGACTTGTCACTGACAGAGAATTAATTGAGGTACTGTGTGATGACTGAACGCTTAAAACGCCTGCAGGGTATGGCAGAACGCTATAACAAGCTGGGTGCTGTTTCAGATGAAACCGTAGAGCGTGTTAATGCTCGTCTGAAGGCACGCCAGCTTCGTGACCGCCTACCGAAACTTCGTCAAATGGACGGCGCACAGATCAAAAATGTACGCACACGCTATGGATTGTCTCAAAGCGATTTGGCAGAAACACTTGGAATGTCTGTCGAGAGCGTTTCCAAGTGGGAGCGCAATGAAAGCCAGCCAGGTAATGCTGCATTGCGCATTCTTAATACTATTGAAGTGAAGGGGCCGGAAGTTTTCGCCGATATGGCCTAACCCAAATCGCCCCCCGCCACCGGCAGTACCGTGCCGGTGATATAGCTGGC
Source organism: Erwinia sp. Leaf53 (assembly GCF_001422605.1). Classification (NCBI taxonomy): domain Bacteria; kingdom Pseudomonadati; phylum Pseudomonadota; class Gammaproteobacteria; order Enterobacterales; family Erwiniaceae; genus Erwinia; species Erwinia sp. Leaf53. The sequence continues at coordinate 2,986 of NZ_LMLK01000013.1, forward strand.
CTCGTCGCTGGCGAGGAACAGGATCGCGGCGGCCTGCTCCGCCAGCGTGCCGTAGCGGTGCAGCAGGCTGGCGGTGCAGGTCTGATCCACCACCTGCTGATACCAGCTCTGCTCCTGGTCTGATGCGGTTTCCTGATTACGCGGCGTCAGCCGTGGCGGCGCCTCGGTGCCGCCGGGGGCGGTGGCGTTGATGCGGATATTGTATCCGGCATACTCCATCGCCAGCGAGCGGGTCAGCGCGTTGACCCCACCTTTGCTGGCCGAGTAGGGCACGCGGTTGATGCCTGCGGTGGCGGTGGATGAGACGTTAACGATGCTGCCGCCGCCCTGCGCCAGCATCAGCGGCAGCACCGCGCGGCAGCCCCACAGCGCCGGAAACAGCGAGCGGCGCACCTCTGCTTCTATCTGCTGCGAAGAGTATTCCGCGAAGGGGCGTGCCCATATCGTGCCGCCGACGTTATTGATCAGCACGTCAATGCGCCTGCACTTTATCAACGGCGCGTGACGTTGCCTGCCACTGTTCCAGGTCGGCACGCAGCGCCAGCACTTCAACGCCGCTTTTTTCCAGCTCCTCCTGCCGTGCCCAGACGTAACCGGCACGGTCAATCAGCGCCAGCCTGGCGCCTTCCGCCGCCGCCCGTTCGGCCACCGCGCGGCCGATACCCTGCGCGGCTCCGGTGACTACCATCACTTTTCCTGTAAAACGTCCGTTCATACTGCCTCCCTGTCTGTAATGGGGCAGGCGCAGGCGGGTGCCGCGCCTGAAATCCTGATAACACCGGCAGTATTTCCCGATCGTTTCGCCAGATGCTATGGGAGGAATTACGATAAAAGACCGGCAAGGCAACGCCGGGCTGAGCGGATCCCGCCCCAGTTGCGCTGGCGCGTATACCGGGGCAGAAGAGTGAAACGGCTTCCGGCAGAGAGGAAAGAGAGAAGAGGGAAGAGGGAAGCGATAATTTAGCTGAAACCGCTCTGTCGCGCGGATTCAGTCTGTGACCACTCAGCTAACCGGCCAGCAGGGCGCTGGCCGGCAATGCCATTACAGCGGCGCGTACACCGAGCTGATACCCTCAAAGTTCTGCAGCTTCTCACGCCACCAGCTGGCGGCGTTGCCGCCTGAGGTCTTGTTCCAGGCGAGGAACGCCTCGTCGCGGCGCGCTTCGCTGTCCAGCTGGCGCTCGACCAGCCGGCCGCTGGCCAGGTGCGGGGCGGCCAGGTAGCGCGGCAGATAGCCGCAGCCCAGCCCGTCCAGCTGCGCCTGTACCTTATCCGCGAAGCTGTGCACGCTGAGGATCGGCTGATCGTCCAGCACCCGCAGGTCAATGCCTTCGGCGTGGCGTGAGCTGTCGTTGACCACCACCGCGCGGTACTGGCGAATCTGCTCGCGCAGCAGCGGGCCGGGCAGCGCCGCCAGCGGGTGATCGGGGGCGATGGCAAACGCGTACTCCAGCCACCCCACCGGCACGTAGTCAATGCCGCCCTGGCGCGCCGGCGGCTGCACCGCGCCAAACACGATATCCGCTTCGCCGTAGCTCAGCGCTTCCCAGCAGCCGGCCAGCACGTCGTGACGGAACAGCAGCCGGGTGTGCTGGTGATGCTGGTAAAACTCGTCGATCAGCGGCGACAGCAGCGCAAACGGCACCGAAGCATCGAGGCTGATGGTCAGCTTGCTCTCCCAGCCGCTTTCAACGTACTGCGCCTGCTGCTCCAGCTCGCCGACGGCGCGCAGCAGCACCCGGCCCTTCTCCAGCATCAGCCGCCCGGTGGGCGTAAAGGTGGCGCGGTGGCCGGAGCGATCCAGCAGGGTGATGTTCAGATCGCTCTCCATCTTCTGCACGGTATAGCTCAGCGCGGAGGCGGTTTTAAACAGCCTGGCCGCGGCCGCGGCAAAGGTGCCGTGGCGGTCCAGCGCATCCAGAATCAGCAGCGCTTCAAGGTTTAATCGCATGGTTTTCCCCAACCCAAAAATTGTTTAACAACAACCCGAATTCTTTCCGTTATCAACGCAGGCCCGCATTTCGTATTGTGTCAACACGCAAGACGAACCGAAAAAAATCAAACTTACTGAGGATATAAAAATGTCTAAATTCGACCTGCTGGACCCACAGAACTCCACCCTGATCTTTATCGACCATCAGCCGCAGATGTCGTTCGGCGTCGCCAACATCGACCGCCAGCAGCTGAAAAACAA
>NZ_LMLK01000014.1:0-4894 GCF_001422605.1 Erwinia sp. Leaf53
CCCCTGCCGTAACGGCTCATTCCCCTCCGTTTTCCCTCTTCACTGGTCAAAAAATCAGATTTTAAACGCAAAACCCGCCGCTCCGGACCGGGCTGATGACTCATCCGTGGTCCGAATAAAAAGTGATGGCGATTAATTGCACTCCCGAACAGGAGCACCTGGCACGAACCCCGTTGATTGCTACGTTCTGACGTATTTACCCATACCTTATGAAAGATCTCCGATCGCATACGTTGAGACTGATGGCGCTTTATTGTGCTCAGGGTACAAAATTACCGCCCAAAAGGGACTGAGTTGGACTAAGTAAGCGTACAATTCGGTGAACTAACGTTGTACTTGAGTCGTTAAGCGATAAATCCTCTTTTTAAGATTTCTTTTTCAATTAAATCAGCCAGATGAATTAAATAAAATGTGAGTATTCCATATCCTCGGTAAGCGTTGTTGTCCCACATGCCCACCCTGGAAAACGTCATAATATCGCCAATAACCCGCCTAATCAGGTAAACTAGCCCCAGTTTAACCCGCAAAGGCCCTGTTATGTCCTGCCAGAATCATTCATTAAAACCCTGGAATACCTTTAGTCTGGAAGCGTCAGCTGCCGGGATCTGTGTGGCTGACAGCGTGGAAGCACTGTGCCGCGCCTGGCTGCAAAGCCAGCAGCGTTCAGAGCCGGTATTGCTGTTGGGAGAGGGCAGCAATGTCCTGTTTCTGGAAGACTTTCAGGGTCAGGTTATTGTTAACCGCATCATGGGGATTGAGGTAACGGAATCCAGTGACGCCTGGCATCTGCACGTTGGGTCAGGAGAAAACTGGCACGCGCTGGTGCAATCCACCTTACGCGACGGCTATCCCGGGTTAGAGAATCTGGCGATGATCCCCGGTTGCGCGGGTTCGGCGCCTATTCAAAACATTGGGGCCTACGGCGTCGAGTTGGAGAAAGTATGTGAATACGTCGATATTGTCAGGCTGGCTGACGGCTCCCGACAGCGCCTGAGTGCAGAAGAGTGCCGGTTTGCCTACCGGGACAGCGTTTTTAAGCATCAGTACCGTGAAGGCTATGCCCTTATCGCGCTGGGTTTGCGCCTTAACAAAATCTGGCAGCCGGTGCTGACCTATGGCGAGCTCAGAGAGCTCGATCGTGACCGGGTGACCCCGCAGCAGGTGTTTGAAACGGTATGCCGCATGCGGAGCAGCAAGCTGCCCGACCCTGCGGTGACCGGTAATGCCGGCAGCTTCTTTAAAAATCCGCTGGTGAGCGCGGAAATGGCCCGCCAGCTGAAGGAGCAGTACGACACTATACCGCTCTATCCGCAGGAGAACGGCGAGATGAAGCTGGCCGCGGGCTGGTTAATCGACCGCTGCAACCTGAAGGGGTTCAGGATGGGCGGAGCAGCCGTGCATCAGCAGCAGGCGCTGGTGCTGATTAATACCGGCAATGCGACCGGGCAGGATGTGGTGGCGCTGGCCCGTGAAGTCCGTCAGCGCGTTGGCAAAAAATTTAACGTGTGGCTTGAGCCGGAAGTACGCTTTATCAGCGCGCAGGGCGAGACAGACGCCGTCGAGGTGATTGCATGAAAGATTACACCGTACCCCTGAAACTGGTCGCTCTGCTGGCCGACGGTGAGTTCCACTCGGGTGAACAGCTCGGTGAGCAGCTGGGCATGAGCCGTGCTGCTATCAATAAGCACGTCAATACGCTGAAAGAGTGGGGGATCGATGTTTTCACCGTCACCGGCAAAGGCTACAGTCTGTCGGCTAAAATGCAGCTACTCAATGAGCAGGCGATCAACGCTCAGCTTGAGAATGGCCGGCTGGCGGTGGTGCCGGTGATTGACTCAACTAACCAGTATCTGCTGGACAGGATGAACAGCCTGCAGTCGGGCGACGCCTGCGTGGCTGAGTATCAACAGGCTGGCCGCGGCAGGCGAGGCCGGCAGTGGTTCTCTCCCTTTGGTGCCAACCTGTATCTCTCCATGTACTGGCGTCTGGAGCAGGGGCCGGCGGCGGCGATGGGCATGAGCCTGGTGATCGGTATCGTGCTGGCTGAAGCGCTGCAGGAGCTGGGCGCACCGGATATTCGCGTAAAGTGGCCAAATGACATTTATCTCGACGATCGCAAACTTGCCGGTATTTTGATTGAACTGACGGGTAAAACCGGCGAAGCTGCACAGATCGTGATTGGTGCAGGCATTAATCTGGCGATGCGTGCACCCGCTGCGGATGTCATTAACCAGGGGTGGATTAACCTGCAGGAAGCCGGTGTCACCATTGACAGAAATGCACTTTCAGCGCTGATCGTTAACAAGATGCGTGACGCGTTATTTGCCTTTGAGCAGGATGGTCTGCATCCGTTTGTTGAGCGTTGGGCTGCGCTGGATAACTTCATCAACCGCCCGGTTAAGCTACTCATTGGTGACAGAGAGATCTATGGCATTGCACGGGGTATTGATGCTCAGGGCGGGTTAATTCTCGAGCAGGATGGGGTGCGAAAATCCTGGGTTGGGGGAGAGATTTCTTTGCGGCCGCAGGGCTGATATCGGCAGGGGCACTGGCCCCTGCGATCTATTTCCTGAGCCTCACCAGATCGACCGCATGGTCGCTGCTTTTGGTCATGATCAGGCTGGCACGTTCGCGCGTCGGTAGGATATTTTCCATCAAATTCTTGTGGTTAATCTCTTTCCATAGCTGGGTGGCGATACCCACGGCTTCCTGTTCCGGTAGCTGGGAATAGTGATGGAAATAGGAGTCCGGATCGCTGAATGCCCCCTCGCGGAATTTCAGGAAGCGATGAATGTACCAGTGTTCCAGTAACGCCTCCGGGGCATCGACATAGATAGAAAAGTCGACGAAGTCAGAGACAAACACGTGGTGGGGATCGTGGGGATAGTCCATTCCGCTCTGTAATACGTTCAATCCTTCAAGTATCAGGATATCGGGCTGCTGAACTACCTTATCGCCGTCGGGAATGACGTCATAAATCAGGTGTGAGTAAACCGGCGCCGTCACCTGGGCCGCGCCTGACTTTAGCTCCGAGACAAAATTCACCAGCCGGTGCATATCATACGACAGGGGAAAGCCTTTCTTCTTCATCAGCCCGCGCTCGTTGAGCACGGCATTCGGGTGCAGAAAGCCGTCAGTAGTAATGAGCTCGACTTTACGGTGCTCGGGCCAGCGGCTAAGCAGGGCCTGCAGCACGCGCGCGGTAGTGCTTTTCCCGACGGCAACGCTGCCGGCAATGCTGATGATATAGGGGATTTTCTGCCCCTTATCTTTGGTGCCGAGGAACTGCTCCAGCACGGCCTGACGCCCGGCGTTGGTGCTGATATAGAAATTCAGCAGGCGTGACAATGGCAAATAGATCTCAGCCACCTCTTCCATGGAGAGATCTTCGTTAATGCCTTTCAGCTGGGCAATTTCGCCCTCTGACAGGGTCATTGGGACGGAGTCACGCAGTGCCGCCCATTCATTACGGGTGAACTGCAGATAAGGGGTCGTTAACGATAAATCTTTTTTGCTCATATGCATGCTTCTGCCAGCAAGTAGTTACCCATCAGAAGGTTAGCCCGTTGATATCCGCAACATCGTGTCGCAGTCAGGCTGAATTACCCTGGGGATTTCAGAACACAATGGGCAGGAGGTTAACACCAGACGGGCCTGAATAAGAAGGAAAAAAGCGCTAACAGGCTGGCAAACGTTACGTCACTCGCATTAACTGGCTACGGTGTATCGCACGAGAGATGTGCATGGGCCATCAAATCCGATCGCCGCGGTTCGCCACGGCGGTAGCATCTGACGCGTTAGATACGATTTACGATTCTCACGTGGGTAGCCGGTGTTATGTGCTATTCAGAAATTAGTGTGGCATCGAGGGCGGGTGAGTACCCTGGCGGGTTCACTCGCCGCACCGGTAGGGCGTGCTTAAAAAGAAAAACATACCGCGCCATTGCGTTTTTTTTCAGCAAAAAAACGCGAAAGAGGGACCGTTTTAAGGTGAATTGCACAAAGAGTGAGCGTAAGAACAATTATCGCAATTTTTTTGTTGCATCCCGGGCGCGGTCTTCCTAAAATGCGCACCACTTGATGCCGGCTTAGCTCAGTTGGTAGAGCAACTGACTTGTAATCAGTAGGTCACCAGTTCGATTCCGGTAGCCGGCACCATCAAGTAACGAAATACCCCAGGTGGGGTTCCCGAGCGGCCAAAGGGAGCAGACTGTAAATCTGCCGTCATCGACTTCGAAGGTTCGAATCCTTCCCCCACCACCATTTCGACTCAGATGTTGGGAGTTGAAAGCAGAATAAGTGAGCAATCACCGAGGCTGCAAAGATGACAAGCTAGCAAAGTTTGTTCATCAGGATTTCAGACTGAGCTCAAGCCCAGTCAAGGTCATCAGGTAAATGCGTGATGACTTGAGTAGACGGAGACTTTCCAGATACTCAAAAGCTACAGACAGAACAGGTAGCCGAGTTCCAGGATGCGGGCATCGTATAATGGCTATTACCTCAGCCTTCCAAGCTGATGATGCGGGTTCGATTCCCGCTGCCCGCTCCAAGCCGTGCTGATATGGCTCAGTTGGTAGAGCGCACCCTTGGTAAGGGTGAGGTCCCCAGTTCGACTCTGGGTATCAGCACCACTTTCAAAATCTCCCTCCCTGCTTCTTCTCTGTTACAAAATTCAACGATTCAGGCAATGCCTGGTTGATGTGGTGATATCACCGATTAATCCGTGTCTTAGAGGGACAAGCGATGTCTAAAGAAAAATTTGAACGTTCCAAACCGCACGTCAACGTTGGTACTATCGGCCACGTTGACCACGGTAAAACTACCCTGACTGCTGCTATCACCACCGTTCTGGCTAAAACCTACGGCGGTTCTGCACGTGCATTCGACCAGATCG
>NZ_LMLK01000015.1:0-2536 GCF_001422605.1 Erwinia sp. Leaf53
CCGATAAACTCAGGGATCAGGCCGAACTTGATCAGGTCCTCCGGCTCAACCTGCGCCAGCAGCTCCCCTTCCGTCGCCTTCTCCGCCTTGCCCTTCACCGTRGCGCCAAAGCCGATGCCGGAACCGGTGTCCACGCGCTGCGAGACCACCTTATCCAGGCCGGCAAACGCGCCGCCGCAGATAAACAGAATTTTCGAGGTGTCGACCTGCAGAAACTCCTGCTGCGGATGCTTGCGCCCGCCCTGCGGCGGCACCGCGGCCACCGTGCCTTCGATCAGCTTCAGCAGCGCCTGCTGCACGCCCTCACCGGAGACGTCGCGGGTGATCGACGGGTTGTCCTGTAGCCCCTCTGCGTGCTGCTCTACCAGCCCGNAAACTCCTGCTGCGGATGCTTGCGCCCGCCCTGCGGCGGCACCGCGGCCACCGTGCCTTCGATCAGCTTCAGCAGCGCCTGCTGCACGCCCTCACCGGAKACGTCGCGGGTGATCGACGGGTTGTCTGACTTGCGGGAGATCTTGTCGATCTCATCAATATAGACGATGCCGCGCTGGGCCTTCTGCACGTCGTAGTCACACTTCTGCAGCAGCTTCTGGATGATGTTTTCCACGTCTTCACCGACGTAACCGGCTTCGGTCAGCGTGGTGGCATCCGCCATGGTAAAGGGCACGTCAAGCAGCCGCGCCAGCGTTTCCGCCAGCAGCGTTTTACCGCTGCCGGTCGGCCCGATCAGCAGAATGTTACTTTTTCCCAGCTCGATGCCGTTGCTGGTATCGCCGTTGCGCAGGCGCTTGTAGTGGTTATACACCGCCACCGACAGCACCTTTTTCGCCCGCACCTGGCCGATGACGTAGTCATCCAGGTGGTGGCGGATTTCATGCGGCGTCGGCAGGGAATTACGCTCACGGTGCGGCGCCACTTCCTTAATCTCTTCGCGAATGATGTCGTTACATAAATCAACGCACTCATCGCAGATGTACACTGACGGGCCGGCAATCAGCTTGCGCACTTCATGCTGGCTTTTGCCGCAAAAAGAGCAGTACAGCAGCTTTCCTGAACCGTCTTTGCGTTTCTCTGTCATCAGTTAAACCTCATGCCTTCTTGAACAGACCTGAGTGGGCTGTCTTAATTTTCGCGTACCAGACCCTAATATAGCCCACTTTGCCGGATAAATGGGAGTAAAACCGGGTTTCAGGCCGGATTTCAGGCTTAAAACTGTGAACTCTGATGACACGCGCATCCCGCGCTGACAGCGCATTCCCCGGCGACTTTTGCACAATTAACCCGCTGTTTTGCATGATGAATAACGGGCGAAAAGCCGGTTGATTTAGCTGACCATTGGATTATGCTAAACTCTGGTCACTTACAGAATCCGATGGAGTTGTCAGGCATGCCTCAAGAGCCAAAGAAAGAAGAAAACGGCCAGGAAGAGAAGAACTCTGCGCTGGCAGTCAGCAAACTGCTGCAGTCGCGCTCGATCATTATCTCCGGTGAGATCAATCAGGAGCTGGCGGAGAAAGTCACCGCTCAGCTGCTGATCCTGCAGGAGATGGGCGATGAGCCAATCAAGCTGTTCATTAACAGCCAGGGCGGCCACGTCGAAGCAGGTGACACCATTCACGATATGATTAAGTTCGTGCGGCCGAAAGTGGTGGTGATCGGCACCGGCTGGGTGGCCAGCGCCGGCATTACTATCTTCCTCGCCGCCGAGAAAGAGAACCGCTACTCGCTGCCTAATACCCGCTTCATGATCCACCAGCCGCTGGGCGGCGTGCGTGGTAAAGTGTCAGATATTGAAATTGAAGCGAAAGAGCTGCTGCGCGCACGCGCGCGTATTAATCAGCTGATCAGTAAAGCGACCGGTCAGCCGCTGGAGAAAGTCGAGAAAGACACCGACAGCAACTACTGGATGAGTCCGGAGCAGGCGGTAGACTACGGTATTGCCACCCACGTCATCAGCCAGTGGACTGAGCTGAAAGTCTAAACGGCGCTAAGCATAAAAAAGAGCCCGCAGCACTGCTGCGGGCTCTTTTTTTTGGCAACTCCCCGGCGGCACAAAGCCACCGGGCAGGATTAACACCACTACTCGCCAGAAGCCTGCTGCGCTTCCGACTGGCCATAGATCAGCTTCGGCGCGCCGTTGCCGTCAATTACCGACTCATCCACCACCACTTTCTCCACATCGTCCAGCGACGGCAGATCGTACATGGTGTCCAGCAACGCGGCTTCGACAATCGAACGCAGGCCACGTGCGCCGGTCTTACGCGACATCGCCTTCTTCGCGATGGCGGTCAGCGCCTCGTCACGGAACTCGAGATCCACGCCTTCCAGGTTAAACAGCGCCTGGTACTGCTTGGTCAACGCGTTTTTCGGCTCGCGCAGGATCTGGATCAGCGCGTCTTCGCTCAGTTCGGTCAGCGTCGCCACCACCGGCAGACGACCGATAAACTCAGGGATCAGGCCGAACTTGATCAGGTCCTCCGGCTCAACCTGCGCCAGCAGCTCCCCTTCCGTCGCCTTCTCCGCCTTGCCCTTCACC
>NZ_LMLK01000016.1:0-1853 GCF_001422605.1 Erwinia sp. Leaf53
AGCACCGGTGAGCTTTCCTATAACGGACGGCATGTTGAGACAGGATATTCTGGAAGGATGACGAATAAAAACAATCCTTCTCGTCAGCAGGTAAAGGGTTTAGGGCCAATTCCGCAGGGGACTTACAGGATAGGAGGTCGAACTAATTCTAAAGGACCTTATACTATAATTTTAACGCAAATTTCAGGAGAGAGTTTTGGACGAAGTGCGTTCAGAATTCACGGTGAACGCATCAAGGGCCCCCCGGGCTGGGCTTCAGGAGGTTGCATTGTTTTGGGCCTGGACACACGCAGACTGGTCGCTGACTCCCCTGACAATACGCTGGTGGTCGTGCGATGAAAGGATTAGTGCTTTTTATACTCACAGTTCCCCTGTTTGCCAACGCTATACAGCCTAAGGATTTGACTTCAGCAGATGAACATCATAAATATCTGCTTTTGCAAAATCCGGCTAACAGTAAACAGTTAATCCGCGGCGTAAAGTCATCGCAACCGATATGGCTGGCGGTGGTTCCCGATATTATCGACAGCCTTCCTCAATCGCAAAATCATGCGCTAATGAATGCGCTGGCAGCGTCACTTATCCGGTCTGCCCCTGATACGCTGCACACGCTGGCAGAAGTGGACAAGGTTATCGCCAGAGAAGGACACTCATCGCAGCGTGATAAATTTGGTTCCGATATCATTTGTGTGTATGTACCGGACCCGGATATTTACAACAAACAGTCAGTAAAAGAGTATTTCTCAAGGGCAAAGGCGGTGTTGCCTCAGGCTGGTGAGGCGGGTCGATCGTGCCTGGAGATTATGGGGGAGCTTATTGCTGAGATGAAACGCGATAATCAGAAAAAACCGTACAAGTGGGGAGATAAGGATTATTTTAAAAGCTATTACCCGTTAAATGTACCCACAGAGACACCTTGATTGCGGGCTTTTCTTGTATCTCAGGGTTCAATACTAAACCAGCAGGCTCATCAGCAGGAACTGCAATTAACACCACAGTTCCTGCATACTTATTATGGTCTTTCAGGGACGGGACGATCGGCCTGCGATTATTTCATCGCCCCAATAAATGCCTCAACCTGCCGCTGTCTGCGCCCGGAAAATTTGCATACCTTACGTAGTGATTTCATCAGCTGGGGCTCATGTTCCCGCGCGGTGATCACCAGGCAACCGGCCATCACCCGCACATCCACTTCGGTACCGGTGGTAAAACCTGCCGCCTCCAGCCACTTGCCCTTCATATTCAGCGCCGCAACGTGCTGATAATCCGGAAGCGTGCTCGCATATCCCACCGTTAAATGCCGAATCGGTGAAACGGCAACTTCTGATCTGTCTTCTGCTGCATTACACTCCTGCTTAGCCATGATCACTACCTCGTATAGTTTTTGTGGTTAGCGGGGCGGATGTGGTGAGACACATTCGGCCCGCGTCTGAGTACCCGATAATTATATTCCTCATGCCTTGCTAAATCCTGATTAATTTAATTGAAATTCAATATGTGCAGTGTGGCTCGAATAAAAATGTAATAGTTACATTCCGGAGTGCAAGGGCGGTTTTTAGGGTGCCAGCTTATCAACCAACCTGCACGGCAGGGCTGGTGTACCAGTCTTGAAGACGTTCAGCGGAGTATCAGATAATCGGCCATGTCGGCCCGTGTATATTCGGTAATGAGCATGGGGATTTAAGTTACAACTACTGCATTTAAGCCGCTCAGTAAGATTCTGCTTTCTCTCATGACTCAAGTCTGTTTTTGCTTTTTTCTGTCTTGCTTGCTTCATATCATATGAAAATTGATTTTCGATTTACTCTTCTTCAATGCCACGTAAAGACAAAATCCGTAGCGCACATTCTGAG
>NZ_LMLK01000017.1:0-1809 GCF_001422605.1 Erwinia sp. Leaf53
ACGCTGGCTGAGGGAGGCGGGGTTTGAGACCGGCACGCAGGTTTACGTCCGGGTCTCGCCCGGCTGCCTGATCCTGACCGCGCAGGAGCCACAGCCGGACCAGGAGCCGGAAGTGCTGAGCACCCTGCGCCGTGCCTGCGGGAAGCTTTCAGCCCGCAGGCAGCGGCAGATTACCGAGTTTATTCAGGTGATTGCGGGGGGACAGAAGCGGGTGGAACAGCGGTAACTGGCTGGTTGTAAAGTAAAATCCCGGCTCGGTGGCCGGGATCATTTTTTATGCAATGGGCGTAGCTACATATTCATCAAGAATGTAAACATCCTCAACGTTACATTCTGGATAAATCCACTTCGACCAATTATTAATTATCCATTCTGTGCTTAAAGCATGTCCTTCTGTAGAGGCGCTTTCCAGCGGTAATTCAACCAGCATTGAACCAGCTTTAAATCCTGATGAGACAACCAATCCATGCGTATGAGCCAAATCTATTACCATAAAATCTACGACACTTTCGTATGGCCATACTGCCGGCAATCTAAAAACCCGCCCTCTTCGTATTGACTTTTCTGGATAATTAATCAATTTTCTGATGCATTCCATCACTTAACCCTCAAATTGTGCCCACCAGATTTGTCCTTACTATCAGGTATTTCCTTCATGGCAAAGTTAATTTCTTTGATATGTTTACCTTGAGGGCTAACAACTTCAAAACGACCATGCTGAGTATCGAGAGCATATAAATTACCATCTGTGCCTCGGTAAACATCACGATTATTCATTTTAGTTAACTTGTTATCCTTAATCATTCCCTGCTCTGCGACAACTCTAGCAGCGGTTTGTTTTACCACAGCAACTCGTTCTCCCGGCACTAATTTAAACAGGCTTGCCTCAAACTCACCAACAGTTACACCTGTCGCAATTTTAATCGTCGGATCAACAGTTTTCAGAGCACCAGGTACTTTCTTGCCCGGCAGGATTATCCCGGCCAGCATTCCACCCGTGGCTTCCAGCGCCGCCTGGTTTCCTTCAGACGCCTGAACTACCGTGTCTTTTACTGCCGACCAGGTATCGCTGCTCATCAGCGCTTTAACGCTGTCTGCCACCGCCTGGTTCTTACCGGACAGATCGCTGAGCGCCTGGCTGCAGTAGCTGTCTCCGGCTGCACAGGAAGCCAGCGCCATTGCTGCATCCGCAACGTAATCAGCTGAACCTAAGGCGGCATCGCCGCTGTCAGCAAGGGCAGTGATGATACTGTTTGCGATGGACGAGGTTGTGCTGTTTCCAAGCTTATCCCTGACCTGCTCCTTCAGGGATTCGGCAGCCTGTTTTACTGTTTCACGGGCCTGGTCCCCCGACAGCGAGTTATTCTCAACCGAATTTTTCCCCGCCTGCGCCCCAGCAACCGCATCCGCCGTGCTGCCGCCCGCGATGCCGCCAGCAAGCCCCGCCGCCAGCGTACCCAGCGTGCTGACCGTCTGCTTCTGCTCTTCCGTCAGCTCGCTGACCGTTTTGCCCGGGTACAGCCGCTGCATCACCAGCTGCGCCATCAGCTCGCCGCTCACGCCGCCCGCCGCGCCCGCCAGCGCGCCGTTGCCCGAGGCATATGAGGTTACCGCACCCAGCACCGCGTGCGCAACCGCCTGCGCCGGCGGGTTGCCCTGCGTAAGACGGTGGATCTGCTCCGCCAGGTACGGTGCCGACGCGCCGCTCAGCGCCTGCGCCATGCTGCCGCCCGCCAGGCCCTGCACCGCCGCCGTCGCCGCCTGGATGCCCTGCTGGATCGCGCTGCCGGTGCCCCACCGCGCCTGCGC
>NZ_LMLK01000018.1:0-1391 GCF_001422605.1 Erwinia sp. Leaf53
GGCCATGGTGCTGTGGGCAAAACAGCCGAACTACAGCGATCGGCGAACTGCCGCGTCCCCGCCTGGGTGCTTACCCAGCTCAGGGTGGCGCCCGGCGCTTCGGTGTCCGCAGGCCAGTTCACCCGCCGCCACTGCGGCATCTGGTTCATATACACCAGCTTCTGGCTGTCGATGATCATGCTGGTCTGCATCACGCCTTCAGAGGTGCCCGGGCGCAGCTCAAAGCGCATCCCGGCGGTGCCCTGGGTGAAGGCGACGTCGGCGATGTGGCTGAGGGTATTCATCGCGGCGATAAATTTTGGGTTGAAGGTCAGCCCCTGCGCGTTGATGCCGTCCGGCACCCAGTGGCTGCCCTCGCGGTGCAGCACGCCGTTAAGACGGGTTTGCAGGAACTGCGCGATGCGCCCGAATCTGGAGACGCGCCTGCGCCCGNGCGCGTTGATGCCGTCCGGCACCCAGTGGCTGCCCTCGCGGTGCAGCACGCCGTTAAGACGGGTTTGCAGGAACTGCGCGATGCGCCCGGCGTCGGCGTTCAGGTATTTCGCCAGCAGCGGCAGCGACGCGTCGCTGCTGGCGCTGCTGAACGGATAGCGCCCGCCGAAGGCGCCGTTCCACTCAGCAACCACCGCCTGCCGCCACTGGGCGTTCAGGCTCTCTGCCGCCGGGGCCAGCACCTGCTGCCACGCCTGCTCCAGCGGGTTCACAAACACCGTGCGGCCAAAACCGCTCCACTCCTGCCCCAGCCCGGCGGCCACCAGGCTGCCGTAGTCGCGGGTTTCGGTCAGATCCACCGCTTTGCCCTGGAACACCGTCTGCGCCAGCGTCCGGGTCATCGCCTGCGGGTCGGCGGCGTTGGTCACCTGCTGCAGGCGTAATCGCACCTGAGTGACGCGGGTCAGCCAGGACTGCAGGCTCTGGGCCTGCGCGCCGGCGCGGGTTTTGTCCATCAGCGCCAGCAGCGGACCAAAGGTTGCATCCAGCGGCCCCTGCACGCCGGCGCTCTGGTCAATGGCATCCCGGTCGTTGCTGCCCAGCAGATTTTTCGCCGATTTCACCAGCGAGTCGGCGATCGCTCCCCCGGTCTGCCCGGTCCGCCCCTGGACGTTCAGCTGGTTCATCAGCGCCACCAGCGGCGACTGGCGGACGTCCGCCATCAGGGTCAGCTGGTCGATGGAGTCCGACAGGGTGGCGGCGTGGTTCCAGCGCAGGCCGTTGAGAAACGCCAGCCACGCCCCGGCAAAATCAGCGAAATAACGCGCCGTCAGCCGTTGTTTCAGCGCGTCGGGCGAGCCTGCCTGCTGCGGCTTTTGCCTGCCGTCGGTCAGCACCCAGTCCAGCTCGTCCCGGCGCGCTTTCACCACCTTTTCAATGGCGGGCTGAACGGCCTGCTC
>NZ_LMLK01000019.1:0-1431 GCF_001422605.1 Erwinia sp. Leaf53
AATATCGGCCAGGGCCTGGTGTCCTCGGACAACTTCGCCATCGACACGCAGCTGCCAACCGCCACCATCCAGCTGAGCGATACCGCGCTGCGTGCGGGTGAGACGTTCACCGTGACCATCACCTTCTCTGAGGCTGTGAGCGGCCTGACCCGTGAGGCGCTGACCGCGCCTAACGGCACGCTTTCCGATCTGATCACCACCGACGGCGGTATCACCTGGACCGGCACCTATACGCCGAACGCTGACGTGACCGATGCTACCAATCAGATCGTGCTCAATCAGACCTGGGTGCGTGACGCGGCAGGCAATATCGGCCAGGGCCTGGTGKMMTCKGACAACTTCGCCATCGACACGCAACTGCCGACCGCCACCATCCAGCTGAGCGATACCGCGCTGAAGGCGGGTGAAGCGTCCACCGTGACCATCACCTTCTCTGAGGCGGTCTCCGGCCTGACCCGCGAAGCGCTGACCGCGCCGAACGGCACCCTGTCCGAGCTGATCWCCACCGACGGCGGGATCACCTGGACCGGCACCTATACGCCGAACGCCGACGTGACCGACGCGACTAACCAGCTGGTGCTGRACCAGACCTGGGTGAGTGACGCCGCAGGCAATATCGGTCAGGGCCTGGTGGAGTCTGACAACTTCGCCATCGACACGAAGCTGCCAACCGCCACAATCCAGCTGAGCGATACCGCGCTGAAGGCGGGTGAAGCGTCCACCGTGACCATCACCTTCTCTGAGGCGGTCTCCGGCCTGACCCGCGAAGCGCTGACCGCGCCGCACCGTGACCATCACCTTCTCTGAGGCGGTCTCCGGCCTGACCCGCGAAGCGCTGACCGCGCCGAACGGCACCCTGTCCGAGCTGATCWCCACCGACGGYGGTATWACCTGGACCGGYACCTACACGCCGAACGCTGACGTGACCGACGCGACTAACCAGCTGGTGCTGAACCAGACCTGGGTGCGTGACGCAGCGGGTAATATCGGTCAGGGCCTGGTGGAGTCTGACAACTTTGCCATCGACACGAAGCTGCCAACCGCCACAATCCAGCTGAGCGACACCGCGCTGAAGGCGGGTGAGACGTCCACCGTGACCATCACCTTCTCTGAGGCGGTCTCCGGCCTGACCCGNCGCTGACCGCGCCGAACGGCACCCTGTCCGAGCTGATCACCACCGACGGTGGTATAACCTGGACCGGCACCTACACGCCGAACGCTGACGTGACCGACGCGACTAACCAGCTGGTGCTGAACCAGACCTGGGTGAGTGACGCCGCAGGCAATATCGGTCAGGGCCTGGTGGAGTCTGACAACTTCGCCATCGACACGCAGCTGCCAACCGCCACAATCCAGCTGAGCGACACCGCGCTGAAGGCGGGTGAGACGTCCACCGTGACCATCACCTTCTCTGAGGCGGTCTCCGGCCTG
>NZ_LMLK01000019.1:1453-1661 GCF_001422605.1 Erwinia sp. Leaf53
CGGCACCCTGTCCGAGCTGATCTCCACCGACGGCGGTATTACCTGGAAAGGTACTTACACCCCGGCTGCCGACGTGACCGACGCGACTAACCAGCTGGTGCTKAAYCAGACCTGGGTTCGTGACGCGGCAGGCAATATCGGCCAGGGCCTGGTGTCCTCGGACAACTTCGCCATCGACACGCARCTGCCRACCGCCACCATCCAGCTG
>NZ_LMLK01000020.1:0-1022 GCF_001422605.1 Erwinia sp. Leaf53
ACTGGCTGCCGATGCTGCCGCCGCTGCTCAGGCCCACGCCCTGATGTTGCGACTTCACGTCGGCCCTGTTGTGGATATCGCTCCAGCCCAGCGTGCCGGYGGTCAGGCTGTTTKTATCCGCCGTGGCGGTGGAGCTGATGACGGAGCCGTCCAGCTGCGTATGCTTACCGACGTTGATGCTAAAGCCGCCTTCACCSGCAAACAGCCCGCTCTGCTCCCGCACCGAGTCGTAGTTGCTGTGGATTTTATCGCGGCTGGCGCTGACGCTGCCCGATGCGACGCCCGCGCCCAGGGTATAACCGGCTCCCTCAATAAAGTCAGCCGGGCCGTTCTGCGCCGCCACCATGCGGGCAAACACTTCGNGCAAACAGCCCGCTCTGCTCCCGCACCGAGTCGTAGTTGCTGTGGATTTTATCGCGGCTGGCGCTGACGCTGCCCGATGCGACGCCCGCGCCCAGGGTATAACCGGCTCCCGCGCTGGCGTTCTGCTGCCTGCTGTCGTAGCGGTCGCCGTCCTGCTCTGAAGCAATGGTCAGGTTGCCGCCAGCGTCAGCCACAATCGCTTTCCCGCTGGCCTGCGCCCCCTTCAGCGTCGTGTCGCCGCCGCTGATGATAACCAGATTATTGCCCGCGCTAACGGTGGTCTCAGTATGGGTCAGGCCGTTAGATCGGAAGAGCGTCNGAAGCAATGGTCAGGTTGCCGCCAGCGTCAGCCACAATCGCTTTCCCGCTGGCCTGCGCCCCCTTCAGCGTCGTGTCGCCGCCGCTGATGATAACCAGACTATTGCCCGCGCTAACGGTAGTCTCGGTATGGGTTACGCTGTTGCCGTGTTCGCTGACGGAGGGAACATCAGTAAAGAGCCCCAGGAGCCTGGAAGATAAGTACGCTACCGCCATCGCTCCCGTTTTAAGAAGAACGCTATGTGAGTGGAATGCAGGTTGTGCCTTGCCGGTTTTATCTTTAACCCGGCTGGTTCAAGGGTTATCGGAGCATGATGATACCGGATTTTGAAATCTGACTG
>NZ_LMLK01000021.1:0-488987 GCF_001422605.1 Erwinia sp. Leaf53
GCTGCGCCTTTTCCACCAGCTCGTCGAGCATCGTAGCGGTCGCCGTCCTGCTCTGAAGCAGTCGTAGCGGTCGCCGTCCTGCTCTGAAGCAATGGTCAGGTTGCCGCCAGCGTCAGCCACAATCGCTTTCCCGCTGGCCTGCGCCCCCTTCAGCGTCGTGTCGCCGCCGCTGATGATAACCAGATTATTGCCCGCGCTAACGGTGGTCTCAGTATGGGTCAGGCCGTTGCCGTGTTCGCTGCCTTTACCGGCATTTACGTTCGCCGAGACGTTGAACCCGGCCCCGCCGGAGCCGGCGGTGACCCCCACGCCAAGGCTGCCGCCCCTGCTGCTGTTTTTCCCTTCACTCTGTTCGCGGTTTTGCGCGGAAGTGAGGTTGATATCATTTTTCGCGTTCAGCGCCACATCGCCACCGGCGTCAACCTGGCTGCCGTTGATGCTGATATTGCCGTTATCGCTGGCACCCGCGTTCCCCTGCCCGGTGGCCGTGATGCTGATATTGCCACCGGCGCTGAGGGTGCTGCCCTGCGCGCGGCTGCTGTCGCTGTGACTTTCGCTTTTCGACGACTGGCTGCCGAGAGAGGCGCTGATGCCGATCGTATCGGTGGCGCCTTTTTCAAATCCTTCGTCGCCAGGTTTTAGCCCGGCAGCCTGATTGCGTGCATCAGCCGCGCCGGTTTTCGCGCTGTCCATCTCCATCGTCTGTTGCGCCTGCACCGCAGCAAGCCCGGTTTTGGTTGCCTGCAATCCGGCCAGGCGGCTGTCGCTCTCCTTACGGGCGGCCTGCGCGGCGGTGACGGCCGTGTTGATGGCCCCACCCGCCGCGCCGGAGAGCGCAAGGGTCAGGCCGCTGCTTTTCTGTTCAAAGCGTTCATCACGGGTACGCTGGTCATGTCCCGGATCGACGGTGACGCTGCTGCCGCTCAGCGTCATATTCTTACCGGCCACCAGATCCGCACCCGCGACATGCACCGCATCGTTAGCCGTAATGTTCAGGCTGCCATCGCGGCTGCCAATGGTGCTGACGCTCTGGCTCTGGGTGGTGCCCTTCTCGTCAATCTCATGACGGCTGGACTGTTTGCCGATGCTGAAACCAATGCCACCGGTGCCAGACAGCCCGCTTTTTTTCTTCTCCTCCAGCAGGTAATGAGCGTCGGTTTCGGTGGCGGCGCTGATATCAATCCGGTTGCCCGCGCGGATGTTAACATCGTCATCACCCACGACGGCCGAGCCGCTGACCCTGACATCATGTCCGGCAGTAACGGTTACCCTGTTGCCGCTGAGGGTAGATCCCTGCTCCCGAGTGACGCGATCCTCCTGCGCAATATGAGTGGTTTTTTTGTTCAGGAAGCCCTTCTTCGTACTCCGGACGTCGCTGGACTGCTCTTCACGTTCGGTCGCGGTATTCAGGATTACGTCCCGCTTCGCCGACACCGCCACCTCGCCACTTTCACTGTGCAGGGTGCTGGCCGTCAGGGTGACATCGCCCGAGGTCGCGTTAAGCAGCACCCCCTCCTGGCCGCTGAAGGTGCTGCCAGTCACGCCATCGCGGTGGGCTTCCAGCGTGCGGCTGGCCTTCGTTTTGCCCTGCCGGGTACTTTCAGCGTCCGCAATTGACGAGGTGATATGTACTTCGCCAATGCTGACCTGGTTTGCCGTAACGCTGACGCTGCCTGAAGTGCTGTCAACCTGTGCGCCCTCCGCCCGGAATGTATTACCTGCCTGCAGATCCACACCGCCCGCACCGCTGATGCTGCTGAGCTGCTGGCGGGTCTCATCATACTGGTTGCTGACCCGCGTATTGCCGCTCGCGGCGTTGAGCAGGCTGGAGCTGCTGACCTCCTCTGCCAGCAGGTTCATATTGCCCCCGGCGCTGGCCTTCAGTTGCCCGCCGGCAGCGAGCTGGCTGCCCTTAACCGTCAGATCGTTGTCGGCGTTGATGCTGAGCCTGCCGTTGGAGGTGATACTGCTGCCCAGCGCCTGCTGCCACTCCCCGCTGACCGTCGCCAGGCGTGAGCCTGCCTCTTCACGATCGCCCGCCGCACGCCCCCCCAGCGAACCGGATATCACCTCATAGCTGCCGGCATGGCTGCTTCGGGCGCTGCCGATAGTGATGTTATGGGTGGCGTTGATGGCGAGATCCTCTCTGGCCGCCAGCTTCGCGCCCTTCATCGTGATATCGCCGCCGTTGAGGTCAATCTTCCGCGCGCTGACTGCCGCCTGCCGCAGCGCGTTCTGCAGATCGGTACTGATGTCGATCAGATTCGCCCGGACCTGCACGGCATCGGCGCGAATGTCACCGCCCTGATGGTGGAATTGGCCGGCGGTGACCTCCAGCGCCCCGTCGGCAAACAGATTACCCGCATTGTTAATGCTCTCTGCCGACAGCTTCAGCTCGCCGCCGCCAATTAACGCGCCATCGCCGGTCAGCCGCAGCGTACCGGGGGCCAGATAGACTTTCGGCACCAGCACCGTCTGTGGCCCCGCTGCGGTCTGCACCGTTTCACTCACCAGCCAGACGATATCCTGCTGCAGAGCGGCAATCTGCGCCGGGGTCAGCGCCACGCCGGTTGTCAGTTGCAGATCGCTGGCCGCCTGCGCGCCGCTGTTCATCAGCGCCTGATACTGCGCCATCGCGTCCTCGCCGTGCAGCGAAGGCCGCCCGGTCAGGTTCAGCAGCTGTTCACGCACCACCCGCTGCTCATAGAAGCCGTCGCCAAGGCGCTTGTGCACGGCAGCCGGATCGTAACCCACCCGCTGCAGCAGATAGTCGCTGCTGATAAATTTGCCGCGGTCGGCAAAGCGCGGATCGGTCACCACCAGATACGGGCTTTCCGGCCCGGGGCGCTGATGGAACAGGCCGTTATCCGGAATATGGCTGGCGACCTTCTCCGCCTGCTGCTGCGCGGTCAGCGACGGGTCGGTTTCACCCGGACGCTGCTCGCCCGCCTGCACCTGTGTGGCCAGCGGGTTACGTTCCCGCTCTTCGCGCGCCGCCTGTGCGGCCTGCTGCGCCGCCTCGGTAAGGCTGGTCTGCGCCTGGCCAACGGTGGTGTTGCTAATGCTGACGGCGGTAATGGTGGTGTTGCGATTACCGCTGATGATGCCGTCAATCATGCTGAGCGCGGTGGTCTCATCGCGATCGAACTCAGGATGCCAGTGCACGGTGTCTTTATCGTAGTGATCGACGATGTGCTCCTGGCGCCGTTCGTTAACCGAGTAGCCGATATTTTTCACTTCACCGCCACCGCTGACGGCCAGATCGCCATTAGCACCGATCGTGCTGGCATCGTTTAGCAATTCGTTACGGATAGTTAAAGACATACTGCCGCCCGCCAGAATGCGGGCAGCGCTCCCCTCGGAAACCAGCCTGTCGCGGAGGACTTTGCCGCTGGCACTGCGTTCGCGCAGGTTGTTGTAATCGGTCACCTGCGGCGCGTTGAAGATGTCGAGGTGGCGCTGCGGATCCCACTGCTCGATTTTCCCCTGGTTAAATTCACGCCAGAAGGTGTTGTGATAAGGGGTGGGCACGTCATCCTGGTGGCTGCCGCGCGTGGCGTAGAAGGTCATGTCAAAGCCCCCCTCAGCCCCCGGCTTCAGCGCCAGATAGTTCACCCACAGCTCAATTTCCCTGCCGTGATTGTTCTTTACCCGCACCTTCGCGCGTTTGTTATCCGCATCGATATCGAGGATTGTGCCATAGCGGCTGCTGTTAACCGCTGAATCATCCCGGTACGGAATATGCTGCGTCACCGGAGCCATGGTGTTTTTATCGCGGTTGACCCCGGACTTGTAGGACCGCCAGTAGTAGTTGTAACGGTGCCAGCGGTAATCCTCCTCTTCCGCTTCCCGTTCGATTTCCAGGCCGATACGGCGGTTCTCCAGCCGGGCAGCGTTGAAGGCAACGTTGCCATCCGCCTCAATGGTGGCGGCAAGGTTCTCAATCAGATCGCCGCTGCGCAGCTGCAGATCGCCAGCGCTGTAGATCAGCGCGTCGTCACGGTTGGTCAGCCGCTGGCGGGCGGTGAGATCGGTGCGTTCGGTTGCGGCGATCAGCGCCTGGCTGCCGTGATTGTCGAGGGTGCCAGTGGTTACCGCAATGCGATCGCCGGTTAAGGTGGCGCGGTTGTCCAGCCGGTCGCTGGCTATCTGCAGGTTGTCGGCCTCAATCCGGCCGTCATTCTGCAGCAGTCCGGTGGTAAGCTGCAGCGTTTTTCCGACCAGGCTGCCGCTGTTGTTCAGGCCGTTGCTGGTGAGCTGCAGATCGCCGGGCAGCAGCCACTGTGCCAGGTTGGTTAATACCCCGGCCACGCTCAGCGTCACCCTGCCGTTGCTGGTCAGCGTGTCGCCCGTGCGATGGGTGTAGTCGCCGCCCAGTGCCAGCGTCAGCGCCCGGCCGCCGGTGAGTGAACCGCCGGTATTATTCAGTGCGCGCAGCGTAGCATTCAGGGTGCCGCCGCTCTCAATGGTGCCGCGCTGATTCAGGAGTTCAGCCACGCCCGGGGCAGCATCTGCCGTGGAAAGCGCACGGTCAGCGGCGGATAGCGCGGCTGCGCTGTGATCCGCTGCCCTGGCCTCATCAGCCTTAGCCAGACCCTGCAGTGTGACATCGCCCTCTGCCAGCAGCCGACCCTCGCGGTTATCCAGCCGGTCGCTGGCGATGTTCAGCGAACTGCTGCTGTAGATCTGACCTTCACGGTTGGCCAGGCCGGTTGCCGCAATCACCGCCGCCAGACGGCTGGTGAGATGCCCCTGGCGGTTATCAAGATCCTGCGCCTGCAGCTGCAGGCTGCCGTCTGCGGTCAGCTGCCCGTTACGGTTATCCAGCGTCCGGGCGGCGAGCAGCTTAAGCTCGCTGCCACCATAAACCTCGCCGTGGCGGTTATCGATGTTGCCGGCGTTAACGCTCATCACGCCGTTCGCTTTCAGCTGCCCGCTGCGGTTATCCAGCTCGCTCAGTTTGAGTGTGGCATCACCGCTGCTCAGCACGCTGCCGTTGCGATTTTCCAGCCGTCCTGCCTCCAGCGTCACAATCTGCTGGCCGCCGATCCAGCCGTCATTGTTGTTCACATTACCCGTATGCAGCCGCACCGCCTGCTGGCCGAACAGGCGGCCGTTGCGGTTGTCCAGAGTACCGCCGCCATTCAGCGTCAGCTCGCCGGCCTGCAGCGTGCCACCCTGGTTATCCGTGTCGCCGTCAATATCAAGCCGGAGATGCTCAACGGCCAGCAGCTTGCCGCCCGCGTTATTCAGCCCTTGCGCCGTCAGCTGCAGGTTCTCTGCCATCACCTGCGCATCGCGGTTATCCCATACGCCTGCGGTGCTCAGGCCCAGCGTGCCGCCGCTGATGATTTTTCCCTGCTGATTATTGATGCCGTCACGGGCATTCATCGTCAGCGATCCCTGGCTGGTCAGAGTGCCGTTGACGTTACTGATGCTACCGGCATCCAGCGCCAGCGCGCCGTTGCTGCCGAGCAGCCCGCCATCATTACCGATCGGGCCGTCAGTCTGCCAGCGCTGCGCCTGCTCCCCCAGCGCCACCAGACGTCCGTTGGCGTTGTTCAGCGATGCCGCCTGCAGGCTGAGGTCCTGCGCTTCAATGCTGCCGCTGCGGTTATCCAGCGCGCCGGTCAGCTGAAAGCGGCTGAGGGCATCACCGGTCTGCGTCCAGACGCCGCCCTCAGCCCACAGATCGTTGCCGGTAATCTGCCAGCTTCCCGCGCTGACTGAAGCGTTCTGTGCCGCAATATCACCGGAGGTGGTCAGCCACAGCTGGCCGACGTCGAGGGTCGCGCCGGCCAGTGAGACGGCAGCCGGTGCAGCGTCTGCCGGAGACTGTTGCCGATCTGCCTGCTGATTATGGCCTGTCTGAGGGGGATTATTCGCCAGCCGGGCTGAAGGGGCCTGCTGCGGTTTTTCGGTCAGAGTGGCCGATCCGCGGCGTTTCGTTCTTTCTGTCCGCCTGTCCGTGTCTGAGCTTTGCAGTATCGCGCGTCCGGCTGCCAGCCGGCTGCCGCTCAGGTCGACCCGGCTGCCGCTGACAGTGACGTCTCCCCGACTTAACAGCCTGCCACCGGCACGAACCGTACCTTTACTCTTCAGGGTCAGATCCGCCTTATGCACCAGCGAACTGTTGATATCGCTACCCGCCAGCAGATTTCCCCGGCTGTCGATGCCCTGCGCAGCCTGCAGCGACACGTCCCCGGCCGCAGCCAGTGTACCGGACTGGCGAAGATGTCCGCTGGTGCTGCTGACCTGCAGTTTTCCTCCCGTATAGAGGGTGCCGTGCTGTTCAATATCGTCGCGAGCCTGCAGGCGAATATCGCCACCGGCCTGGGTATGCGCATTATCCTGCCACACCAGCCGCCCGTTGCTGCTGACGGTCAGCGTTTTGTCCGCCTGCAGCTGGCCGCCACGGTTGCGCACGCCAACGCCCGCTTCGGTAGCGATCATACGGATCGCCCCGCTGTACATGCCGCCCATCTGGCCCATATCGATGGCCAGTTCCGCTGGCCCACTCTCCACCGCCAGCGGCTGAATAACCGAGCCATCGGCGCTGATGCGGTTGCGCCCGGCCACCACCGTGGCCTCACGGGTGGCGCGAATGCTGCCGTTAATCTTCACCGTGCGCGCCAGCAGCTCAACGTAAGCCGTGTCGTTACGGGCATTATCGTTCAGCCCGCCGCCCGCCACCTCAATCCGTCCGCGCTCCACCTGCCAGCCCGCCAGGCTACCGTCCTGGTTCCACTGCGGTTTGCCGGTGCTCAGCGTCATACGCCCGGCGTTGATGGTGCCGCATCCGTCGCACAGCAGCCCGGCCGGGTTGGCGACAATCACCTGCGCCTTACCGCCCGCCACCTCAAGATAACCTCTCAGCTGACTGGGGTTACTGCTGTTGACCTCGTTGAGGATCACCCGCGCCGGATCGCGCCCGTTCAGGTTCGGATTGCCCTGAACCATGCCTGCCAGCTGCGTCTGCGTCATGGTCGCTGAGTTGTTAAGGATCGCCCCGCGTTTATCCACATCAAACTGCTGGTACTGATTGTGCGACAGCCCGGCCTGGTTTGGCGCGCTGATATTGACCTGCGGCAGGCCGTTCTGCGTATCGATCACCTGCGGCTGCTGGCTGGCGGGGGCACGCCCGTCGGCGACAATACCTGCCGCCAGCACCGGCGTGGCGCTGACGGCCAGCCCGACCAGCAGCGCCAGCGGACGCAGCGCGACCCAACGCCTGTGGCCGCCACTGCGCCCCTGGGCGGGCGGCGTGCCGCAGCCGCGCGCCAGCTCGGATACCACCTGCAGTTCACCGCGTGTGCGGTTGACGATATGACGATAACAGCGCTTGTTCATGATTTTCTTCCCTGAAAAAAGTGATTGATAAGTCAGTTATTTACCGTCAGCAGCACGGCGATTACCCTGCGCCTTCAGGGGCGTGGGGATGAAAGCAAAACGGTTACCTGATGCTACAGCTGCAGGCTGACGCTAAACCCGCTGGTCAGCCCGGAGGTGTGAAACCCCTGCGGCTTCACCAGCGGCACGCCGGCAAACAGGTCGTAGCTCAGCCGCTGCCACAGTGCGCCACGCAGGCCAACGGCGCTGCCCGCCAGCTGGTGCCCGGTCAGATAGCGGGTGCCGGGGCCAGCCACACGGCCATAGT
The DNA here is from genome assembly GCF_001422605.1 of Erwinia sp. Leaf53. Lineage (NCBI taxonomy): Bacteria > Pseudomonadati > Pseudomonadota > Gammaproteobacteria > Enterobacterales > Erwiniaceae > Erwinia > Erwinia sp. Leaf53. Next base: position 7,658 of record NZ_LMLK01000021.1, read on the forward strand.
CGACCGCCCAGTAGAGCTCATGGCCGGGTAACGGCGCGCGCCACGCCAGTTCGTTACGCCACTGCACGCCGCGTTCGCCAGAGAGCAGTTCTTCACCGTCAAAGCCGCGTACGGTGTAGCGGCCGGCAATCGCCATCCGGTCCTGCGGCGTCAGGGCATGGTGGCTCCACTGGCCGCTCAACGTGCCGTTGTAACGCCAGGCCGACGTCAACGGCAGGTTCAGGTTCAGGTCGCCGCTGGCGATGCCGGTACGGGCGCTGCCGCCGTGATAAGACTCTTCAGGCGCGGGCAGCGCGCCAAATGCGCCGGTGCCGCGCCGCCAGCGCAGGCTGGCGTCAAGCGTTGCGCTGTTCAGATAACTGTGCTGATTAATCCCTGCCTCCCAGCCTGCCGTGCGGCGGTGCTGCTGGCTGATATCAATGCCGTCGACGGCGTTGGTAGCCTGGCGGCCCCAGGCGCTGAGGCTGAGCGACGTTTTGTGCGACTGACTGCGCAGCAGCAGGCGCGAGACGGTAAAACGCGCGTTTTCACTTTTGCCGCTGTAGGTCAGGATATCGCCCGCGCTCGGCAGATTCTGATGGTAGGTGTAGTCGTTGTAGTTGGCGCTAAACAGCCAGTAGCCATAGGGGATCATGTAGTTCAGCGTATGCGAGCGATTGCCAAACGGCCCGTGCTGAAACAGATCACGCCCGACGCTGGCATAGAACAGATCGTTCTGGGCAAACGGCGCGTCGACCGACAAGGTGGCCGAGCCGAGATAGCGCCCGGTACTCTTCGATCCGCCGTCATCCACGGCCAGGCTCAGGTGCAGCGGGCGGCTCTCCTGCCAGCCGATCAGCAGGTCGCTGCTGCCCTCCTGCTGGCCGGGCACGATACGGATATCGGCGGCCACGTTCGGCACCCGGCGCAGGTTCTCCAGCGCCTGTTCAATATCGCGCAGATTAAGCAGATCGCCGCGCCGCGCCGGCAGTGCATTCCACAGCCGGCCACGCCAGCCCACCGGATCGCTGAAGCGAACAACACCGATGCGCCCCGGCTGCAGCGTCAGGGTTAACACACCGTGGCTGAGGTCCTGCTCCCGGGCCATCACCCGGGTGGTGACATAGCCGCGCGCAAGAATGGCGTTCTGCACGCGATCCAGCGCCAGTTTAATGCCCCGCCCGCCCAGACAGCGCCCGTCAATGCCGTTGACCGCCGCCAGCGCCCACTGAAAACGGCCCGCGTCTTCGCCCTCCAGCCGCACGCTGTGCAACGGAAAACAGGGCTTCTCGTTGGCCGGGTACGCCGTCACCGCCAGTGGCGGCACGCTCAGGCGGACCTCAGGGCGTGGAGTATTTTGCTGTTGCAACGCGCGTTCACGCTCCTGCTGGCGCTGTTGTTCACTGGCATCCCTGAGCGCGGCCGCACGCTGCTGCTCCGGGCTGGCGGTGGGGGGAGCGGCGCACAGCGGGGTTGAGCAGAGTAACAGTGCGCCACAGCCAAATGACGCCGCTGAAAAAGTTCGATAATACAGGTTCATCCATGACTCCCATGCCAGATTAAATGGAAACATCCTGCCGCTTAATAACCAGAAAACGCTTAAACTTCTGTGTTAATGTTATTTCCGCTCAAAAAAACAGCAGCATTTTATTTGATATAAAAAATTACAACAATCAACGACGGATAAACAAAAGGAAGGTTCAGTGAACTTTTCAGGTAAAGCACATTTTGCCTAAACCACTAAAAAATAGTAAAATATCCATTTTAAAATCAAAAGAAACTCACATAAAAAATTACATCTCTACTGATGAAAAAAACAAAATACCTTATTTTATCAAGGGCAGCTCGATTAAAACCTTAATTGCAGCATTACATTAATCCGTTTTATTTTTGGTACAGCCTGCACGCTGTTATCAGTCATCTGAAAATAACCCGCGCCTTCCGATTCAACGCAACCTGAACGGGTTAAGCAGCCTCGCCCTGACGTTTCGTTTTCCTGTCATCTCACTGTGCGATACTGCGCTTTCCAGCCCTCCGCTCCCTGCCTTCTCACTGACAACCCGGCCGGTCGCCACGCGCCTGCTCCCCATCCCCACCTGCTCAGCTGACAAATTTTTACCGAATCAGGAGCAAAAAATGCTCACCCTGAGTTATAGCCTGTGCTATACCTTATAGCATCAGCTAATCACCCTGCGTCATTACCCCGTTCAGGAGAATCCGAATGCCCCGACTGTTACGCTTACCCCGGCTGCTCTGCGCCCTCACCCTTGCCGTCCTGCCCCTGTCCGGCGCGCTGGCGGCGGAGAAGCTGAAAGTCATCACCACCTTTACGGTGATTGCCGATATGGCGAAAAACGTCGCGGGCGACAGCGCCGACGTCGCGTCCATCACCAGGCCGGGAGCAGAAATCCACGAGTATCAGCCAACGCCGGGCGACATTAAGCGGGCGCAGGGCGCGCAGCTGATCCTCGCCAACGGTCTGAACCTGGAACTGTGGTTTAACCGCTTCTATCAGCACCTGAAAGGAGTGCCGGAAGTGGTGGTCTCCTCAGGGGTGGTACCGATGGGCATTGGTGAAGGCCCGTATCAGGGTAAACCTAACCCGCACGCCTGGATGTCGGCCGACAACGCGCTGATCTACGTCGATAACATTCGCGACGCGCTGGTGAAGTACGACCCGGCCAACGCGGCCAGTTACCAGCAGAACGCCGAGCGCTACAAGCAGCAGATCCGCGCCACCGTCGCCCCGGCGAAACAGGCGCTGGCGCAGATCCCTGAGGATAAGCGCTGGCTGGTCAGCAGCGAGGGGGCCTTCTCCTACCTGACCCGCGACTACGGGCTGAAAGAACTCTATCTGTGGCCGATCAACGCCGATCAGCAGGGTACGCCGCAGCAGGTGAGAAAAGTGATCGATGCGGTAAAACAGCATCATATCCCGGCGGTATTCAGCGAAAGTACCATCTCCGATAAACCGGCGCGCCAGGTGGCCCGCGAGACGGGCAGCCACTACGGCGGCGTGCTCTACGTTGACTCGCTGAGCGCGGCCGATGGTCCGGTGCCCACCTACCTTGACCTGCTGCGCGTCACCAGCGACACCATCGTCAAGGGTATCCAGCAGGGGATGGCAAAATGACCGGCGTCCCGGCCGGCGTGGTGCGGCCTGACGGCATCCGCATTGATAACCTGATGGTCACCTACCGCAACGGCCACACCGCGCTGCGCGACACCTCGCTGACCCTGCCGACCGGCAGCATTAGCGCCCTGGTCGGGATTAACGGCTCCGGTAAATCGACGCTGTTCAAGGCGATTATGGGCTTTGTGCCGCTGGCCAGCGGCAGCATCACCCTGCTCGACCGGCCGGGCAAACAGGCGCTGAAGCAGAACCTGGTCTCCTACGTGCCGCAGGCGGAGGACGTTGACTGGTCGTTCCCGGTGCTGGTGGAGGACGTGGTGATGATGGGCCGCTACGGCCATATGAACTGGCTGCGCATCGCCCGCCGCGAGGATCACCGGCTGGTGGAGGAGGCGCTGGCGCGGGTCAATATGCTGGAGTTCCGCAAGCGGCAGATCGGCGAGCTCTCCGGCGGGCAGAAAAAGCGCGTGTTCCTGGCGCGTGCCATCGCCCAGCGCGGTGAGGTGATCCTGCTCGACGAGCCGTTTACCGGCGTTGACGTCAATACCGAACGGCAGATCATCAGCCTGCTGCGTGAACTGCGCGACGAGGGGCGCACGCTGCTGGTCTCCACCCATAATCTGGCTTCGGTCACCGACTACTGCGATCGCACGGTGATCGTTAAGGGCACGGTGCTGGCCAGCGGCGAGACGCGCACCACCTTTACCCGCGAAAACCTTGAGGCCGCCTTCAGCGGCGCGCTGCGCGAGATCAACTGGGAGAACCTGAAGTGAGCTGGCTCATTGAACCCTTCACCTACCAGTACATGCTCAACGCCATGTGGGTGTCGGCGCTGGTCGGCGGCGTCTGCGCGTTTCTCTCCTGCTATCTAATGTTAAAGGGCTGGTCGCTGATTGGTGACGCCCTCTCCCACTCGATCGTGCCCGGCGTGGCCGGTGCTTATATGCTCGGCCTGCCGTTTGCCCTCGGCGCGTTTCTCTCCGGCGGGCTGGCGGCAGGCAGCATGCTGTTCCTCAACCAGCGCTCCCGACTGAAAGAGGACGCAATTATCGGCCTGATCTTCTCCTCGTTCTTCGGGCTGGGGCTGTTTATGGTGTCGCTGAACCCGACCTCGGTGAATATTCAGACCATCATCATGGGCAATATTCTGGCCATCGCCCCGGAGGATATCGTGCAGCTGGCGGTAATTGGCTTTGTCTCGCTGCTGATCCTGCTGCTGAAGTGGAAAGACCTGATGGTGGCCTTTTTTGACGAGAGCCACGCGCGCTCGATTGGCCTGAGCCCGCCGCGGCTCAAGCTGCTGTTTTTCACCCTGCTGGCCGCCTGTACGGTCGCCGCGCTGCAGACCGTCGGCGCGTTTCTGGTGATCTGCCTGGTGGTGACGCCGGGGGCAACCGCCTACCTGCTCACCGACCGCTTTGAGCGCCTGCTGCTGATTGCGGTACTGATCGGCAGCCTGACCAGCTTCTTCGGCGCGTGGCTGAGTTACTGGCTGAACGGCGCCACCGGCGGCATTATCGTGCTGGCCCAGACGCTGGTGTTCCTGGTAGCGTTTATCTTTGCGCCGAAGCACGGCTGGCTGGCGCGCAGGCAGCGTGGCCTCCAGGCGCGGCGCAACCCCGGCTCATCTCAGGAGCGGCTCTGATGCTTAACGTTTTGCTGCAACCTTTTGAGTTCGACTTTATGGTCAACGCGCTGACCATTTCGCTGGTGGTCGCCATCCCCTGCGCGCTGCTGTCATGCTTTATGGTGCTCAAAGGCTGGTCGCTGATGGGTGATGCCATGAGCCACGCGGTGTTTCCCGGCGTGGTGGTGGCCTGGATTATCGGTATTCCGGTGGCGATCGGTGCCTTTGTCGCCGGGCTGTTCTGCGCGCTGGCCAGCGGCTGGCTGTCGGACAACAGCCGCATCAAGCGTGATACGGTGATGGGCATCGTCTTCTCCGGCATGTTTGCGCTCGGGCTGGTGCTTTACGTGTCGATTCAGTCGGAGGTGCATCTCGACCACATTCTGTTTGGCGATATGCTCGGGGTGTCTTTTGCCGATATCGCGCAGACCGCCGCCATCGCGGCCGTGGTGCTGCTGGTGGTCGTGGTGAAATGGCGCGATCTGCTGCTGCACGCCTTCGACCCAAGCCAGGCGAAGGCCAGCGGCCTGAACACCGGACTGCTGCACTACGGCCTGCTGTGTCTGATTGCCATGACCATCGTAGCCACGCTGTCGTCGGTGGGAATTATTCTGTCGATTGCGCTGCTGATCGCGCCGGGGGCCATCGCCCTGCTGCTGATGCGCCGCTTTGCCACGGTAATGATCTGCGCGGTGCTGCTGTCGGTCGCGGTCTGTTTTAGCGGCACATATCTGGCATTTTTCCTCGACAGCGCCCCGGCACCGACCATTGTGGTGCTGTTCAGCCTGCTGTTTATCCTCTCCTTCAGCTATGCCCGGCTGCGGGACAGCCGCACGGTCAGCGCCTGATCCTCGTCTTCCCCCGGCTTTTCACCGGGGGATTAGACGGTAAATGCACGACAAATCATCAGCTTGTTGAAAACATCGGCACTCAGTCACTTTTATGACGTTTACGCGTTGACACCCCGACCCGCGATGATTAATATGCGCCTCGTTCACACGATTCCTCTGTAGTTCAGTCGGTAGAACGGCGGACTGTTAATCCGTATGTCACTGGTTCGAGTCCAGTCAGAGGAGCCAAATTTGAAAAAGAACGCCCGGCTCAGGGAGCAGCTTGCGCAAGCCATACGGGATAAGAAGTGCTTCAGCCGGGCCTGGGCCGAAAGGACTGCCGACAGTCCAGAGGCGGAATTCATGCTGTTAATGTTCAGGTTGTTGTGCCTGTAACTCAAAGTGGCTCAGGCCGTTTTCCCTCCCCCTCTCCCTCCTTTGGATAAAATGCTATTAATTAGATCAAACCGCTATTACTCTTTTACTTAAGTTTATCTTATAGTCTCTTAAGATTGTCGACAGTCGACAAAAAAGGATGCCCGATGGATATCAACCCTGTGACTCCCCGCGTAACGCTGCGTACTGAAGTGGGTGAACGGCTGCGTCAGGCGATCATAGAACGTCAACTGGCGCCGGGCAGTAAGCTGACCGAGTCACGGCTGGCCCAGGAGTTTGGCGTCAGCCGCGCGCCGATGCGCGAGGCCATTTCGGCGCTGGTGGAAGAAGGGCTGCTGGTGGCTAAACCCTATGCGGGCTACTACGTGCAGTCGCTGAATGAGCAGAGCCTGCGCGATCTGTACGATATGCGTCGGGTGCTGGAAACCTTCGCCTTTGAGCTGGTGTGGCCGAAGCGGGATGAGGCGTTTCGTGCCGCGCTGCATCAGCGTCATGAAGCGCTGCTGCAGATCCTGCTACAGGATGACAAATTCGCGGCGATTAAGGCCGAGTTGCACCTGCACGGCACCGCCTTTGACTTTTGTGGCAACGAGTTGTTAGTCAGTACCTGGCGCAGCTTATCCGGCCGGCTACAACTTTACTGGTCGCTGCACCAGGATATTCATGGCCGTAAAGGCGCCCGTCTGGACGCCCATGAAAGCTATGTCGCACTGGCCTGTGGCGATGACTGGCAGGCGATGCGGGAAGATATCGCTGAGCACGTGTACCGCGGGGTGGAAAAAGTGGTGGAGTCAGTGAAAATCCACCAGGGGCTTATCGCTCCCGCCAAAAGAACCTGATAAGAGAACCGCTTATGTCACACCCTTTGCTGACCATCAGCCAGCTGCACAAGCGTTTTGGTGACCACCACGTGCTGAAAGGCGTCGATCTGACGGTAAATGCCGGCGATCGCATCGCGATTATCGGTGGCAGTGGTTCAGGTAAAAGCACCCTGCTGCGCTGCCTGAATTTTATGGAACTGCCCAGCGCCGGAGAGATTACCCTCGACGGCCGGCTGATTGGCAAGGCGCTGCCGCCGGCCGGTAACGGTGAAAAACGCGTACAGTACAGCGAGGCTGAACTCTGTGAGGTGCGCAAAAAAATTGGCATGGTGTTTCAGCAGTTCAACCTCTTCCCACAGATGACCGTCCTGCAGAACGTGATGGAGGGGCTGGTACAGGTGAAGCGCCTTAAAAAAGCCCGGGCGCAGGAGATTGCCTTAGCCGAGCTGAATAAGGTCGGGCTGGGCGATAAGGCGCAGGCTTACCCTGGCCGCCTTTCCGGCGGGCAGCAGCAGCGGGTGGCGATCGCCCGCGCGCTGGCGATGCAGCCGGAAATTATGCTGTTTGATGAACCGACCTCGTCGCTGGATCCGGAACTGGTCGGTGAGGTACTGACCAGCATCCGCAGCCTGGCTGACGAGGGCCGCACCCTGCTGCTGGTGACCCACGAGCTGGGTTTTGCTTACCACTTCGCCAGCCGGGTGATCTTCTTTGCCGACGGTGAATTTTACGAGAGCGGCACGCCGGACGAGGTGCTGAAGCACCCGCAGCGGCCGAAAACCCGGGCGTTTATCGACCGTTTTACCACCTTCAGCTTTTAGCTGATTCCCGGCGCCTGCACCAGGGACGCTTCCACCAGGGCATTTTACGTAAGGAACCATCATGAGCATTACGCCTTCCGGCACCAGCGCACAGGGCTATATCCCTGACGAGCGCAACGAGAACGTGATTGTTTACGTTAACGGCGAGTTTGTGCCGAAACATCAGGCCACGGTGTCGATTTTTGACAGCGGCTTTGTGCTGGGAGACGGCGTCTGGGAGGGGCTGCGGCTGGTTAACGGTAAGCTGCTGGCCATCGACCAGCACCTTACCCGACTGTTCGACGGGGCGAAGTCGATTGAGCTGGATATCGGCGTCGATAAGGCCGGCATGCTGGCACTGATTGAAGAAACGTTGCGACGTAACCAGATGCACGACGGCGTGCATATCCGTCTGATGGTCACCCGCGGTAAAAAACACACGCCAAACCAGGATCCGCGCTTTGCGCTGGGCCAGGCGACCATCGTGATCGTCGCCGAGTTTAAGGTGATTGATAACGCGAAAAAAAGTCAGGGTCTGTCGCTGTTTACCTCCACCTACCGCTGCAGCGGCCCGGACGTGTTCGACCTGCGCCTCAACTCACACAGCCGCCTGAACTTTATTCAGGCGCTGATCCAGGCAATCAACGCCGGTGCCGACGAAGCGCTGATGCTCGATCCGCACGGCTTTGTCGCCAGCTGTAACTCCACCAACTTCTTTATCGTGCGCGGGGATGAGCTCTGGACCTCCAGCGGGCGCTTCAACTTCAACGGCATCACCCATAAAACGGTGATGCGGCTGGCGCGTGAGGCGGGTATTACCCTGGTGGTGGGTGATTACACCCTCGCCGAGGTCTACACCGCCGATGAAGCCTTTATTACCGGTACGCTGGGCGGCCTTACCCCGGTGGTGCGCGTGGATGGTAAGACCATCGGCAGCGGCCAGCCGGGGGCGCTGACCGCACGCCTCTCCGCCCTTTATGAACACTACACCCAGGCCGGCTAAGGTGCGTTAAGCCACCACAGCGGCCCATAACCCGAGGTAATTTATGAACGTATGGCATCGTCCTTTGCGTCGGCTGTTTGCCGCCGCCCTGCTTGGCAGCACGCTGTTCTCAGCCGCCGCCAGCGCTGCAGACTCCACCTGGGATCAGATTCATGAGACTAAACAGCTGCGCCTTGGCGTGGCGCCTGGCGATCCGTGGTACTACAAAGACCCGATTAGCGGCCAGTGGACCGGGGTGGGTTATAAGCTTGGCGAGAAGATTGCTGCGGATCTCGGCGTGAAGCTGGTGCCGGTGGAGACCACCTACGGCAACGTTGCGGCAGCTATTCAGGCCAATCAGATCGACCTGCTGCTGGTGCTGGACGCCACCGCCGAACGTAAAAAAGCGCTGGCGTTCCCGGAAGCGCCGCTGCTGTGGTACAAGCAGGGCGTGCTGGTGAAAGACGGCATCAAAGCCGACAGCTGGGACGACCTTAACCGCCCTGACGTGCGCATTGGCGTGACCCTCGGCAGCTCGACCGACCGCGATCTGACCCAGCGTCTGCCGAAAGCGCAGATCCAGCGCTTCGCCAACACCGATGAGACCGTTGCCGCGTTTATGTCGAAACGCATCGACGGTTTTGCCTTCTACCATCCGGCGCTGGCAATTGCCCTGTCGCACATCCGTACCGGCAACCTGGTCGTGCCGACCCCGGTGGTGCAGCTGTCCAGCAGCATCGGCCTGCGCAAAGAGAGCGACCCGCGCTTCCTCAACTACATCAACGAGGAAGTGATCAAGCTGAACGCCAGCGGTGAGGTGCAGAAAACCTTTAGCGAGTATATGACTTCTAAAGGGCTGGATGCCAAAGCCATTCCGGGCGTGACGGCGGATCGGTAACCGGTGTGCCTAATACGGCCGGCGCGGAAGCGGTCGCCAGCAACAGGGTAACCGGCCGTCAACTGACCGGTGTAGCGTAGCGGGCTAAATCGCCCTGCGCTGCCCGGCAGCAGAATGTGCAACAGATCACTGGCGCATTGCGCTGTGGCAAGGGCAGCAGGAGAAGGTATGCAGTATCAGTGGGATTTTAGCGGCGTCTGGCAGCAGCGGGCGCTGCTGCTGGAGGGGCTGCTCGGCACCGCGCAGCTGGCGCTGGCGGCGATCCTGATCGGCATCCTGGTCGGCGGCGTGGTGGCGCTGATGATGATGTCACCTAAGCGCGTGCTGCGGCTGCCGGCGAAGGTATTTATCGACTTTTTCCGCAATACGCCGCCGCTGGTACACTTTTTCTGGTGCTTCTACGCCCTGCCGCTGGTCAGCGGCATTACGCTGTCGCCCTACTGGGCGGCGGCCATCGCCCTCTCCACCCAGTCCGGCGCCTTCTACGCCGAGGTGTTTCGCGGCGGCATCCAGTCAGTGGAGCGCGGCCAGTGGGAAGGCGCAAAAGCGATCGGCATGAGCCACCGTCGCGCCCTGTGGCGGGTGATCCTGCCGCAGGCGCTGCGCCGGATGAGCGGGCCGTTTGTCGAACGCACCTTCGAGCTGATTAAAACCACTTCGCTGGCCTCCACCCTCGCCTACAGCGACGTGATCTATAAAGCAATGCAGGTCAACAGCATGCTGTTCCGCCCGCTGGAGATCTACACCGTGATCGCCGGGCTGTTCTTTATTTCGCTGCTGCTGCTCAGCCAGCTGGCGCGCATCGCTGAATACCGCCTCGCCCGCTACAGTCGGGCGCAGGATTAAAACATGGGAGTAAACCACCGTGGAATTTAGCTGGGACAGCGCCGTGGTATGGACCAGCCTGCCGGTGCTGGGGCGCGGCATTATACTGACCGTAGAACTTTGGGCTGTCGCTTTTCCGCTGGGCATGCTGGCCGGCGCGCTGTTCAGCCTTGGCCGCACCTCGGGTAGCCGCCTGTTAAACGGCCTGAGCATCGCCTGGGTGGAAGTGTTCCGCAATACCCCGGTGCTGATTCAGCTGATCTGGTTCTACTACGCCCTGCCGGCGCTGACCGGCGTGCAGCTGTCGCCGCTGCAGGCCTCGCTGCTGGCGCTGGGCCTCAACACCTCCGCCTACTGCTGCGAGATTTTCCGCAGCGGTATTCAGTCGGTGGCACAGGGGCAGTGGGAAGGAGCAAAAGCGATCGGCATGCGTAAAGCGCAGATCCTGCGGCGCATTATCTTCCCGCAGGTGTTCAAACGCATGCTGCCCGCGCTGACCAACCGCGGCATCGAGATGGCGAAAATGACCTCGCTCTGTTCGGTGCTGTCGGTGCAGGAGATTATGTATCAGGGGCGGCTGCTCAGCGCCGCGTACTACCGCCCGCTGGAGATCTTCACCTGCGTGGCGCTGATCTACTTCCTGGTAATCTGGCCGTTAAGCCTGCTTTCCGGGCGGCTGGAAAAGAGATGGAGCCGGTCGGACTAAGGCGGTGCGCTACGCCCTGGCTGACGCAGGGGTGAAATGCGTGACTTACGTACCCGATGATAAAACTTTTCGCGCCAGGTTCGGTCACCTTCATCAGGGTGTGGATCCGCGGAAGTAAAAACCCGGGCAACAATTTGACGGCAATAAAAAGCCCCGAATGCAGCAGCATTCAGGGCCTTGAGACTGGAGAAACCGGCCGTCACGGCGGGCGGTGTTACGCCGCCGGGCGTGAAACGTGTTCAGCGGCCGCCTGATTAGCACGCGCAACGGCGGTGGAGAGCGGCTCGCCCTGCAACAGCGTGGCGCACAGCATACCCATAAAGCAGTCCCCCGCGCCGTGGGTGCTGACCAGTACCACCTTTTGTGCGGCCAGCGACTGCGCAGGCTGGCCCGCTTCAATCCAGGCCACGCCGTGTTCCCCGGCGGTGACCACCACCGCCGGATAGTGCTGGCCCAGCGCCTGAGCGGCCTGCAGCGCATCTGCAAGGCTGTTGACGCTGATGCCGCTCATGTCGCGCGCTTCCACGCCGTTCACCACCAGCAGATCGAGGCAGGCGATCAGCGCCGGGCTTAACGCCCGTGCCGGGGCGGCGTTGATGCACACCGGGATCGCCCGCTGGCGGGCAGCCTGCGCCGCGGCGAGGTTCACCGCGTCCGTGACCTCATTCTGCAGCACCAGCATCCCCACCTGCTGCCACAGCGACGCTTCCGCCAGCGCCTGGGGTTCGATCAGGGTATTTGCCCCCGACACCACCACCGCGCCGTAGTCGCCTTCGGCATCCTGGATCGCCACGCTCATCCCGGAAGGTTCACCGGCTTTTACCGCCACCCGGCTGTCAATGCCGTGCTCATCTAATACCGCCAGCAAAAATGCTCCGGGCGCATCGTCGCCGACCGCGCCCGCGAAGCGCACTGCAGCCCCCGCCCGCGCGGCGGCCACCGCCTGATTACCGCCTTTACCGCCAAATTTGTAGCTGCAGCGGCTGCCGATCACCGTTTCGCCCTTTTCCGGGCGATGATCGGCCTGCAGCATAATGTCGTAATGGAGACTGCCGGTGACTAAGATCTGACTCATGCTAATATTCTCTGAGGTCCTGGACCGCCTGCTGGGTCTTCATCAGGTTTTTCTCCGCCGTTTTCAGATCCTTCTGCGCTATCGCCACAAACAGGGCATCCAGAATATTCAGCTGGGCGATGCGTGACGCGGCGTTTTCCCCGAGCAGGTGCGATCCCTGAGAGGTTGAAGTGAGCACCACCTGCGCATTACGCGCAATCGGCGACTCGGCGTAGTTGGTAATTGCAATCACTTTGGCCCCGTTACGCGCTGCCAGCTTAATCGGGTCGTTCACCGCACGGGTGGCACCGGAATGGCTGATGGCGATCACCGCATCATCATCCGCTAATACCGCCGCCGACATCAGCATAATATGCGCATCGTCATAGACGGTGGTTTTGATACCGATCTTAAGCAGCTTGTGGCTTAAATCCCGCGCAACGGTGGCTGACCCCCCCACCGCGTAGAGATCGATATGCCGCGCCTTAAATAAGATCTCTGCCGCCCGGTTGAACTCAGAAATATCCAGAATCGACATGGTCTCTTCCATGGCCTGTATCGAGGTTCTGAATACTTTTGCCAGTAATTGCTCCGACGAGTCATCCGCTTCAATTTCCGCATGCAGCCCGGCCACTTCTGAATAGTTGTAGAACAGCAGGCTGCTCCTGAACTCACGAAAACCGGAGAAATTCAATTTCTTGGCAATTTTCACCACCATCGCCTCGGAAACATTATTGGCCTGCGCGATCTCTTTAATTGAGGTCTGCTCGGTTAAATCTGTTTTCGAGGTGATTGAATCCACCACTTTTCTTTCCAGCGGGGTCAGGCCGGGTAATCTCATGCGTATTTGAGCGCCAATGGCTCGCGGATCCTGCTTCATTACTTGCCTCGTGTCGCTCTGTCTATCAACATCGCTATGATAATTATAAGGCCGGTGGCAAGCAATTGATAAAACGCCTGAATATTTAGCAGCGTCAGACCGTTACGCAGCGAACCGAGGATCACCGCGCCGATCAGCGTACCGACAATGCTGCCCTTGCCGCCCATCAGCGACGCGCCGCCGATCGCCGCGGCGGCAATCGCATCCAGCTCCCACAGGTTGCCGAGCGTGGGCTCTGCCGCGCCAAGGCGACCGATCAGGATCAGCGAGGCCAGCGAGGCCAGCAGCCCGGAGATCACATAGACCGTAACCTTGGTGCGTTTCACCGGCACCCCGGCCACCCGCGCCGCCTCTTCGTTGCCACCCACCGCCAGAATATACTCGCCCAGCGGGGTCTTATTCATCACCACCCACAGCAGCAGCGCAATCGCCACTACGATCAGAATCGGCGCTGGCACGCCAAACGGCGCGCTGTTAATCAGGTTACGAAACTCCATCGGAATACCAAAAATCGGGTTACCGTTGGTGAAAATCAGCGACAGCGCGCGGAACAGCGACAGGCCGCCGAGGGTAACGATAAACGGCTGCAGCCCGGCATAAGCGATCAGCGTGCCGCTGAACACCCCGCACAGCGCGCCGACGCCCAGCGTGGCCATCACCGCCAGCGGCACCGGCACGCCGGCGACCATCAGCGTGGCTCCCAGCACCGCAGACAGCGCTGCGGTCGGCCCCACCGACAGGTCAATACCGCCGGAGATAATCACCAGCGTCATTCCCAGCGCAATAATCGCGTTAATGGATGACTGCTGCAAAATATTCAGCAGGTTAGGCAGAGTCCAGAACACCGGTGACAGCAGCGAGAACGTCACGACAATGATTATCAGGCCAATCAGCGTACCGGCATCGCGCAGATTAAATTTAAACAGCGCGGCGGTGGGCAGCCCAGGTTGAGTCTTATCTTGCGTCATCATGTTATTACCTTAGAAAGTTAATGCTTAAGCCAGTTCGTTAATCGCATAACGGGCGATATTCTCTTCGGTGATTGCATCACCCTGCAGTTCACGGGTTATTTTTCCTTCCCGCATCACCAGTACCCGGTCTGAAATACGCATTATTTCCGGCATCTCGGAGGAGACCACCACAATGGCTTTCCCCTGGCGGGCCAGCTTTTCAATTAAATTATAGATTTCCGCTTTGGCACCAATATCAATACCGCGCGTCGGTTCATCAAACAGGAAGACTTTATTATCCGCCGCCACCCAGCGGCCGATAATCACCTTCTGCTGATTGCCGCCGCTTAAGGTACCAATCGGTTTTTCAATATTTAACGGTCGCAGATTCAGATCGGTCATCACCTGCAGCGCCAGCGCGTCCAGCTTACGCTGCCGCAGCAGCCCCTGACGGGTGAACTGCGCCATCGAGGGCAGCGCCATATTCATCTTTACCGCCCGCTGTTTGATAATGCCCTCTTTTTTACGGTCCTCCGGCACCAGCCCGATACCGGCTTTAATCGCCCGGCTGACGTTGAGATTTTTCACCGCCACGCCGTCGACCCAGACCTCGCCGCAGCTCTTCTTATCGATGCCGGCGATCAGCTTAAGCAACTCGGTGCGCCCGGCACCGACCAGCCCGGCAATCCCCAGCACTTCGCCGGCGCGCACGCTGAAGCTGGCGGGCAGCACCGCCGTGCCGCGCCCGACGCCCTCCAGCCGCAGCACCTCACGGTCGGTGATATACGACTGATGCTGGACCTTGTCGATCTTACGGCCGACCATTTTGGTGACGATGCTCTCTTCGGTTTCGTCACAGATGTTAACCACCCCCACCTGCCTGCCGTCACGCAGGATGGTGGCGCGATCGCAGACTTTGAAGATCTCATTCATCTTGTGCGACACGTAAATCAGCGCCACGTTCATCGCCTTAAGATCGCCGATCAGCTCGGCCAGGCGGTCGAATTCGCGCGGCGTCAGGCTTGAGGTCGGCTCATCCATGGCGATGATTTTTGCTTCATCGAGCAGCGCACGGGCGATCTCGACAATCTGCTGCTGCGAAACCTTGAGATTTTTGATCGGCTCGTCCGGGTCGATGCTCGGATCCAGGCGGCGCAGAATGCTTTTAGCTCTGGCATACTGCGCCTTACGGTCAACGAAAAAACCCGCCCCGCGCGTCAGCGGCCGGCCAAGAAACATGTTCTGCGCGACGGAGAGTTCAGGAACGTGCTGTAACTCCTGGTGGATCATGGCGATACCGGCCTGACGGGCAGACAGCGGGTTTTTCATCTGGATGGTGACGCCGTCAACGCAGATCTCACCGCCGTCCGCCAGCCGCACTCCGGAGAGAATATTCAGCAGCGTGGATTTCCCCGCGCCGTTCTCGCCGATCAGTGCATGAACTTCGCCGGGACGCACCGAAAAATCAACGCCCTGTAACGCGGCCGCGCTGCCGTAGCTTTTACTGATAGCGCGCATGGTTAAACTGAACTGTTCCATTATCCCCTCCGTCACCCGCATTACTGCTGCTGTGCCAGCAGCTGACGCAGCTTCGCGTTGTCTTTGGTCGAGAAAGCCTCAGCGTTGTCTTTGGTGATCAGCGCCTGCGGGGTGGAGACCACGCGGGAGATTTTCTGGCCGTTAATCAGACGCAGCATCACTTCCATCGCCACCTCGCCGGTCAGCACCGGGAAACTGTCCACGGTACCGGTCAGCTCACCGCGCCTGATGGAAGCATAGGCGTCGGAGATGCCGTCGGTGCCAAATACGGCGGTCTGCTTGCTTTTATTCTGCGCCCGCACCGCTTCCACCACGCCCAGCGCCATGCCGTCGTTGTTGGCATAGAAGCCGATCAGATCCGGGTGCTGCTGCAGGATGGTGGAGGCGGCGTTATAGGCATTCTCACGGCTCCAGTTGGCCGGCACGCTGGCCACCACGGTGAACTTGCCGTTTTTGCTGATGGTTTCGCGGAAGCCTTTGGTGCGCTGCCCGGCGGCATAGACGCCCGGCTGCCCCTCAACGATCGCCACCTTGCCGCCCTGCGGATAGTGCTGGATAAACCACTGCGCCACGCGCACGCCGTTATCCTTCTGCACGTTGCCGACGTAGTGTGACGCGTTCGGCATCACCGCATCGTTAACGTTAACCACCGGGATGCCTTTGCTTTTGGCCACCTCATAGGCCGGCTGCAGGTTGGCGTCGGTCTGCGGTGACACCAGCAGGCCGTTAAAGCCCTGCGAGATCAGCGTTTCCGCAATCGACAGCTGGCCCAGCTGATCGTCTTCATTCGCCGCCGCCTGGTACTCAACGGTGAAACCATATTTCGCGCCGCTGGCCTTGTAGCCATCGCCCAGCGATCGCCAGTATTCGTTGGTCAGGGTTTTTGATACGCCACCAATTTTCAGCGTTTTCGCCGGAGCCGGTAACGGGCCATATTTTTCCGTCAGCTGCGTCCAGTCGGTACGATCCGCTTCGGTGTCAGACTGCAACGGTGGCAGATCGGCGGCATACGCGGTGGTGCTCAGCAGGGTAACGGCGAGTACAGAGAGTAAGGTTCTTTTCATGATCGATCCTGATATTGTTGTTAGATGGATTGTCCAGAGAAAAACTATCGTGCCAGCATGATGTCGTTAATAATCTGCTGGGAGGTCACCGCGTCCTGACGGCTGATTGCATCATGCAATTCGGTATTATTATCCAGCCGATCGCACAGTTTCAGTAAACGGGTCACCGTGGCGATGTTGGTTTCGGCTTCGCGCACCGGGTCGAGGCCGCTGGCGTCCGGGAAGGTATCGAAGTAGTAGGCGCCCTTGTAGCCGTCACGCTTCATCTGCCAGAGGAATTCCAGCGTGGCGCGCGGGTTAACGGCACCGACCATCAGGCCGTCGTCACGTTTTCCCCAGCCGTCATTCAGATCCAGCCCGAGCAGGCGCGAACGGCGTGCCACCATCGCCGCCGCAAAGGCCGGCACCTCATTGGCAAACAGCACGTGGGCAAAATCGAGGGTTACACCGAGGTTCGGGCAACCGGCTTCTTCCACCGCCAGCAGGCAGGTGGTGACGTTGGGGAAGATGGCAAAAGCACGCGGCTCGTTGGGCTTGTACTCGATGCTGACGTCCATATCGCCGGCATATTCCGCCACTTCACGCACGGCGCTGACCGCGTCTTCCCAGATCTTCTTGTAATCCGCCTGGAAGCAGTAGTCGAAACCATCCTGCCCCATCCACAGGGTCATAATGCTGGCACCGAACTCGCGACCGGCGTCGATGCCGCGCTTGGTCAGCTCGATCGCCTGGCGGCGCACTTTCGGGTCCGGGTTGGTGTAGGCACCGATTTTAAATTCTGGCGCATCCCAGCGCATCTGCATGCCGTTTACTGCCAGCCCGACGTCCGCGATCTTCTGCCGCATGGTGTTGATATCGTCAGTGATGTGCTGCGGATAGTTTAAATCGAGGTGGGTCAGCCCCTTCGCGGTGGCCGCACGCTCAATCATCTGCAGCACGGTAGGTTTGCCCTTCAGCTCCGGCCAGTAGCGCCAGGCCCCGGAGGCAAAGGAGTTAAGGCGGGTGGCAAATTTCAGTTCCGACATGGCATGTCCTTGATCAGGTTGTTTGTGAATTACTTTACAACTTCACGATTATTTGTGAACAAGTGCATTAATATCACTGTGCTTCTGCGACGGCAAGCCCGGCTGAGGGATTAATCACCGATTTGAGACGCGATTCACGAATTTTTAACGTGGAGGAACGCGGGGTTATCTCGGCCCGCAAAGTGCGCAGGGTGCGCAGGGTGCGCCTGCAGGCTTTATGGCAGGTGGCAGGTGGCAGGTGGCAGGTGGCAGGTGGCAGATGGCAGATGGCAGATGACAGATGGAGAGTGTTACAGGACAAAGGGAACGGACAAATGTACGATGCCAGATGCCAGACAGTTGCTTTCAGCCTTGGATCGTTAGCAAAGACAGCCGGGAAGTACACAACCTGACTCAGTGCAGGAAAGGATGGCGCGAGTTAAAGCAAAGGCGGCAAGTGTGACAGGCGCGCTTCGCCTGCCCCTCCTCCGCCTACGGTTCATCCGGGCTGGCGATACGCACCAGGTGTATCATCAGATAGAGTAATTCGTCGCTGGTCAGCGTTACCTGGAGCAGGTTATGAACATATTCGGCGATCAGCTGGCTGGCGCGGTAGTGGCGCGGATACTCGCGGCTGACCTGGGCGAAGATAAAGTCCTCTCTGGCGACGATCTGCCGCCCCTCGATCATCCGCTGAATAAAGAACTGCAGGTGGGTGAGGAAACGCTGGTAGTTAAGTGAATCCTCATCCAGCGTCACGTTAAAGTGATACTTAACGATATTGAAAATATCCTTCAGCATCTTCACCGACAGCAGGGTCGATTCCATATTCTGCACGTCGGTCTGGCCATTGACCAGGTGAAAGGCGATATTGCCCGCCTCCTCGTCCGGCAGCCGGATATTCAGCTGCTGGTTGAGGCCGGCGACCGCCTGCTGCGCCACGCTGAACTCACGCGGGTAGAAACGTTTCACCTCGGCCAGCAGACGGTTCTGGATCACCATGCCCTTCTGGAAACGCTCGATGGCAAAACAGATATGGTCCACCAGGGTAAAGAACAGCTGCTCGCTGAAGCGGGCGTTGAGCCGCGTGCTGGCATCGTCGATCAGCGCCTGCACCAGTGGCAGCAGGTATTCCGGCGAGTTGGCGATCACCCGCAGGTAGTCCCGCGAGGTCTGGCTGCCCTGCACCACGAAGATCTTCTCGATTTTCTCCGGGTCCAGGGTATCGCCGACGTTGCTGTTAAAGCCGATGCCTTTACCCATCACAATAACTTCGTCATGGCCGGGCGTGCTGGATAACACCAGACTGTTATTCAGCACTTTGGCTACCGTCATTTTTTCCATTTCACCACCCGGCCATTATCTGTCTGGCTCTGTTTTACAAGGTCTGACCGTTGCTGGCAATCACCCGCTGATACCAGCCGAAACTCTGCTTACGGATGCGCCGCAGATCCTTCAGGTCATGCTCGCCGCGGTTAACGTAAATAAAGCCGTAGCGCTTACCGTACCCCTGATGGGTGCTGACCACATCGATCGCTGACCACGGGCAGTAGCCCATCACCGGCACGCCGTCCGCCAGCGCCAGCTGCACCTGCTGAATATGCTGGCGCAGAAAGTCGATGCGGTAATCATCGGCGATGGTTCCGTCAGCCTGCAGTTCATCCGGCGCACCGATGCCGTTTTCCGTGATCAGGATCGGCAGATGATAACGCTCGTACGTCTTGCGCAGCGTCAGGCGCAGCCCGACCGGGTCAACCACCCAGCCGTAACGGGTTTTGCCGACGAACGGATTCTCCGCCGCGCGGTACACCCCCGGCTCCCCCAGCATGATCTGCTGATCCCCGGCGCGTGCGCTGACGTCTGACGCATCGCCGCGGCTGGCGGCAATGGTCGCCGTCGAGTAGTAGTTGATGGCGACATAGTCCGGCTTGCCCTGCAGCAGGATCGCCGCATCCCCCTCGGCCATGTCCGGGGCAAGGCCGCGATCGGTAAGGTAGCGCCAGTGCAGCATGTTATAACGCCCGTGCACCGCCAGGTCGAGGAAGCTCCAGCCGCGCAACGTTTCCCAGTTATGCGCGGCGATGGCATCTTCCGGCTTACAGTGCTCCGGGTACATTGAGGTGGTATTGATCGCCGGGCCGATCTTCGCCGCCGGCAGCATCCGGTGGCACAGTGCCATTACCTGCGCCTGCGCCAGCATCATATGGTGGTTCTGCTGCCACAGCGATTTCGCCGTCGGTGGCACCCCGCCCGGCGGCAGGGCGACGGCGCCGGGGTGCAGGATCAGCGTATTCTGCTCGTTGATGGTCAGCCAGTGGCGTACGCTGTCGCCAAACAGGCTGAACAGCGTGCGCGCATAGCCGACAAAAGCGTCGATGGTTGCCCGGTTCTCCCAGCCGCCCTGCTGCTGCAGGCACCAGGGCAGATCAAAGTGATACAGCGTGGCGATCGGCTCGATGCCGTGGCGGTTTAGTTCGTCGACCAGACGCCGGTAAAACGCCACTCCGGCCGGGTTCACCTCGCCGGTGCCGCCGGGAATGATCCGCGTCCAGGCGATGGAGAAGCGGTAGGCTTTCAGTCCGAGTTCGGCAAACAGCCGTACATCCTCAATGCAGCGGTGGTAGTGGTCGCTGGCGACGGTAAAGTCTGCGGTGTCGGCTGAATGCTGGTACATGTCAATCACCGACGGGCTTTTGCCGTCTTCATTCCACGCCCCCTCCACCTGATACGCTGAAGTGGAGGCGCCCCATAAAAAGCCTGCCGGAAACGGCGACGGTTGTTGATAGATCATGCTGTTTTCTCCCCTGACCGGGCGCTCAGCGCCAGCAGCGCTGCACCGGTCTCCACCTGACCGCTGGCGGTGACGGCAGTGACGGCAGTGACGGACTGATAATCTTCACTGTTAACCACCAGCACCGGCGTTATCAGCGGATAGCCAGCCGCCGCGATCGCCGCGATATCGAAGGTGACCAGCACCTCACCGACGCTGACCCGATCGCCCACCTGCAGTGACGAGGTAAAGTGTTCACCGTTAAGATTAACGGTATCGATGCCGATATGGATCAGCACTTCCGCCCCGCCGTCGGATTTGATGCCCACCGCGTGTTTTGACGGCAGGAAGGTCATCACCTCACCCGCCACCGGCGAGACCAGCACGCCGCGATCCGGTTCGATCGCCACGCCCTGGCCGAGCAGACCAAGGGAGAACACGTCATCCGGCACCGCCGACAGCGGCAGCACCCGTCCGCTGAGCGGGCTGAGCAGGGTTTCGCTGCGCAGGGCATTGGCCTGCGGTGTCTGAACCGCACTACTACAGGACGCAGTTGCTAACGTGGCGACCTCACCGCTGTCCGGCAACGACTGCACTGAAGCACAAGTTGCCCGGGCCTGAACAGTGCCCATCACGCTGGCATTCACGGGTTGGCTGGCTAAGCCATTAACGCCCGCGGCCTGAGCAGCGGTCACGCCAGCAGCCTGCGCTGCGCGGGTAGCTTCGCCCTGACGCGCAGTCTCTGCGGCATCCTGTTGTGGTGCATCCGCAACCGGCTGCGGATCGTCAAAACCGAGCACCCAGGTCAGCGCAAATGTGACCACGATGGCAATCAGACAGGTGATCAGCGCGTGGACGATGTTCATCGGATTTTCCCCGATAAAGGCCGGCAGCGCCGCCAGCCCCGGTGAGACAAAGGCGTAACGCACTACGCCGCTCAGTCCGGCGTAAATCCCGGCGCAGCCGCCGCCGATCATCGCGGCAATCAGCGGGCGTTTCAGCTTCAGCGTCACCCCGTACAGCGAAGGCTCGGTGATCCCCAGCAGCGCGGTGAAACCGGCGGACGACGCCAGCTGCTTCA
This sequence comes from Erwinia sp. Leaf53, assembly GCF_001422605.1. Classification (NCBI taxonomy): domain Bacteria; kingdom Pseudomonadati; phylum Pseudomonadota; class Gammaproteobacteria; order Enterobacterales; family Erwiniaceae; genus Erwinia; species Erwinia sp. Leaf53. The sequence goes on from NZ_LMLK01000021.1 coordinate 28,997, forward strand.
GATCTTTATTTTTGGTTTTCAGCGCCACGCACAGGGTAGCGGCACCCTGAGCAATGTTTGACGCCAGCATCCCCGGACCGTTGATGGTTTCAAAACCCTGACGGCTCAGCTGCATGGTAGCAATCGGCGTCATCGCCCACGCCGTGCCGGTGATCACCAGGAACGGCTGCAGCCCGCCCATCAGCATCGGGATCAGCCAGCTGGCACGGCCATCGATCGCCGCTGCGCCGGTGGCCACCAGGTCGTTGAGCAGAATGCCAAACGGCCCTATCGCTACCAGCGCCAGCGGTGCGGTAACCAGCAGCACGATCATCGGTTTGGTAAAGAAGGTGATCATCGACGGCGACACCCGCTCGGCGAACCGTTCCACCCACGACATAATCCACACGGTGAAGATGATCGGCAGTACCGAACCGGCATAATCCGCCAGCCGCACGTCGATACCAATAAAGGTAATCTCACCGCCCTTCGCCAGCATCTGTGCCAGGTTGGGATGCAGCAGCGCCCCGGCAATGGTCATCGCCAGGATCGGGTTGCAGGAAAATTTGATCGCCGCGCCGTAAGCCAGCAGTACCGGCAGGAAGAAAAACGCGGCATCGGCAATGGTATCCAGCAGCTGATAGGTGGTACTGGCGGCGGTAATCAGACCGCTCAGTTTCAGAATCGCCAGCAGCGCTTTGATCATCCCGGCACCGGTAATTGCCGGGATCACCGGGGTAAAGGTGGTGGAGATCACGCTGATAATCTGGCTGAACACCCCGCCTTTGCTGGCGCTGGCCACCGGCTTCGCGCCGGCTGTGCCGCTGCCGGCATCAAGCATGGTGCGGTAGGTTTGCTGTACCTGGTTGCCGATCACAATCTGAAACTGGCCGCCGCTCTCCACCACCCCGATCACCCCAGGCAGCTGCTCTATCGCTTTGTCCTGTACCTGACTGCGGTCGCTGAATTCAAGACGCAGGCGCGTGGCGCAGTGCGTTAACCTGATAATATTCGCCTTACCGCCGCACAGTGCGATAATGTCGTGGCCGAGCTGTTTATAATTCATACTTCACCCCTGAAAAAAACCAAAAAAAAAGACCAAAATAGAAATGCCCCCCAAAAAATAAGGGTGAGCATTTTTATTTTGGTCTTGCCTGCATTACCAGTGACATGCCGTAATAAAAACGGGCGGCAACCTGTACTGCCGTTGCGCCGCGATTATCGTCAGCGTTAACACGGCCTGGCAAGTCTGGAGAGATCAGAATGGGATCTGGTTCTCATCTTTTCTTAGGGATGACGGTATCCGTGCCTTCTGCCACCCTCCTTGCTTCCAGCAGATCGCTCTTTCTGCCATGAGGCAGGCTTCCTTCAAAAGAGCGATTCCACGGCCACTCTGAACCATAAATGCTCTCAAGTGCATCTGAAACCGCATTACGAATCACCACTTCACATACCTGTAAAGGTGCCAGTAGCGCGCCCGAAATGACCGCGTTCCAGGTATATAAGCCCAGCGGGGCGGGGTCATCCACACTTTTCGTCACCACTGCACGTTCAAAAGTTGACAGCCTGGCATCAGATAATGCCCGCCGAACGGCCCGGATAACGGAGGTTACTCCTTTCCTGACCGAATCTACACCTGCTTTCCGCGTGTGAAAATCCTCATTCCAGGCCTGTAGCGCACCTTTGCGAGCCCCCACGCAACGCTTCTGCACGGGCTGCAAACCGGCCATTTGGCCTGTGAAGAACGTTTCATCTCTATCCGGCGAAAGTCAGTCGTAAGGGATGCGAGACACATTCGGCAAACGTTGAAATAAGGGATGCGGGGCCTGTTCGGTTAAAGCTGAAGTATGGATGCCGGGAGGCCTGCTGATTACGGGGGGAGCTGGCGTGCGGTAAGGACGTGTGGGATCCCCCCACACGCCCGGCGATCGGCGGTATTATTCCAGCGCTTCAAACTTCAGCCCGCTGAGCGGCTGCACCTTCTCTTCGCGCACCATTTTGTATTCGGTTTGCGGCCCCAGCCAGCGCTGCCAGATGGCGTCGATCTCACCGTCCTTCTCCATCGTCGCCAGACTTTCGTTGACCTTTTTCAGCAGCGCGTCGTCATCCTTTTTCATCCCCACCGCCACCGGCTCCAGCGCCATCGGCTCTTTGATAATCGCCAGCTTCACGCCGTCGGCACCGGCGCGGTTAACCATCTGCAGCGCGGTCATCCCGTTGGTGACAAAGCCCAGCGACTTATTCTGCTGCAGCGCCAGGTAGGCGGAGGCGGTGTCCTGGAAGGTCACCGGGCGGGCACCGGCCAGGCGGATTGCCTGCTCTGAGGTGGAGCCTTTCGTCGAGCTAAGGCGTTTGTCTTTGAAATCTGCCGGGGTTTTCGCCGCGTTGGCCTCCTTAACGACCAGCACCTCTTTGGCGATATAGTACGGGTCGCTGTAGGCGATCTGCCGCGCGCGGCTTTTGGTGTAAGCGAGGTTGGCGATCAGTACGTCAGCACGTCCGGTGGTCAGAATGGCGATGCGCGCCTCAACCGACACCGGCATCAGGTTAGCTTTTACGCCCAGCTGCTTTGCCAGCGCGTGGCAGAGGTCAACATCCATGCCCGCCAGTTCGCGGGTTTTCGGATCCGGTGAGGAGAACGGCGGCGTGTCGCTGTAAACGCCACAGTTCAGCGATCCACGGCTGGTGATGTCGCTTAAGGTGTCCGCACGGGCGGAGAGACTGGTGCTCAGCAGTAATGGCAAACAGAGTGCCAGTGACAGCGGAAAAGGTTTTCTCATCGTTTTCAGGCTCCGGTTATTATTTTAATGCTGACGCAGGTCAGTGAGGAAACGCTGCGCACGCGGGTGCTGCGGCTGGGTGAAGAAGCTCTGCGGCTGGGCTTTCTCCAGTATTTTGCCTTCATCCATAAACCAGATGGTGTCGGCGACTTCACGGGCAAAATTCATCTCATGGGTGACGCACATCATGGTCATACCTTCGTTCGCCAGGCTGCGCATCACGCTCAGCACTTCGCCGACCATCTCCGGGTCAAGCGCCGAGGTCGGCTCGTCGAACAGCATCACCGGCGGTTTCATCGCCAGCGCGCGGGCAATCGCCACGCGCTGCTGCTGGCCGCCGGAGAGCTGCGCCGGCCAGGCGTTAGCCTTGTGCGCCAGCCCGACGCGATCCAGCAGCGCCAGCGCCTGCTGCTTCGCCTCGGCTTTGCGCACGCCCAGCACTTTGACTGGCGAGATCATGATGTTGTCCAGCACCGACAGGTGCGGGAACAGATTAAAGCTCTGAAACACAAAACCGATGCGCGATCGCAACTGGTTCTGCTGGGTGCTACTGCCGTGAATGTCCTGGCCGTCAAAGACGATCTGCCCTTCCTGGATCGGCTCCAGCCGGTTAACGGTGCGGATCAGCGTCGATTTGCCGGAACCGGACGGCCCGCACACCACCACCACCTCGCCGCTGTTCACTTCCGCATTGAGATCGGCAAGCGCGTGATAGGCACCGTACCATTTGTTCACCTGGTTAAAGCGAATAATCGGATTCATGCGTTACTCCTCGATAGCGGATTTGGTTGCCAGTGAGACACTGCGCTGCGGCACGGCGGCCTGCTCATCCCGGTTGCGCCTGGCATTGATGCGACGTTCCAGCCAGCCGGCGAACCAGGTCAGGCTGAAGCAGATGATGTAGTAACTGATGGCGACAATGGCGAACACCTGAAACGGCTTGGTCAGCAGCTGGTTGTTGACCTGGTTGGCGGCATAGGTCAGCTCCGGCACGTTGATCACGTAGCCGAGGGTACTGTCCTTGATGATGGAGACCAGCTGGCTGACCAGGCTTGGCAGCATATTGAACAGCGCCTGCGGCAGGATCACCTGCCGGAAGGTGCGGGTGTAGCTCATGCCCAGCGCACGGGAGGCTTCGTACTGCCCTTTCGGCAGCGCCTGAATACCGGCACGCACGATTTCGGCAATATAGGCGCTCTCATACACCACCAGCGTGCAGAGCATGGTGCCGAAGCCGCTCAGCGTGTGCCCCAGCACCAGCGGCACGCAGAAGTAGGTCCAGAACACCACCATCAGCAGCGGCACGCCGCGCAGCACGTAAACCCAGGCGGTGGCCGGCCAGCGCAGAATACGGAACGGCGAGATACGGGCCATACCGAGCAGCACGCCCACCGGCAGCGCCAGCACAATCGCCGACAGCGACACCAGCAGCGTACAGAGCACTCCGCCCAGCGGGCCGTTGGGGTACTGCCCCATCAGGAACAGCATGCCGTTCTGCTGTAAAATCGTCAGCATTTCACTCATTCAGCCTACCTCGCAGTGACACGGTGGAAACGCTGCGCCAGCAGCGCGCCTGCGGCCATCAGCAGCAGGGAGAAGACCAGGTAACAGAACGTCGAGACCAGATACGCTTCGAAGGTGCGGAAGGTGTAGTTCTCGATTTCCCGGGTCACGTAGGTCAGGTCGGCAACGCCTATCACCATCGCCAGGCTGGTATTTTTAAACAGCAGCACGGTGTGGTTAATCAGCGCCGGCAGCGCGTTGCGCACCCCCTGCGGCAGAATAATCAGCCGCATTGACTGCACGTAGCTCATGCCCAGCGCGCGTGCCGCCTCGCTCTGCCCGTCCGGCGTGGCGCGCAGGCCGCTGCGGATATCCTCCGAGAAGTAGGCCGACTGGCACATGCCCAGCGCCACCAGCGAGAACAGGAACTCGGCGTTGAACTCGTTCAGCCACATCTGCACCGACTCCGGCAGCAGCGTGGGGATGGCGAAATACCACATCATCAGCTGGATCAGGGTCGGCACGTTGCGGTGGTAAGAGACCCAGGCCGCCACCAGCCACTCCAGCGGCCGCACTCTGGTCAGGCGGATCACCACCAGCACCATCGCCAGCACCATCGCCAGCAGCCAGGCACCCACCGCCAGCTGCAGCGTCAGCCACATGCCGTCAAGGATCATATGCCCGTACTGGCCGTGCAGAATGACGCTAAAATCGAGTGAACCGTTCATCAGCAAGGCCCTCAGTCAGTTACGCGTTAGCGCGGTGCATCACCGGGACGCATGGTGGACAGCCCGCCCGGCACCTGCAGCGTCGGGGTGATCTCGATATTGCCAATGTTCACCGCCACCGGTGCCGCGATGGCGAAGGCCACGGTGTCGGCAATGTCTTTGGCCGTCGGCAGCTCGAAGCCGTCGATAAACTGCTTACGCGCGCCCTCTTTATCGCCGCTGACGTTGCCGAAGATGTCGGTGGCAACGCGTCCCGGACACACTTCGGTGATGCGCACGCGCTTGCCGTAGCAGTCGACGCGCAGCTGGCGCGACAGCGCATGTACACCGGCTTTGGTGGCGTGGTAGATCGAGTTGCCACCGAAGTTGTAGATCGCGGCAATCGAGGTGATGTTGATGACGTGGCCGCGATCGCGATCGACCATCCCCGGCACCAGCAGGCGGCACAGGTGCAGCACCGCACGCAGGTTAACGTCGACCTGGGTCTCAATATGCTGCGCCTCAGACTGCAGGATAGAGCCCGGGTGCGAGACGCCGGCGTTGTTGACCAGAATGTCGATCTCCAGGTTCTGGCACAGTTCAGTCAACGCCGCCACGTCAGAGACGTCGATGGCGTGCGGAATACAGCCGGTACGCGCGGCCAGCTGCTCCAGTTCGTTGTGGCGACGCGCCACGGCATGAACGACGATCCCTTCCTGGCACAAACGCTCAACGATCGCTTCACCCATTCCGGCTGAAGCACCGGTAACCAGCGCGGTTTTATAATCTGCAAACGGCATAGACTTCTCCTGATGTTCTTTTTGCTCTGTTTTGACTCTATCCGCTCATCGCGGTGAGGGGTAAGAGGGAAAGGCTTTAGGGCAATAAGGCTGCCTTATAGCGGCTATAGTAATAAGCTATGCCACTGTTTATTCATAGGAATGTTTCGATATCGGGATGATTTCCCCGCCCGCATTCGCAATATCCTGGCGCAGTTGTGCGATCAGTTGCAGCGCACCCGGGGTATCGCCATGCAGTAAAACCGACGAGATGTCCATCGCCAGCAGCGTGCCGTCAATGGCGTTGATGCTGCCGGTCTGCAACAGCGTCAGCACGCGCTGGCTGACCAGCAACGGATCGTGGATCACCGCCCCTGGCTGGCCGCGCGGTACCAGCAGCCCGTTTGCCTGATAGGCGCGGTCCGCCAGGAAGGTACAGGCCACCCGCAGCCCCAGCTCGCGGGCGCAGCGTTCAACGGCGTTACCGGCGGTGGTGCTGATAATGATGTCAGGATCGAACGCCTGCACCGCCGCCAGCAGCGGTCGCGCCAGCGCATCGTCCTCGGCGGCCATATTGCCCAGTGCGCCGTGAAAGCTCATATGGCTGAGCGGGTAGTCCTCTACGCGGGCAAAGGCGGCCAGCGCTCCCAGCTGATAAGTGACGTAATGCGCCAGGGTGGCGGTATCAATCTGCATGCGGCGGCGGCCAAAACCGGCCAGGTCGGGGAAGCCAACGTGCGCCCCGAGATCGACGCCGTGGCGTCTGGCCAGCGCCACGCTGGCCGCCATGATCGCCGCATCCCCGGCGTGAAACCCGCAGGCGACGTTGGCAGAGCTGATCAGTGCCATCAGTCCGGCGTCATCGCCCATGCGCCAGTCACCAAAGCCTTCGCCGAGATCGGCGTTAAGATCAATGGCTCTCATTTGCTGTCTCCTCTGTGATGACCTGTGCCACCGGCTGGCCGTACTCCACCCGCTGTCCATGACTGACCGTATAACCCGCCAGCCTGCCGCCGGTTTGAGCCCGTAACGGCAGACAGATCGGCCCGACCTGTAGCAGCGCCAGCAGATCGCCCGCCGCCACCGTCCCCTGCTCCTCCGCCAGCGCCTTGCCGGTGAGCGGGTCCTGCAGCCAGATATGGCCGGGCATCGATGCCGTAAGCGCCAGCGGTTCTGGCGGTGCTGGCGGTGCCTGTGGTTCCGGCGCGGCCACGCCGGCGGCGGCAGGTAATGCTGATGCACCGCCCGGTTCACAGGTCAGCCGCACGGCATAATCTGCACCTTTGATCTCGATGCTCTCCAGCCCGCTGCGGCGCAGCCGGCGGGCAATCGCCTGAATTTCACGAAATGCTAACATCCTGCCTCCTCAGGCCTGCTGTGGGCACAGCCGGTAGTCTTCAATACGCTGGCACAGGGCATCAAGCCACTGCTGACGCTCGCGCCCGGCGCCCTCCGCCTGCTGCCAGTTCACTTCCACAAACTGCACGCTGCTGCCCACCGGCACCTGGCCGAGCAGCCACATATCGGCGTCGATCACCGTACCCAGTTTGGGGTAGCCGCCGCTGGGCTGGGCATCGCGCATCTGAATAATCGGCTGACCGCTGTGGGTCACCTGGATAACCCCGGGGATGATGCCGTGAGAACGCATCTCCAGCGGGGTTTTCGCCACCAGGCCCTCGCCTTCCAGCCGGTAGCCATAGCGGTTGCTCTGCGGCGTGACGCGCCACTGCTGCTGCCAGAATCGCGCTACTGAGGCATCGGTAAAGGCGCGGTATTCGGCGGCGGGCAGCACCCGCACCTGCGGAATACCGGTCGGGTTATCGCTCAGCGCCAGCCGTGGCGGTGCGATACCGAAGTCGGTAGCACCCTGCCAGTCCGTCAGGCACGGGCTGAGGCAGTCACCCTGCTGCAGGCCACGGCCATGAAAACCACCAAACTCGCCGCGCAGCTGGGTACTGCGCGAGCCAAGTACAGTCGGCACGTCCACGCCGCCCGGCAGGTGCAGGTAGCTGCGTGCGGAGAAGCGCGAGGCGTGCAGGGTCAGCACGTCACCGGCGCGCGCCTGCGCCACCCACCAGGCCGGGATGCGCCGCTCTCCCAGCGTGGCGCTGCTGTCGCCACCGCTGAGGGCAAAGGCGCAGTCGCGGGTGAAGCGCAGACGGAACGGGAACAGCGGCACTTCGATGGCCGCGTCGTCCGGCTGATTGCCGAGCAGCGCGTTGCCAAGGCGCAGCGCCAGCGGATCCATCGCACCGGCGGTGCCGACGCCGAAGTGCAGCGCGCCAAAGCGGCCGGTGTCCTGCACGCTGGTCAGCGCGGTGGTACGTTCGATAACGATCATGCCAGCACCCGGCTTACCCGAAAGCGAATGCTGTCGCCGGGTTGCAGCCGCACCGGGGGTTCGGCGTGGGCATCAAAGAAGACGAAATCAGTGCGGCCGATGGTGTTCCAGCCGCTGGGGCCTGGCGAAGCCGAGACGCCGGTTTGCACGCCGCCTATTGATACCGATCCACCGGGAATGCTCTGCACCGGCGTGCTGCGGCGCGGGGTGGCGATCGCCGGGTCCATATTGCCGAGGTAGCAGTAGCCGGGATGGCTGCCGAGGGCGTAAACCGGATAAAGCGGTTCGCTGTGGCGCTGGACGATCTCCTGAATGGTCATGCCGGTGTGTTCGGCCACATCGCAGATATGCGGGCCGGGCTCACCGCCGTAGGTGACGTCCAGTTCGATGACGCGGCCGGAGAAGGTTTTGCTCTCGCCGCGTTGCCACTGGCGTTGCAGCCGTTGAAACAGGCTGGCACCTTCCTGCAGCTGCGGGCCGAACACCAGCATCAGATTATTCATGCCCGGCACAACGCCTCGGATGGCGTTAAGCTCCTGCGCATAGTCCGCCAGCGCCCAGATGCGCTGCTGGTTTTCCAGGCTGAGTTCACCGGGGGCTTCGAACAGCACCGCGTGGGTGCCAAGCCAGCTGATTTGCGGGGTCTGTAACTGACGTGCTGGATCCATTCCATTTCCTCAACGTGGTATCCGCTAACGGAAAAACCGTGATGGGAACACTGTATCTTGTGGCTTTTGCCCGGGTGTAAGAGGGTTTCGCTTTAGGGTGATAAGAGAGCCTTATTACTGTTGGCTGTGGTGTTGCTGTCTTAGGGCGTGGCTTTCTGCTCTGGTGGTGGGTTCGGCCGCGGGCGAAAAGAACGCCGGGACGCTGCAAGTACGTCCCTGTAAGCTCGGGCGGCGCTCCCTGCGCCGCACGCCCGGCTAACCTTTTCGCCCGCTGCAAGTACGTCGAAAAGAACGCCGGGACGCTGCAAGTACGTCCCTGTAAGCTCGGGCGGCGCTCCCTGCGCCGCACGCCCGGCTAACCTTTTCGCCCGCGTCCTCCCTGCCAGCTATTGCGTTGCTGCTAAAGACATCGCTTTTCGTCAGGATCGCTGGCAGCTAAACAGGAGTGGCTGTTTGGTTTGGTTTGGTTTGGTTTTAAAACAGCGACGCAGAAAATAGCAGGCAATCGGGGTTTATCCGGATAAGCGGACCTTCGGGCACAGGGAGGTGCCCGGCAGAGCCCAGGGACGTTACTGGCGTGTCCGCGTTCCGGATAGACAGGCAATCGGGGTTTATCCGGATAAGCGGACCTTCGGGCACAGGGAGGTGCCCGGCAGAGCCCAGGGACGTTACTGGCGTGTCCGCGTTCCGGATAAACCCCGATTAGCCGGGCACCGGAACCTGAAGCGACCAGCGGTCCCAAAGCTACTCTCCGATTAGGCGTGCACCCGAACCTGAAGCGACAAAAGGCAGCGACTCAGGGTACGCCTGAGTGCTGCCTGAGTGCTGCTTTGTTGCTGGTGGAGGATGCTTAGCTGACCAGGGTCAGCGGTCGGTTGTCCTGGGTGCGTTCGGCCATCAGCGACAGCAGGATTTTCTTCACCGCTTCGGCCGGCTGCGACAGCGGCAGATGATCGGAGGTACAGAAGGAGAGCGGTGCCTGAATCGGTTCGACGATCTTGCTCATGCGCAGCAGTGGTGCCTGCTTCAGCATCTGACGGGCGATCGACTCCGGCAGAATGGTGGAACCCAGATTACTGGCCAGCGCCTGGGCCAGCGTGGTGGCCGACTCGATTTCGCACGTCACTTTGTAAGCAAGATTCTTCTGCACAAAAGCTTCATCGACCAGCTTACGCATAATGTTGTAGATGCGCGGCAGGAACAGATCAAGATGGGCGATCTGTTCGAGGGTAACGGTTTTACCGAAGCGGGCCTCGGACGGCGGCGTCACCAGCCACAAATCTTCTTTCATCAGCGGGATAAAGGCCAGCCCATGGACCTGCCGGTTGCCGTAAAGCACCGCCATATCCATGCGCCCGCTCATAATCAGCTCGCTGAGGGTGGTACCGAAGCTCTCATTAAAGTAGAGCAGGATGCCAGGGTGCTGGCGACGCACCTCTTCCATCAGCGGCAGCGCCAGCAGCGAAGCGGCGGTGCCGGGGGCCAGGCCAACGGAAACCTGCCCGCTCAATGCCTGACCCGCACCGTCGATCGCACTTTGCGCCTGTTCACACTGACGCAGGATCGCCTGAGCATGGGCGTAGAGGATATTGCCGGCTTCGGTGGGGGTGACGCCGCGCTTGGTGCGGATCAACAGCTGCTGACCTACCTCCCCCTCCAGTGAAGCCAGCTGCTGGCTGAGGGCCGGCTGGGCGATGTGCAGAATATCAGCCGCCTGAGTCAAACTGCCCACATCGACAATTTTGATAAAATACTTAAGCCGCCTGAGATTCATCGTTACACCCCTGTTTCACGTTCAATATGTTACGGAAAAGTGAACGGGAGTGTAGCAAGAGTCAGGCCAGGCTGATTGTTACCCACCCCACAAAGTGCGATGTTAAAAAAGTTAATATGCAAAACAGTGAGATAGATCGTGTTATATCAGGATGGCCCTATAAATCAGCCAGTTGCTCCCTGGCTTCGCCTGCACTATTGCAGGTCAGTTTGCTTATGACGGTGCCCCATCCATAAGCTTTTGCTCTTGAATCAGAACGATTCCCTGTTACCCGCCGGCCGCCTGAATTCGTAACGTGGTGCTATCCCGGAACAGACTGGAGTCATCATGAGTGCTATCCGTATTGCCAGCCGCGTCACGCGCATCAAACCATCGCCGAGCAGCACCGCGTCCGATCGCGCCAACGCGCTGAAGCGCGAAGGCAAATCGATTATCAATCTGGTGGTCGGCGAGCCGGATTTTGACACGCCACCGGCGATCTGCCAGGCGGCCTGCGAGGCGATTAACCGCGGCGAAACGCGCTACACGCAGAATAACGGCACCCCGGCGCTGCGGGCGGCGATTGCCGCCAAATTCGCGCGCGAGAACCGCCTGACCGTCGCCGCCGACGATATTATCGTCACCAACGGCGCTAAAAGCGCCATTTTCAACGCCTTTGCCGCCACGCTGGAAACCGGCGACGAAGTGCTGATCCCGGCCCCTTACTGGGTCTCCTACCCGGATATGGTACTGGCCTGCGACGGCCGCCCGCTGATTATCACCTGCCAGGAAGCGGCAAACTTTAAGCTGACGCCGGAACAACTGCGCGCGTCAATCACCAGCCGCTGCCGCTGGCTGCTGCTTAATTCGCCGTCTAACCCGACCGGGGCGACCTACAGCCGCGCCGAACTCCGTGCGCTGGCCGACGTGCTGCTCGACTATCCGCACCTGGCAATTATGACCGACGATATCTACGAGCATATCCGCTACGACGGCTCAGAGAACGTGCATCTGCTCGAGGTGGAGCCACGCCTGGCGGATCGCACGCTGGTGGTCAACGGCGTGTCGAAAACCTATGCCATGACCGGCTGGCGCATCGGCTATGCCGCCGGACCAAAGGCGCTGATCGCCGCGATGGGCACGCTGCAGTCGCAGTCCACCAGCAACGCCAGCTCGGTAAGCCAGGCGGCCGCGCTGGCGGCGCTGAACAGCGGCACGGAATTTATCAGCCACAGCCGCGAAATTTACCGCCAGCGCCGCGACGCGATGGCCGCCGCCCTGAACGCCATTCCCGGCCTGCACTGCCAGCTGCCGGACGGCGCTTTCTACCTCTACGTTAACTGCGCCGGGCTGCTGGGCAAAACCACCGCCGGCGGCCAGGTGCTGAAAAGCGACACGGAGGTAGTGCTGTGGCTGCTGGAGAGCGCCGGCGTGGCGGTGGTGGCCGGTTCTGCCTACGGCCTGTCGCCCTACTTCCGCCTGTCGATTGCCACCGATCTCGCCACACTCCAGGCCGGCGCGGCACAGATCGCCGCCGCCGTCGCCACCCTGAATTCATATTAAGGAATCCGTTATGAGCGTAGGAAACCGAATTTTCTTACAGCGCGACCTCAGCGCTGCCGCGTATGTTGAGGCCTTCCGCCAGCTGCCGGCTGCGGTGGTGGCCGACTGTATGAGCCGCCTGCCCGCCCTGTCGCAGAAGATTAACCTGATGAGCGCGCCGCGTAACCCGGTGATGTGCGGGCTGGCGTTTACCGTTAAAGCCCGCTCCGGCGACAATCTGATGCTGCATAAAGCGATGGACCTGGCCGGGCCGGGTGACGTGATCGTGGTGAACAACGAAGGCGATACCAGCCAGGCGCTGATGGGCGAAGTGATGACCACCTTTGCCCGCCAGCGCGGGATTGAGGGGCTGGTGCTGGACGGCGCGATCCGCGATATCGAAGGGATCGGTAAAATGGATTATCACCTGTATGCCGCCGCCGTGACGCCGGGCGGCCCGTTTAAGGATGGTCCGGGGGAGATCAACGTGCCGATCGCCTGCGGCAATATCCACGTATCGCCGGGCGACATTATCCTTGGCGACCATGACGGGGTGATCGTGATCCCGCACGGTGACGCGGCGCGGATTCTGGAGGCGGCACAGGCCTATCTGATCGTCGACGAACGCAACTTCGAGCTGGCCAAAACCGGCGAGCTGGAGCGCAGCTGGATCGATGTGGCGCTGCAGGCGAAAGGCGTTGAGGTGATTGACGGGCGCTACTAAGGCGCCGCGCGTTCGCTAGCGATTGCCACTGAGACCACCAGTGCTACTGCTATAACATCATCAGATAAGTGCGGCGTGGCCGCACTTTTTACGTTTGCCCTGTTAACCTTCTTCATCAACCCTCCTTCAAGCCGCACACTTCATCAACCAGGAAGTCTTCAGGTTGAGTAAAGCCAACGAAACAGGGCCCACCAGGGCCCTGTAAAGGTTAACGTTTGGTCACGATGACGCTGATTCTCAGCCCACCGGCGTCAGCGCTTCACCGCGCGCGAACCAGGCCGCCAGATTACCGGCAACGTTATCGGCCATCGCCTGGCGGGTCTCGCCGGTGGCGCTGGCGATATGCGGGGTCAGTACGGTATTTTCCAGCGCGGCAAAACGCGGATCGATGGCCGGTTCATTGTCGTAGACGTCCAGCCCCGCGCCGAGAATGGTGCGATTCTGCAGGGCGTCGATCAGGTCATCTTCATTGACCACCGCGCCGCGCGCCACGTTAATCAGAATGCCCTTTTCGCCCAGCGCGCTGAGGATTTCGCTGTCCACCACCTTATAGTTGCGCGCGTCGCCAGGCACCGCCAGCACCAGCACGTCGCTGAACTGCGCCAGCTGATGCAGATCGCCGAAGCGCTGCCAGCCCGGCTGGTCGCTCTGACGGCTGTTAACGTAGCCCACCTGCATATCGAAGGCGGCACAGCGGCGGGCAATGGCCGCACCAATCCTGCCAAGGCCGAGGATACCCACGCGCTTACCGCTCAATTTGCTGGCCAGCACCGGCGGGCGCTGCGGCCACTCGCCGGCGCGCAGGAAGGCGTCCTGCGCCACGATCTGCCGTGAGACGCTGAGCATCAGCGCCAGCGCCAGGTCGGCCACGTCATCGGTAAGAATGTCTGAGGTGACGGTCACGGTGATATTGCGATCGCGGGCGGCGGCCAGGTCGATAGCATCGGTACCGACGCCAAACACCGAGATAATCTCCAGCGCCGGAAGCGCGGCCATCACCTCCGGGGCCAGGCCGACGTCGCCACGGGTGGCCACGGCACGAATGCTCTGCCCGTGCTGCCGTAGCCAGGCGGCTGCATCCGGCTGTTCATACAGGCGGTGGCACAGGTAGTCGCGGTGCAGCGCTTCGCTCAGCACCGGCATCAGCGGTTGAATAATCAGCAGTTCTTGTTTCATTACGCACACCATCCATTGAGAGTCAGAGTAAGGAGTCGTTATTAAACTAGCGAACTTTTTAGTGTTACACCTGCAATGTTACGCTTATTGCTATACAGGTTACGCTTATGGTTGATCTTACTTAACGCGGCAACCGGGGTTACGATCCACGGCAGCTCCCGGCTCCGATGCCTGCTTATCGGCGTTTATGCGGGACACCTGAGCGAAAAGCCACGCCCTGAAGCAACAACGCAACAGCCGGAAGGGGGAGCGGTGGCGTGGCAGCCATATTCAATGCTTAGTCGTAGGCCGCATCGAAGAAGGCTTTTTCCAGGGTGACGGCGCGCAGGAAGAAATCTTCGCAGCGATCGCGTTCGGCGGGGCCGACCCGGTCCAGCTCTTCGCGCAGGAAGTCGACGAAGGCGTTGAAGTCGGGATTGTCGTGCAGCGTGACCCATTCGGCGTAGAGGAAGTTTTCCGGCAGCGGGCGCGGGGCGCGGGTGGCCCAGTCGCGGTAGAGCCATTCGGCGACGTTGAGCACGGAGAGGATCGCGGCGTAGGAGCGGGTAGCGGCGGCTTCCAGCATGATGGCTTTAAAACCGGCGGTGGGGGCGCTGTCCGGCAAGCTGGTACGCTGCTGTTCGCTGATGCCTAACGCGTCGAATCCTCGCAGGAAGTAAGTGTTTTCGTCGGAAGAGACCATACCGGCGAAGCGGCCAAAGCGCAGTCGTGCAAGGGTGCTGTCGGCGCTGGCGATGGCGGAGCCGATCAGGGTGAGGAAGCTGTCCAGAAAGCGGTAATCCTGGATCAGATAGGTGGCCATGACCGTATCGGCTACTTCGCCCTGGTAGAGTTCGCGGACAAAGCGGTGCTGTACCGCCTGCGACCAGGTGGGCTGGCTCAGTTCACGGAGTTGTTCGGTAAAACGTTGGGTCATCAGGTAGTCCTTGGGTAACGGACTACCGGCGAGAGTTAGCCAGGCTGCGCCATCCCTTCGCCGGCATTATCCGGATCAGGTAATAAGGGTCATCGCGCTGCGTACGCCTGCGATCTCTCAGCCAGCTGCCTGGCTCCCCCTGGGAGCTGAGATCTATATCTTAAAATCCCGGCTTTGTCACTTAACCTATGTTCCCTGAAATCTTCTGCTGTGCCCGCAGCGGGCGGTGGCCGGATGCGTTCTTAAGCACGAATTGACCGTAGAATAGCGTCTGACCCAGGCGGAAATTTCCGCTGAGAACCAGGACAACGTCTCTGTGGGCGGTGCAGCGTCAGCGGATCGCCGCGTTTTTATGCAAAATCTGCGAGAAGGCTTCCAAAGTCTGCCGCAGGTCGCCGTCGTTGTTCAGGGTGATGCAGGAGGCCGGAACCGGCTCCAGCGCCCGTGCCAGACGCCGCTCTATCGCACCCGCATCCTCCCGCCCGCGCTGCAACAGTCGCTGCGCCAGCACCGCCGGGGAGACCTGCAGGCACACCGGCAGCAGCAGCTCGCCGTAGCGCTGCTGCACCACCGGCAGGTGGCGGCGCGAGCCGTTGACCACCACGTTCAGCCCGTTAGCCAGCCACAGGTCTGTTTCGCAACCCAGCCCGTAAAAGCACTGGTGCGCCTGCCACTCGATGGCAAACAGCCCCAGCTCGCTGCGGCGTAAAAACTCCTGCTCGCTGAGCGCCACGTGGTTCTCGCCGCCCGCCCCGGCG
Organism: Erwinia sp. Leaf53; assembly: GCF_001422605.1. Lineage (NCBI taxonomy): Bacteria > Pseudomonadati > Pseudomonadota > Gammaproteobacteria > Enterobacterales > Erwiniaceae > Erwinia > Erwinia sp. Leaf53. Next base: position 44,623 of record NZ_LMLK01000021.1, read on the forward strand.
CTGCGGGTGATATAGCGGTGGGCAATCAGCAGCTGCGGCGGCGGGCATTCGCCCAGCGCCTGCAGCAGGCTGTCCTTGCCGGCACCGGACGGCCCAATCAGCCAGATCAGCCGCGCCATCAGAACACCATCCTGCCCTGCGCCCAGACGCTTCTGACGTACGGCTGCTGCTGATGCTCGTGCACCAGCACCAGATCGGCACGCAGCCCTTCGGCGATCGTCCCGCGATCGTGCAGGTTAATGGCACGTGCCGGATTACGGGTCACCAGCGCGATGGCGGCAGGCAGGTCGAAGGCGTTGCGTTCGTCGTGCGCCAGCCGGAACGCCGCATCCAGCAGGCTGGCGGGATAGTAATCGGATGACAGGATATCCAGCTGACCCGCCGCGGCCAGGTCAGCGGCCGCTACGTTGCCGGAGTGTGAGCCGCCGCGCACGATATTCGGTGCCCCCATCAGCACCTGCAGCCCCAGTTCCCGTGAGGCGCGTGCGGCTTCGGCGGTGGTCGGGAATTCGGCGATGGTGCTGCCGATCGCCTGCGACTCCTGCACGTGAGCATGGGTGGCATCATCGTGGCTGGCCAGCGGGATCCGGTACTGGCGGCACCAGGCGGCGATCGCCTCGCGGTTCGGTGCGGACCAGCGGGCGGCCAGCCGCAGCTGGTCGGCCTGGTAGGCGTCCAGCTGCGCGTCACTCATCTGATACTTGCCGCCAAAGTAGGTGCGCCACGCCGCCAGCGACACGTACTGGCGCTGGCCCGGCGAGTGATCCATCAGCGACACCAGCGACAGTTCGGGAATGCACATCAGCTGTTCAAACAGCGGCAGCGTCGAATCATTTGGCAGCTCGCAGCGCAGGTGCAGACGGTGTTCGGCACGGTTCAGCCCGTGCTTCTGGCTGTGACGGATCGCCTTAATCATCTTCTGCAGATTATCCATGCGGTGGCCGCCGTCGCGCACGTCGCCGACGCCGATCGCGTCCAGCACCGTGGTGATGCCGCTGGCAATAATCAGCGCATCGTGGCTGCTCATCGCCGAGTGGGCCGGCCAGTCCACCTTTGGTCGTGGCGCAAAGAACCTGTCGAGGTTATCGGTATGCAGTTCGATCATGCCCGGCATCAGCCAGCCGCCTTCGCCGTCGATCGCCTCCGGCAGCTGGCTGGGCGTGTCGGCGTAAGCGGTGATGACGCCGTTCTCGCAGGCCAGCGATCCGGCCACCACTTCCTTTTCCAGAATCAGTTTAACGTTGTTGATAATCACAGGGCGTGCTCCACGGCAACAGGTTGCATCACATGCAGACGGTCCGCGACGCGTTCGCGCACCGCGTGGTCATGAAAAATACCGACGATGGCCGCGCCGCGCTGGCGCGCCTGCTCAATCAGCGCCACCACCGCGGCGCTGTTGGTGGCGTCCAGCGAGGCGGTCGGCTCGTCGAGCAGCAGAATCGGCGACTCGGCGATAAAGCCGCGGGCGATATTGACCCGCTGCTGTTCACCGCCGGAGAAGGTTGAGGGCGCCAGCGACCATAACCGCTCGGGCACGTTAAGGTGGCCAAGCAGCGCTTTCGCACGCGCTTCACTCTCGGCGCGCGCCACGCCGCGCTCCAGCAGCGGCTGCATCACCACTTCCAGCGTGGTGATACGCGGGATCACCCGCAGAAACTGGCTGACCCAGCCCAGCGTGTCACGGCGGATGCTGAGGATTTGTCGCGCCGGGGCACTGACCAGATCGACCCATTCGCCGTGATGATCAAGCCAGATATGGCCGCTGTCCGGCAGATAGTTAGCGTACAGCGATCGCAGCAGCGTGGACTTGCCGCTGCCGGAGTGGCCGTGCAGCACCACGCACTCCCCCGCCGCCACCTGCAGCGTGGCGTTTTCCAGCACCGGCAGGCGTGCGCCCTGCTGGTTGTGCATCACAAACGTTTTCGACAGATTTTCAACGCGTAGTTTTAAGCTCATGAGGGTTATCACCGTCAGATAATAGTAGTCAACGTTTCACTGCCCCACTCAGCGCCTGACGGGCGGTAACCCGCCTGGTGCCGCCGCCCGCACCGGGGACTGATGACCGCATAACGCGTCAGCTCAGCAACGATGAAACCAGCAGCTGGGTATAGGGATGATGCGGGTCATCCAGCACCCGGTCGGTCAGCCCGCTCTCCACCACCGCGCCCTGCTTCATCACCAGCAGCCGGTGGGCCAGCAGCCGCGCCACGCCGAGATCGTGGGTGACGATCACCACCGCCAGGTTGAGATCGCGCACCAGCGTGCGCAGCAGATCCAGCAGCCGCGCCTGCACCGAAACGTCCAGACCGCCGGTGGGTTCATCCATAAACACCAGCTTCGGCCGGGTGACCAGGTTACGGGCAATCTGCAGGCGCTGCTGCATGCCGCCGGAGAAGGTGCCCGGCAGGTCGTCAATGCGCGCCAGCGGGATCTCCACGTCCTGCAGCCACTGGCCGGCGGTGGCGCGGATCTGGCCGTAGTGGCGTTCCCCCACCGCCATCAGCCGTTCGCCGATATTGCCGCCGGCGGAGACCTGCGCGCGCAGCCCGTCCATCGGGTACTGGTGTACCACGCCCCATTCGGTGCGCAGCAGGCGGCGGCGATCGCTTTCGCTGCGGGCGTAGAGGTCTTCGCCCTGATAGATAATCGAGCCCTGCTGCGGCGTCAGCCGGGCGGAGATCGCCTTCAGCAGCGTGGTTTTGCCGGAGCCGGACTCGCCGACGATGCCCAGCACCTCACCCGGATACAGTTCAAATGAGACGTCGCTGAAGCCTTTGCCCGGCGCGTAGAGGTGGGTCAGCTGGTTAACCGCCAGCAGCGGTGACTCTGCGATCATGTGGACGGCTCCTGTGGATCTTGCTGCTCTTCCGGGGACGGGCGCTGGCCCTGCAGCTGCTGCTGTTCGCCGCAGTAGTCGGTGTCGGAGCAGACAAACAGGCGGTTGCCTGCGTCGTCCAGCACCACTTCATCCAGATAGCTGTCGCGTGAGCCGCACAGCGCACAGGGCTGCTCCCAGCGCTGCACGCTGAACGGGTGATCGTCAAAGTCGAGGCTCTCGACCCGGGTATAGGGCGGCAGCGCGTAGATGCGCTTCTCGCGCCCGGCGCCAAACAGCTGCAGCGCCGGCATCATATTCATCTTCGGGTTATCAAATTTCGGGATCGGCGACGGGTCCATCACGTAGCGATCGTTAACCTTCACCGGGTAGGCGTAGGTGGTGGCGATATGGCCGTAGCGGGCGATATCCTCATACAGTTTGACCTGCATGATGCCGTACTCTTCCAGCGCGTGCATGGTGCGGGTTTCGGTTTCACGCGGCTCAATAAAGCGCAGCGGCTCCGGGATCGGCACCTGATAAATCAGGATCTGATCCTCCGCCAGCGGCGTTTCCGGAATGCGGTGACGGGTCTGGATCAGCGTGGCGTCGACGGTGCGTTCGGTGGTGGCCGCACCGCTGACCCGCTGGAAGAAGCGGCGGATCGACACCGCGTTGGTGGTGTCGTCCGCGCCCTGGTCAATCACCTTCAGCACGTCGTGCTCGCCGATCACGCTGGCGGTCAGCTGGATGCCGCCGGTGCCCCAGCCGTACGGCATCGGCATTTCGCGGCCGCCGAACGGCACCTGGTAGCCGGGGATCGCCACCGCCTTGAGGATCGCCCGCCGGAGGGTGCGTTTGCTCTGTTCGTCGAGGTAGCCGGGGTTATAGCCGTTCAGTTCACTCACGGTGCTGCTCCTCGTATTCGGCGCGCAGGCGCTTCAGCAGCACCAGCTCGGCCTGGAAATCAACGTAGTGGGGTAGCTTCAGGTGCGAAACAAAGCCGGAGGCTTCGACGTTATCCGCATGGGCGAGCACAAACTCCTCATCCTGCGCCGGGCTGGTGACCCGCTCACCGTGCTCAGCGGTTTGCAGCGCGCGATCGACCAGCGCCATCGCCATCGCTTTGCGCTCGGCGCGGCCAAACACCAGTCCGTAGCCGCGGGTAAAGTGCGGCGCACGCTCTTCCGGGGCGGTGAAACCGTTGACCATTTCGCATTCGGTCAGCAGCAGCTCGCCGATATCCAGCGGGAAGCCCAGTTCCTCCGGTACGATCTCGACGGTGACGTAGCCGGTGCGGATCTCGCCGGCAAACGGATGGGTGCGGCCATAGCCGCGCTGGCCGGAGTAGCCCAGCGCCAGCAGAAAGCCTTCGTCGCCGCGCACCAGCTGCTGCAGGCGTGCCGCGCGCGGCTGCGGGTAGGACGGCGGCTCACGGGTGATATCCGGCGGCTCGCTGCCGTCATCCTCTTCGCGCAGCGCCAGCCCTTCGCGGGTCATCAGGTCGAACATATGCGGGCAGCGCGGCTCCAGCGGCTGGTCCGCACGCGGCGCGGCGGGCGCTTTACCCTCCGCCAGCAGGGTGAAATCCAGCAGCCGGTGGGTGTAGTCGTAGGTCGGGCCGAGCAGCTGCCCGCCGGGCAGATCCTTGTACACCGCCGAGATACGGCGCTCGACGCGCATCTGCGCGGTGTCCAGCGGCACGCTGTCCGCCAGTCTGGGCAGCGTGGTGCGGTAGGCGCGCAGCAGGAAGATCGCTTCCACCAGGTCGCCGCTGGCCTGTTTGATCGCCAGCGCCGCCAGCTCGCGGTCGTGAATGCCGCCTTCGGTCATTACCCGATCCACCGCCAGCCCCAGCTGCTGCTCAATCTGTTCACACTGCAACTCCGGCTGCTGCGGATCGCCGCGGCGCAGGCTCTCCTGCAGCTGATGGGCGGCGGCGATCGCCTTCTCGCCCCCTTTTACCGCGACGTACATCAGCACACCTCCACGTCGGTGGTGCGCGGCAGCGCCATCATATTTTCCCCGCAGGTAAAGATCAGGTCGATCCCCTGCGGGAAGCGATGCGAACGGTCGCGCAGATAGCGCAGCACGTTCTCCGGCAGCTTCGGCGCAATGGCGCGGGTTTCCATCAGCCCCGGACCGCGCAGGCGCAGGGTCAGGCCACCGCTCAGCGACGGGACTTCAATAATCAGCGTGCTGCTCTTCTCCGGCGAGAGGTTGTCCCCGGCAGAAAAACCGGCGATATCGGCCTCAGATTCCGCGTGCAGCAGCGCAAACGGTGCCCGGGTGCAGTCCGTCACCGGCGCGCCGGTGTGGAAGCGCAGATTGTTGCGCAGGGCGTCGTTATCCAGCCGGGCGTCGATCCACAGCGGCGTTTCACCGTCGACGAGGGTCATCATCACCGCCGTGGCGGCGGTGGAGGTCTGCCCCCACGCCGGCAGTACCGGCAGCGAGACCATCACCCCCGGCTCGCTCATGGCTTTGAGAATACGACGGAAGGCGCGTTGCGCGTCGGCAACCGGATGGCTGAAGCTGGCAAGTAAGGTCATTTAGTTATCTCCCCGGACCAGGGTAAAGAAGTCGACGCGGCTGCTGGCCACCTCGCGCGAGCGCAGCGTCAGCTGCTCCTGACGCAGGGCCGCCAGCGGCGCAATGATCTGCTGCTGCAGGGCCTTGAACTGTTCCCCCTGCAGCAGCGCATCCAGCAGCGCGCAGCGTTCGGCGTGCTGATGGTCACGGCCCAGCACGTAGCTGTAGCCGCATAAGCCGTTGTTCAGCCTGACCACCGCGCGGGTGACGGTGGTGTCACCGAGGATAAAACGTTTACCGGTGCCGCCCATCCGCGCCTGCAGGCGGGTCAGGCCGGTTTCAGGTGCGCGCAGCAGCTGGTACTCCGGCTGCAGCTGTGCGGGCCAGTGCGCCAGCAGCTGTTGCGGCGTGCTGTGGGCCAGCACCGACAGCCAGTGCTGGCGGATTCTCTGTGCTTCCATTTAGTGCTCCAGCGTCAGTTCAATCATATCGGCGCGGGTCAGGCTGACGGAGTATTCCGCCATCCTGCCGCCGTCGGTTTCGGTGTTCAGGGTGCGCACGCAGAGCAGCGGCGCGTGCAGCGCCACCTCCAGCAGCTGGCTCTCTTTCGCCTGCGCGCGGCGCGCGGTGATCCGCGTCTGCCTGCGGCTGAGGCCGGAGGTCAGATGCTGCTGCATAAAGTCATGCAGCGATCCGCTGGTAAACGTTTGCAGCTGCGGCCACCAGCTCAGCTCCGGCAGCCAGTGATTGATCACGCACACCGGCACGCCGTTGACCCGGCGCAGGGTGCGCAGATGGATCACCGTGTCACCTTCCTGACAGCCCAGCGCCGTCGCCACGTCGCTGTTGCACGGGCGCAGCACCGCCAGCAGGCGTTCGCTGGTCGGATGGCTGCCCTGCTCCAGCAGGTTCTGACTGAAACGTGCCTGAGCATGCAGCGGGTAGTTGTACGGGCGCATCAGCACCAGAATCCCCACCCCCTGGCGGCGCTGCACCAGCCCCTTCTCCACCAGCTGATCCACCGCCCGACGCAGCGTATGGCGGTTAACCGCATACTGCGCCGCCAGCTGTTTCTCCGGCGGCAGATAGTCGCCACAGCGGTAGCGATGCAGCTCCTGCTCCAGCTGGCTGGCAATCGCCTGGTATAAAGTGGTCGGATGTCTGGACATGTTCAGCATAAAAAAAATCTCCACAACGTCATTTCCGTTGCAGCACAGAGAAAACGATCCGTAGCTGCGGATGCGCCCTACTTTGCCCGCGCTGTGTGACAGGCCGGTTAACGGCAGATGACGTTTGTGAAACGGGAACGGCTGGGAGACGCCACCCGTTGGACGGGCGGCGTGGAGGAGGGAATTACTTTGTCGCGCTCAGGCGATCGGCTTCACTGACCACCGCTTTACCGCTGCTGCGCTGGAACAGGCACAGCTCACGTCCGCGCTGGTTGTTCATGTGCTTCTGCGGGTAGCGCCCTTCCAGCAACAGCGCGCTGTAACCCACGCTGTCGTCATACTCAATGGCCTTACCCACCACTTTTACCTTACTGAGCTGGCTGGCCTTAAGACAAGCCCCCTGCATATCCTTGTTGCTCTGCTGCCAGGCGGCTTCACTTGATGCCTGCACCAGCGGGCTGGCCAGCAGCATGACAGACAGCAACGACATAACGGTTTTGTTCATTTTCGATCCTTTACCGACAGACGCGTCGGCACTGCTTATCACAGCGCCAGGCGCGATCGCTGAATGAGGAAATAACACAGCTAATGGTAACGCACGGCCGGATAATGCGCTACGCACCGCCGCCGGGCGCGGCTGACACGCCAGAGTCGACGCTCTGGCGGGCGTTTAACGGTGAGGCGCTCAGCGCGGCCTGGCCTGCTCTGACGCCAGCGCGGCGATCCGGGTAATCACCTGCACCGCCTTCTCCATATAGTCCAGCGAGGCGAACTCGTGCTTGCCGTGGTAGTTGTAGCCGCCGGTAAAGATGTTCGGGCACGGCAGCCCCATAAAGGAGAGCTGTGCGCCGTCGGTGCCGCCGCGAATTGGCTTCACGTCAGGCGTGATGCCGCAGTCGCGGATCGCCTGCAGCGCCAGTTCGATGCTCTGCGGGCAGGCCTCCACCTTCTCGCGCATATTGAAGTAGGTATCTTCGATTTGCAGGCGGATGCTGGCCGATTCCGGCAGCGTCTGGTTCAGCCGGTCGGCGATCTGCTGCAGGGTGTGCTTGCGGGCGGCGAAGCTTTCGCGGTCAAAGTCGCGCACGATATAGTGCAGTTCGGCGTGTTCCACCGTGCCCTTGCTGCCGTGCAGATGGTAAAAGCCCTCGTAGCCTGCGGTTTTCTCCGGCACCTCTTCCGCCGGCACCGCCTGATGAAAGCGCATCGCCAGATCCAGCGCGTTGACCATCACCCCTTTGGCGCTGCCCGGATGGACGTTATTGCCGGTTATGCTTACCGTCACCGAGGCGGCGTTAAAGTTCTCATACTCAAATTCGCCAATGCCGCTGCCGTCCACGGTGTAGGCCCAGTCGGCGGCAAAGGCGGCGACGTCAAAGTGGCGCACTCCTTTGCCAATCTCTTCATCCGGCGTGAAAGCAACGCGGATCGGGCCGTGCGGCTTGCCTTCCGCGACCAGCCGCGCCAGCGCGGTCATAATCTCCGCCACCCCGGCTTTGTCGTCCGCACCCAGCAGGGTTTTGCCGTCGGTGGTGATCAAAGTATGCCCGTGCAGCTGGTGCAGCACCGGGAAGGTCACCGGCGAAAGGATCTCTTCGCCGTGCCCCAGCGCAATATCGCCGCCGCGATAGTTCTCAATAATCTGCGGATTGACGTTTTTGCCGGTCATATCCGGCGCGGTATCCACATGTGAGATAAAGCCGATGGTCGGCACCGGCCAGGCGACATTAGACGGCAGCGTGGCCATCACGATCCCGTGTTCGCTGCAGCTAATATCGCTCAGCCCCAGCGCCTTCAGTTCATCCTGCAGCTGGCGCAGCAGCGTCCACTGCCCTTCGCTGCTCGGCGTCTGCCGCGCGCCGGGTCTGGACTGGGTGTCGATAGCGACATAGCTTAAGAAGCGGTCTAGCAGATTGTTCATCAGTGATCCCTCTGGAGTGCCTGGTATGATTATGGTGCTGCGACTCAGACAAAATCCTGTCACAGATCAGTGAAGCGGGTAAAGACGCAATTAACGGCGCGGATAGTGGATCACATCATGAAACCTCACCGGCTGCGCTCCAGGATTGCGGTAAGCATGTGGCCGGTCGGCGCGAAAGCGAACGCCTTCGCCGCAGGCCAGCCGCTGCCATTCACCGTCGAGGCAGATCTCCAGCTCACCCTCCAGCACAATCACGTGCTCGATCATGCCAGCTTCGTGGGCGCTGGATTCACTCAGCGCCCCGGCGGCCAGCTCAATCACCAGCAGCTCAAAGCCGGTTTCGGGATCGAAGGGAAACAGCAGCGTGGCCTGCATACCGCGATCGGACTGCTGATAGGCGACCGGGGTCGGATGACTGCGCTGGGGGTGCTCAACGGGCGCGGCGGCTGAGGCGCGGTTTTGACGGGATGGGCGGGAAACCTGATCACCCTCGCCAGAATGCGGCGGACGAGGATCGGGATCACCCTCTGTCTGTTGAGCCGCAGCGGCCTGTTGCGCTGCGGATAGCGCCGTATTGGCGGGATCCGGCGGCGCAGCCTCTGCGCTGATAAACGCCGAGAAGGAGAGGTTAAAGCCGGTGGCAATCTTCCACAGCGTGGCGATGGTCGGGCTGGATTCGCCGCGCTCGATCTGGCCGAGCATCGCCTTGCTGACGCCGGTGGCGTCGGCGGCCTGGGTCAGGCTCCAGCCGCGCTGGCTGCGTTCACGCTTCAGGGTGTCGGCAAGATGGTGTTGCAGCGCCTGCATAAAACCTCCGGTAAATCCGGTAAAAAACGCAGTATAACCGCTTGTGCGCTATAACGCACGGTGCTAGCTTGTGCGCTATAACGCACGATTTATATGGAGTTAGCCATGCGACCGCCGCTGTCCCTCAGTCATCTCACCTTCCCTGCCGTGGTGGCCGGTTTTGTTGCCGTGCTGGTCGGTTATACCAGTTCGGCGGCGATTATCTTCCAGGCCGCAGCGGCGGCCGGAGCCACGCCGCTGCAGATCAACGGCTGGCTGAGTATGCTCGGGCTGGGGATGGGCATAACCTCGCTGGGGCTGTCGCTGTGGTACCGCACGCCGGTGCTGACCGCGTGGTCAACGCCCGGCGCGGCGCTGCTGGTCACCACCCTGCCCGGTACCTCGATCAACGACGCCATCGGCGTGTTTATTTTCGCCTCGGCGCTGATCGTTTTCTGCGGCGTGACCGGGCTGTTCGCCCGACTGATGAACTATATTCCGCTGGCCATCTCCAGCGCGATGCTGGCCGGCATCCTGCTGCGCTTCGGCATTGACGCCTTTGGCGCGCTGCAGGTCAATTTTTCCCTCAGCGGCAGCATGCTGCTGACGTATCTGCTGGCGCGCCGCCTGCTGCCGCGTTACGCCATCGTGCTGACGCTGCTGTGCGGGCTGGCGGTGGCCTGGGGCCAGGGCGCGATCCACTTCAGTGGTGGGCCGAGCGTGGTGGCCCCGCAGTTCGTGATGCCGCACTTTAACCCCGCCAGCCTGCTGAGCATCGGCATTCCGTTTTTTGTGGTCACCATGGCTTCGCAAAACGCGCCGGGCATCGCCACGCTGAAGGCCGCCGGTTATACGCTGCCGGTCTCCCCGCTGATCGCCTGGACCGGACTGACCGCGCTGCTGCTGGCGCCGTTCGGCGGCTTTACCATGTGTATTGCGGCGATTACCGCGGCGATCTGCATGGGGCCGGACGTCCACCCCGATCCGCAGCGCCGCTACTGGGCGGCGGCGATGGCCGGGCTGTTCTATATCCTGGCGGGTATTTTCGGCGGCGCGATCGGCGGCCTGCTTAACGCGCTACCGCTGCCGCTGATCCACACCATCGCCGGGCTGGCGCTGCTGGGCACCATTGCCGGCAGCCTGCAGCGCGCGCTGAGCGATGAGAAGCAGCGTGACGCGGCGGTGATTACCTTTCTGATTACCGCCTCCGGCGTCAGCCTGTTTGGCGTCGGGGCGGCGTTCTGGGGACTGGTTGGCGGCGTGGTGGCACATTTGATTTTTTCGCTGCCGACAGGCAAGCGTGACAGCAATCAGTAAGGCAACATACGTGATGAGATCTAACCGTTCTCCTGTCACATCAGTGACAGGGATCTTTTAAACAAGAGCAGCATTAGCGGGGTGTTTTCAGGCCGGTGTGGGAGCAGCAACAGTGGCAGCGGAAATCCTCTGTCGGCTGTTTCAGCCCGCTTAGCGCTTCAGCCCGTCCAGCAGTCCGCGCACCCAGGCCGGGACCACTTCGCTGGCGAGGCCGTACTGCGCTTCGGCGAATTCGCTGCCGACCTGGCTTGGTTCCAGGTTCAGCTCCAGCGTGTGCGCGCCCTGCAGTTTAGCTTCGCTGACGAACCCGGCCGCCGGATAGACGTGGCCTGAGGTGCCGATCGCCACAAAGTAATCGGCCTCGGCCAGCGCCTGGTAGATCTCCTCCATATGCAACGGCATTTCGCCAAACCACACCACGTGCGGGCGCAGCCGCGACGGGAACTGGCAGCAGTGGCAGCGGTCGTCCGGTTTCACGTCGTCGTTCCAGTGCAGCACCTGGCCGCTGGAGACGCAGCGCACCTTGAGCAGTTCACCGTGCATGTGGATCACGTTGCGGTTGCCGGCACGTTCGTGCAGGTTGTCGATATTCTGCGTCACCAGCAGGAGACGGTCGCCCAGTGCGGACTCCAGTTCGGCCAGCGCCAGGTGCGCGGCGTTAGGCTGGATCTCAGGCTGTTGCAGCTGCTGGCGGCGGGCGTTGTAGAATTCCTGCACCCGTTCCGGGTTACGCTGAAAGCCTTCCGGCGTGGCAACGTCCTCAACGCGGTGGGATTCCCACAGGCCGTCGGCGGCGCGAAAGGTCTGGATGCCGGACTCGGCGGAGATGCCGGCCCCGGTCAGCACCACCACGCGCGGCAGCGGATGCATGGCGATTTCAAGGTTACGGTCGCGCTCGAAGATGCGCTGACGAAAACGCTGCTGAACCTTGCGGCGGTTCTTCTTGTCGCGGGCCAGCCGCAGACGGCGGCGGGGTGTACGCATCATAACCTCTCCTTAATCCTTTGAGCCATCCCATCAGGTTATTTTACCGGGACAGGCTTTTAATATGCAGAAATGCGGCACCGCGCATTCCGCCTGCGTCTCCATGACGGGCTTTGGCAAACCGCGGTGGCCGGGCCACCGGTAGCAGCAAAGGTGCCACCCGCTCCGCCAGCCCCTCATACAGCGCGTCAAAATTGGATAATCCGCCGCCGAACACCACCAGGTGCGGGTCGAGCAGCGTCAGCCAGTTACCGAGGCACACCGCCAGCAGGTCACGGTAGCGCTCGGTGTGCTGCCGTGCGTCAGCATCTCCCTGATAATACCGGGTGATTATCTCCGGTGCACTGAGACTCTGCTGATAAACGTGCTGCCACAGCCAGGCAAAACCGTTTCCTGAGAGATAGCCCTCAATACAGCCGCGTTTGCCACAGCCGCAGGGCAGCAGCGGCACGTCGCGCCCGAGGATCTCCAGCGCATCCACCGGCAGCCGCATATGCCCCAGCTCGCCGACCACGTAGTTGCGGCCGGTGACCGGTTTACCCTCGACGATCAGCCCGCCGCCGACGCCGGTGCCGAGAATGATCCCCAGCACCACCGCGTAGGCCTGAAACTCATCGTCCCAGGCTTCCGACAGGGCAAAACAGTTGGCATCGTTATCGATGCGCACCGCTCGCCCGAGGCGCTGGCTGAGATCTGCCTGCAGCGTGCGGCCGCGCGCCGCCGGGATATTGGCGGTAAACAGCGTGCCGTCGTCCGGCACCGGCAGGCCGGGCACGCCGATGCCAACGCTACCCCGCTGACCGCAGTGCGCATCCGCTTCAGCGGTCAGTTCACACAGCGTATCCAGCAGTTGCGCATAGTCATCTGCCGGGGTCGGCACGCGCCGGCTCCATACTTGCTGGCGTTGCTCGTTATACACGCCGAGGGCAATTTTGCTGCCGCCGACGTCAAATCCGTAGTACATCGCGTCTCCCGACCTTACTGCCCACTCAGCACCCGCGCCGGATCGATGCGGCTGGCGCGCCGCGCCGGATACCAGCTGGCGATCAGGCTTAACAGCAGCGAGGTGGCGAGCACCGTGATCACATCCCGCCAGTGCAGCTCGGTCGGCAGGAAATCAATAAAGTAGATATCGCCGGACAGGAAATGGTAGCCGGTCAAGGTTTCAAGCGCGTGAACGATCGGCGTCAGGTTCAGCGCGGCCAGCACCCCCAGCACCACGCCGCTAACGCTGCCCACCAGCCCGGCCAGCAGGCCGTACCAGACGAAGATCGCCCGGATCAGGCCGTCTTTCGCGCCGAGGGTACGCAGCACGGCGATATCCCCGCTCTTGTCCTTTACCGCCATCACCAGCGTGGAGACGATGTTGAAGCAGGCCACGCCGATCACCAGCACCATCGCCAGGTACATAATGGCGCGGATCATCTGGATATCGCGGTACATATAGCCGTAGGTGCCAATCCAGCTGCGGATATAGACGTAGCTGTGGGTCACTTCCCCGGCGGCGCGCACCAGCTTCTGCGCGTCAAACGGATCTTTCGCCTTCAGCGCGATGCCGGTGACGTTGTCGCCCATGCCCAGCAGGCTTTGCGCGTCGGCCAGCGGCACCAGCGCCAGGCTGTGATCGAGCATGCCGCTGAGCTTCAGGATGCCGCTGACCTGCAGGCGCACCCGCTTCGGCTGCAGCAGCTTATGTTCAGGATCGCTGTTGGGGATCATGATGGTCAGCCAGTCGCCCTGCTTCAGCTTCAGGCTGTTGGCCACCCCCTGCCCCAGCAGGATCTGCTGCTTGCCCGCGGCAAAGCTCTGCCAGGCACCGTTCTGTACGTAGGACGGCAGCGCGCTCAGGCGCCCTTCCTGCGCCGGATCCACGCCCTTCACCTGCACCGCCTGCAGCTTGCTGCCGCTCTCGATCAGGCCGGTGAAGTTAATGTAGGGGGCGGCGGCGGCCACGCCGGGCACCTGTTCGATTTTTGGCAGCAGGCTCTGCCAGCCGGTAAACGGCTGGTTAACCGCTTCGATCTCGCCGTGCGGCACCACCGCCAGAATGCGGTTGTTCAGCTCGCGTTCGAAGCCGTTCATCGCGCTGAGGCCGATAATCAGTACCATCACCCCCAGCGCAATGCCGACGGTGGAGATCACCGAGATCAGCGACACCATGCCGCCCCGACGACGGCCGCGGCTGAAGCGCAGCGCCAGCAGAAGAGAGAGCTGCCCCATCACAGGCTACCCGTCAGCGTCGGCTGTTCGCTGAGCTGCCCGTCACGCATCTCCATCTGGCGGCCCATGCGTTTCGCCAGCTGCAGATCGTGGGTGACCACCAGGAAGGCGGTACCCTGGCTGCGGTTCAGTTCACCGAGCAGGCCAAAGATGGCATCGGTGTTGCGCGCGTCGAGGTTGCCGGTCGGTTCATCGGCCAGCACCAGCCGCGGTTTATTGACCAGCGCACGGGCGATCGCCACGCGCTGGCGCTCACCGCCGGAGAGCTCCGCCGGGCGGTGCGCGGCGCGGTGCTCCAGCCCCACCGCTTTGAGCATCGCCAGCGCACGGCTCTGCGCCTCCGCTTTGCTGGTTTTGCCGATCAGCAGCGGCATCGCCACGTTCTCCAGCGCGCTGAAGTCCGGCAGCAGGTGGTGGAACTGATAGATAAAACCCAGCTCGCGGTTGCGCAGCTCGGCCTTGGCGGCGGAAGACATGCCGTTCAGCGATCGGCCGTCAAACACCACTTCGCCGGAGGTCGGCGTATCCAGCCCACCGAGCAGGTGCATCAGGGTACTTTTACCGGAACCGGAGCTGCCGACAATCGCCGTCATCTCGCCGCTGCCCATGCTGAAGGAGACGTTGCGCAGGACATCGGTCTGCACGCTGCCCTCCTGATAGCGTTTGCACAGGTTGTCGCACTGCAACAGGATGGTGTTACTCATAACGTAAAGCCTCAGCGGGTTGAACGGCGGCGGCGCGCCAGGAAGGGTAGAGCGTGGACAACAGCGCCACCACCATCGCCGTTAGGGTAATGGTGGCCACCTGGGTCATGGAAATCTCGACCGGCAGCGCCGCGCCGTCGAGGAACGCGCCAATCACCGGCATTAAATTGTTCAGCTGGCTGGCCAGCAGCACGCCCAGCAGCGCACCGAACAGCGCGCCGACGATGCCGGCGGTGGCGCCCTGCACCATAAACACCGCCACCACCTGGCGGCGGGTCAGCCCCTGGGTTTGCAGGATCGCCACTTCACCCTGCTTTTCCATAATCAGCAGGCCAAGAGAAGTGATGATGTTAAAGGCGGCCACGGCGACGATCAGGCTGAGCAGCAGCCCCATCATATTTTTCTCCATCTTCACCGCCTGGAACAGCTCGCCTTTGCGATCGCGCCAGTCGCTCCACACCAGCCCGGCCGGCAGCGCCTGCTGGCTGAGGCTGTCCACCTGTAGCGGTTTGTCCAGCCACAGACGCCAGCCGGTAATGTTGCCCGCCGGGTAGCGCATCAGGCGCGAGGCGTCCTGCTGGTTAACCATAATCTGATAGCCGTCGACGTCGCTGTTAGAAGCAAAGGTACCGATCACCGTAAACAGACGCTGGCTGGGGATGCGCCCCATCGGCGTGAACTGGCTGGCAGACGGCACCATCAGCCGCAGGCTGTCGCCGCGCTTGACGCCCAGCTGGGTCGCCAGCTGCTCGCCAAGGATCAGGTGATACTGGCCCGGCTGCAGCTGTTGCTGCTGCACGTTAATCAGGTAGGGGGTCAGCGGATCGGCTTCGTCAGGGTTGACGCCGAGCATCACACCAACGCCGACGCTGGCGGCGCTCTGCATCACCACCTCACCGGTGGTCAGCGGCGTTATCCGATCGACGCCACGCAGGTGCAGCTGGCTGGCTGGGATCTGCTGTGGGTTGATGGAGCCGGACGTGCCGGAGAGCACCGCCTGCGGCATCAGCCCGAGGGTGTTTTTCTCCAGCTCGTGCTCAAGGCCGTTCATCACCGACAGTACGGTGACCAGCGCCATCACGCCAAGCGTAATGCCGATGGCCGACAGCCAGGAGACAAACCGCCCGAAGCGGTCAGAAGCACGTCCGCGCATGTAGCGCAGACCAATAAACAGGGCGACAGGTCGATACATAAAATCCGTCTTTAAGGTGGCCGCAACGGCAGCGTTGAATAGCGGGGATGATAAAGGTTAGCACGGCGTTATGGAACCACTAAGCCCATGAAGCGCTGATTGTTTTGTCAATGTCTGAAACATTCGGACAATGTCCCGGCACGGA
The DNA here is from genome assembly GCF_001422605.1 of Erwinia sp. Leaf53. Lineage (NCBI taxonomy): Bacteria > Pseudomonadati > Pseudomonadota > Gammaproteobacteria > Enterobacterales > Erwiniaceae > Erwinia > Erwinia sp. Leaf53. The sequence goes on from NZ_LMLK01000021.1 coordinate 60,408, forward strand.
TAGCGCAAAAAAACGTAATCCATGCCGTTTTTTTAATCCCTTTCATGAGGATAGTTTAATAAATTGCGTTAATCCGGCTTGTCACGTATCGTGTGGGCGCGTAATTTTAACTCACCCATTCGAATCAGGTCTGTTGTTCGCCGCAGGGCAAAGCTTAACGCACCGATCGCATGAGCGGCCATAACAACTGCCCTGAGCTAAGCCATGCAATATCAACCATTCAGCCTGAAACAGCTTGCTTTGCTCTTTTCGCTTGCCATGGTGCTCTCCCTGACCGGGTTAAGCCTGCGCAGCTTCGAATCCCTGTCGATCTTCTGGCCCGGCAACGCCCTGCTGGTCGGGCTGCTGATACGTTTTCCACGGCTGGATCATCCGGTAACGCTGCTGATCATGTTCTGCGGGATGCTGACGGTGGACCTGCTGTGGGGCACGCCGCTGCTGATTTCCGTCGGCCTGAATATCGCCAATATGGCTTTTGTGGCCTGCGCCCGCTGGGTGCTGCTGACCGATCGCTTCACCGGCGCCCAGCCGCGCCGCCTGCAGGCGCTGGTCAGGGTGTTCCCGGCGTCGATGATCGGCGCCGCCGCATGTGCAGTGTTGGGTGCTATCGTCAGCGAGCGTTACTTCCACGATGAGCTGTTTAAGGCGCTGTTTTCATGGTTCTCCGAACAGCTCTCCACCTCATTACTGCTGCTGCCGCTGGTGATCAGCCTGCCGCGCCGCGATGAGCTGAAAGAGATGAAGAAGGTCAGGCAGGAAAGTTCGCTGCTGCCGGTAGTAACGCTGGTTATCACCACCGTGGCCGGCATCTGGGTCGGCGGCGGCGCCAGCCTGCTGTTCCCGCTACCCGCCCTGCTGTGGTGCGCCATCAGCTATCCGCTGTTTGTCACCTGCTGCCTGACCTTTATCACCGGCATCAGCGAGATTATCCTCGTGGCCAGTAACGTGCTGAATATCCAGGGCAAAGATGACCTGTTTCGCATCGACAGCCTGTCGTCAGCCCGGGTGGGCGTGGCGGCCATGCTGATTGGCCCGCTGATCGTCGCCCTGAGCACCACCGCCAATAAAAAGCTGGTAGCGCGGGTGACCCAGCGTGCCGACTTCGATCTGCTGACCGGCGCGTTGACCCGCAGCGGGCTCTCCTCACGGCTGGAAACATTGATGAAGCCGCGTGGGAAAACGCGCAACTTTACCGGCGCGGCGTTCCTGGTGGACATCGACCGCTTTAAAAATATTAATGATACCTGGGGCCACGCCTCGGGCGACCACGTACTTGCCCGCACCGCGGAGTGCATCCGTCAGTCGCTGCAACCGTCGGCGATTATCTGCCGCATGGGTGGCGAAGAATTTCTGGTACTGATTGAGGGTATTAACCCGGCGAGGGCGTTCCTGCTGGCCAACCGGCTGCGCCACCGCATTGAAAACAATGAAATTCTGCTCAACGGTAACAATCTGAGCGTTACCGTCAGTATCGGTCTGAGCGCGCTGGATATCGATCACGTACAGAGTCTGGATGCGGCCATCGACCAGGCCGACCAGCAACTGTATATCGCCAAACACAGCGGACGTAATCAGGTACGTCCGGAGTTTGTATTGTAGGCGCGGAGTTCCTCCTCCAGACCGGAGTCAGCGTTACAGCCCCGCCTGCGTGGGCTGGCCACGCGGCTTAGCGCGCCGCGTCCTCCAGCACCTGGTGGATCACCGCGGAGAGCTGGCCAATCTCAAATTTTGCCACATAACCGTTGGCCCCGACCTTGCGCACGTGATCTTCATTGGCGCTGCCGGAGAGCGAGGAGTGGATCACCACCGGAATTTGCTGCAGGCCGAGATCGGTTTTGATATTGCGCGTCAGGGTGAAGCCGTCCATTTCCGGCATCTCCAGGTCGGTCAGCACCAGGCCAATCTTGTCGTGAATTGATACTCCTTCCTTTTGCGCGTCTGCCACCATCATCTTGATCTGCGTCCAGGCTTCCAGCCCGGTGGTAAATGACAGCGCCGGAATCCCCATTACCTTCAGCCCCTGCTCGATCATCGAGCGCGCCACCTTTGAGTCTTCCGCGACGATCGCCACCGCGCCCGGCTTCATTTTGAAGTTTTTCAGCTGGATGTCGTTCTCTTTCACTTCACGCACGGAGGGGATCACGTCATGCAGGATCTGTTCAACGTCCAGCACCATCGCCATGGTGTTGGCATCATCCAGGCAGGCAATGCTGGTGATGTTGTGGGTGCTGACGCCTGACTCGGCGGCGTGGACCTGGTTCCAGTTGAGCCGCACGATGTCTTCCACCGACTCAACGGCAAAAGCCTGGGTGCTGCGGGCATACTCGGTGACCAGCAGCAGATTTAATCCGGTGGCCGGGATACAGCCCGCCACCGCCGGCAGGTCAATCACCGGGATCAGCTGGCCGCGAATGTTAGCCATGCCGAGCAGCGGAGAGTGCATGCCCGCCGCGCGGGTGATGGCGGTCATCGGCACGATTTCGCGCAGTTTAAACACGTTGATGCCAAACAGTTCAGGTTTTTCCTGCCCTTCAGCACACCCGAGGCGGAACAGCAGCAGTTCGAACTTGTTTGATAAGGCGAGGTTCGCTCTCTCGTCGATCTCTTTCTGGAAATTATCCATTTCATCCTCGGGCTGTAATTGACAGGGGCCGTGACAGCAGGCGCTATCAGCAGTTATCGGCAGCAACGGGGAAACATTCAGCAGAAAGGGTGAAATGAGTCAGCGATAGTGGACTATACTTCAGCCAACAGATCTGACCAGTAAAATATTTTACGGTAAAGTTGTACAAGCTTACGATCATTGTATAGATTTAACGGGAAGCCAGAAGGCTTCGCGTAACGAATGATGCTTTGCATCGCCTCTGCAGGTATTCGGATTTCTACTTGCAGAGGTAATTTTTTAACGATCGCTTCCTATTTTAGCATGCTTCTCCGTTTTTGCCTGCCCCTGTCCGGGCGGTAAACGGGAAGCTTTTGGAGATACGACCATGCAGCAGGAAATTTCAACCGAGTCGCAAATTTCTGAATACTTCAAAATGTCAGACGACCTTCATCTGAGTGAAGCGGAAGTCGTACGGCTGGCCATGGCCCAGATTACCGCGCAAAAAGGTTTTGTTACCAACAAGGATGTGATTTTTTATCTGCTGCAGAAGCTGGAATCGGAAAACGACGTGGTGCAGCTGGATATCTACCGTAATGCGCTGGAGCTGGTGGTACAACGTACGCCGGATGACCAGATCTGATCGCTCTCTGTCCCGTTACGCTGCCGCCCCACTGGCGATAAAGAACGCCTTCTTTATCGCCTTAAAACAATTACTTACACCGTCATATTCATGATTTCTGTGTACGCACTGACCAGCTTGTTACGCACCTGAATGCCCATCTGCATCGACACGCTCGATTTCTGCATGTCCACCATCACGTCATTCAGCGAGATGCCCTCTTTGCCCAGTTCAAAATCCTGCGCCTGCTGACGCGACGCGGTTTGCGTTTCGCTGATGCGATTTAACGCCGCCTTCAGCTCAGCGCCAAAATCCGCCTGACTGCCAGCCTCAGCGCTCTTACCGCCGGCCTGTAACGCGGTGGACTGCAGCGCCTGCACCACACTTTCAATACCCTGAATCGCCATGATTTCCCCTGTCCTGCACCCTGGTTTTTGCTGTTGTGAACAAAGTTAGCACAGTGTCAATAAGACAAAGCCGCTAAATAGCTGCAAAAAACCCGGCTTATCCACCCATTAAATTTCTCATTTCAGAAAATAATGGCAGTCCATCGAGGTGGATTTTTTTTTAAGCCAGCGCATCAGGGAGTCAGTTTTGTTACCACATAACAATAACAGCACAAGTTCCGGTCAACGATCAGGCAGGAAAGGGTCATGAATTCAACTGTCACGCAGGCTAACTCAGAAAAGAAGGGTCTTAACGACCTGTTCGCCCGCCTACGCGCCAACCCCCGTATTCCCATTATCGTCGCCGTAGCTGCGCTAATCGCCGTGGTGATGGCCATGGTGCTGTGGGCAAAACAGCCGAACTACAGCGTCCTGTACAGCAACCTGAGCAATGAAGACGGCGGTGCTATCGTCACCCAGCTGACCCAGATGAACATCCCCTATCAGTTTGATGATAAGGGCGGGGCACTGATGGTGCCGGCCGATAAAGTGCATGAGCTGCGCCTGCGTCTGGCGTCCCAGGGGCTGCCAAAAGGCGGCTCCGTTGGCTTTGAGCTGCTGGATAAAGAGAAGTTCGGCATCAGCCAGTTCAGCGAACAGGTTAACTACCAGCGCGCGCTGGAAGGCGAACTGGCGCGAACCATTGAAACCCTCGGCCCGGTGAAAGGCGCGCGCGTCCACCTGGCGATGCCAAAACCGTCGCTGTTCGTGCGCGAGCAGAAGGCCCCGTCCGCGTCGGTAACGCTGGCGCTGCAGGCGGGCCGCGCGCTGGATGAAGGTCAGATCAATGCCGTGGTGCATATGGTCTCCAGCAGCGTAGCCGGCATGCCGCCGGGCAACGTCACCGTAGTCGATCAGGGTGGACGCCTGCTGACCCAGTCGGATACCAGCGGACGCGATCTGAATGATACCCAGCTGAAATACACCAGCGACGTTGAGAGCCGTTATCAGCAGCGCATCGAAGCGATCCTCGGCCCGATTGTCGGCAACGGCAACGTGCACGCGCAGGTAACCGCGCAGGTCGACTTCAACAAGCGTGAACAGACCGATGAGCAGTACAAGCCGAACAGCAGCCCGGACCAGCAGGCCGTTCGTTCGCGTCAGAGCAGCAACAGTCAGCAGTTGGGCGGGCAGTATCCTGGCGGCGTGCCAGGCGCCCTCTCCAACCAGCCAGCGCCGGCCAATTCCGGGCCAATTACCACCCCGAACGCTAACGCCGCCGGGGCTAACCCGACCGCGAACAACGCGACGGCTAACGCGGCCACCAGCACGGCGGCCAGCACCGTGCCCTCCAATACCCGTAACGACGACACCACCAACTACGAAGTCAACCGCACCATTCTGCACACCAAAATGAACGTCGGTGAAGTGCAGCGGCTGTCGGTAGCGGTCGTCGTGAACTACCGCAGCGATGCTGCCGGTAAGCCGGTGGCGCTGAACGAAGCGCAGCTGAAGCAGATTGAAGATTTGACCCGCGAAGCGATGGGGTTCTCCAGCCAGCGCGGCGACAGCCTGAACGTGGTTAATTCGCAGTTTACCGCCAGCGATGACCTGGGCGATGCCCTGCCGTTCTGGAAGCAGCAGCGCTTTATCGATCAGATGCTGGAAGCCGGACGCTGGCTGCTGGTGCTGATTGTCGCCTGGATCCTCTACCGCAAACTGGTTCGCCCACAGCTGCTGCGTAAAGCCGCGCAGGATAAGGCGATCGCCGAAGCGGCCGCAGTGGCAGCAACGTCACGCGGTAATGATGATGAAGGTGTGTCGGTCAAGCTGTCGAAAGATGAGCTCGATCAGGAACGTAAATCTCAGCACCGCGTAAGCGCTGAGGTGATGAGCCAGCGTATCCGTGAGATGTCAGAAAATGACCCACGGGTGGTGGCTCTGGTTATTCGCCAGTGGATGAAGGACGAGCTATGAGTCTCACCGGAACTGAAAAAAGCGCCATTCTGATGATGACGGTCGGTGAAGACCGCGCGGCCGAGGTGTTCAAGCACCTCGACACCCGCGAAGTCCAGCATCTGAGCTCGGCGATTGCCAGCATGCGCCAGGTCTCGCACAAGCAGCTGACCGACGTGCTGCGCGAGTTTGAGATCGACGCCGAACAATTCGCGGCGCTGAGCATCAACTCCAATGACTACCTGCGCAGCGTGCTGGTGAAGGCGCTCGGCGAAGAGCGCGCCTCCAGCCTGCTGGAAGATATTCTGGAAACCCGCGGCACCGCCACCGGGATGGAAACGCTCAACTTTATGGAGCCGCAGGCGGCTGCAGATCTGATCCGCGACGAACACCCGCAGATCATTGCCACCATTATGGTGCACCTCAAACGTGGCCAGGCGGCCGATATCCTGGCACAGTTCGACGAACGTTTACGCCACGATGTGATGCTGCGTATCGCTACCTTTGGCGGCGTACAGCCGGTGGCGCTGGCCGAGCTGACCGAAGTGCTCAACGGCCTGCTGGACGGTCAGAACCTCAAGCGGGCGAAGATGGGCGGCGTGCGCACGGCGGCCGAGATTATCAACCTGATGAAGTCTCAGCAGGAAGAGGCGGTTATCGACGCGGTACGCGAATTCGACGGCGAGCTGGCACAGAAAATCGTCGACGAGATGTTCCTGTTCGAAAACCTTATCGAGGTCGACGATCGCAGCATTCAGCGCCTGCTGCAGGAAGTGGAATCCGAATCGCTGCTGGTGGCACTGAAAGGCTCCGAACAGCCGCTGCGCGAGAAGTTCCTGCGCAATATGTCGCAGCGTGCGGCCGATATCCTGCGCGACGACCTGGCCAACCGCGGCCCGATGCGTATGTCTGCCGTCGAGGGCGAGCAGAAAGCGATTCTGCTGATCGTACGTCGTCTGGCCGAAAGCGGCGAGATGGTGATTGGCGGAGGCGAAGAGACCTATGTCTGATAACGCTTCCCTGCCCTGGCAGCGCTGGGTACCGGACGATCTGATGGCGCGCGAGCGGCCGGCTATTCCACCGCTGACGCTGAGTGATGACCCGCTGCTGCCGGAGTTCGGCGAAGAAGCCCCCGCCGTTGACCAGCAGCAGCTCGAACATGAGCAATGGCTGACGCGCGAGCGGGAAGACGCACGTGCCCAGGGCTACGCGGAAGGCCAGCAGCGCGGCTTTGCCGAGGGGCAAAAGGCCGGTTATGACAGCGGCATGCAGCAGGGCCTCAGCGAGGCACAGCAGCAGCAGGCCCCGCTGCAGGCGCGGATGCAGCAGCTGGTATCAGAGTTTCACCATACTCTGGAAGCGCTGGACAGCGTGATCGCCGCCCGGCTGATGCAGCTGGCGCTGGAAGCGGCGCGCCAGGTGATTGGCCAGGCACCGCAGGTGGACGGTACCGCCCTGCTGCGGCAGATCCAGACCATGCTGCAGCAGGAGCCGATGTTCAGCGGCAAGCCGACGCTGCGGGTCAGCCCGGAAGACCTGCCGCGCATCGAGCAGAGCCTTGGGGCGACCCTGAATCTGCACGACTGGCGGCTGCTGGCCGATCCGGGCATTCATCCCGGCGGCTGCAAGGTCAGCGCGGAAGATGGCGATCTCGACGCCAGCGTTGCCACCCGCTGGCATGAGCTGTGCCGCCTGGCCGCGCCGGGAGAGCTGTAATGACCACGCGACTGTCACGCTGGCTCGGCACGCTGGATAATTTTGAAAAGCGCATGGCGTCGGTGCCGGAGGTGCGTCGTTACGGCCGCCTGACCCGTGCTACCGGCCTGGTGCTGGAAGCAACCGGCCTGCAGCTGCCGCTCGGGGCCACCTGCGTTATTGAACGTCACGATGGCCAGGGCATCAGCGAGGTGGAGAGCGAAGTTGTCGGCTTTAACGGCCAGCGCCTGCTGATGATGCCGCTGGAAGAGGTGGAAGGCATTCTGCCCGGCGCGCGCGTTTACGCCCGCGTCAGCGGCGACGGCAGTCATAACGGCAAGCAGATGATGCTCGGGCCGGAGCTGCTTGGCCGGGTGCTGGACGGCAGCGGTCGCCCGCTGGACGGCCTGCCCGCACCGGAAACCGGCTACCGTGCCGCGCTGGCCACGCCGCCGTTTAACCCGCTGCAGCGCACGCCGATCACCGACGTACTGGATACCGGCGTGCGGGCGATCAACGCCCTGCTCACCGTCGGCCGCGGCCAGCGTATGGGGCTGTTTGCCGGCTCCGGCGTCGGCAAAAGCGTGCTGCTGGGGATGATGGCGCGCTACACCAAAGCCGACGTGATCGTGGTGGGCTTAATCGGCGAGCGCGGCCGCGAAGTAAAAGACTTTATTGAAAATATTCTCGGCATCGAGGGCCGCGCGCGCTCGGTGGTGATCGCCGCGCCGGCGGACGTTTCCCCGCTGCTGCGCATGCAGGGTGCCTCTTACGCCACGCGGATTGCGGAAGATTTTCGCGATCGCGGCCAGCACGTGCTGCTGATTATGGACTCGCTGACCCGCTACGCCATGGCACAGCGCGAAATCGCGCTGGCAATCGGTGAGCCACCGGCAACCAAAGGCTACCCGCCTTCCGTGTTTGCCAAACTGCCGGCGCTGGTGGAACGCGCCGGTAACGGCATTGACGGCGGCGGTTCAATCACCGCCTTCTACACCGTGTTAACCGAAGGCGATGACCAGCAGGACCCGATCGCCGATTCGGCGCGTGCGATTCTGGATGGCCATATCGTGCTATCCCGCCGCTTAGCCGAATCCGGCCACTATCCGGCCATTGATATTGAAGCCTCGATCAGCCGCGTGATGGCGCACCTGATCGACGACACCCATTACGCGCGGGTGCGCCAGTTTAAACAGCTGCTGTCCAGCTTCCAGCGTAACCGCGATCTGGTCAGCGTCGGTGCTTACGCCGCCGGCACCGACCCGACGCTCGACAAAGCGATCAGACTTTACCCTGAACTGGAGGCCTTCCTGCAGCAGGGGATGTTTGAGCGCAGCAGTTTCGATGATGCCTGCCTGCATCTGCAGGCGATTTTCGGCTAGCGCCCTGAGCACAGGGTAGCTCGCCGCCGGAGGGTTTATGGCTAAACAGGCCTCAGCAATTGACACCCTGCGCGACCTGGCGCTGAAAGATGTCGAGAAAGCCGCTATCCAGTTAGGCGATATGCGGCGCGCACAGAAACAGGCAGATGAGCAGCTGAACATGCTGCTCAACTATCAGGATGAGTACCGCAGTAATCTCAATAACACCATGACTCAGGGGATTGCCAGCACCCGCTGGTACAACTATCACCAGTTTATTGAGACGCTGGAGAAGGCCATTCAGCAGCATCGCCAGCAGCTGACGCAGTGGAATCAACGGGTTGAAGGTGCACTTAACCTGTGGCGCGATAAACAGCAGCGGCTGCATGCCTATGAGACGCTGCAGGCCCGCGCGGCCGCTAACGCGTTATTACAAGAAAACCGTCTCGATCAGAAACGGATGGATGAATTTGCCCAACGGGCACTATTGAGGAAAGGCGAATGATCCCTTTGCCAACACCGGTTACTACGTCCACGACGACAGCGACAGCCACGCCGATCACCAGCAGCCGTTCCGGCACCTTCGCGACGGATACCAACGCATCCACCGATGCCGCCACCGCTGGCGACGGCGCGCAGCCAGAATTTTTGACCCTGCTGGGCAACCGTCTGCTCTCACTCGCACAGCAGAGCGGCACCGGTAAACCTACCCTGCCTGACGTCAGCACGGAACAGAGCGCCTCTGACAAGAGCGCGGCGAAGTCACGTCTCAGCGATCTGCTCTCCGCGCTGGACAAACCGGATGCGCTGAACGCGCTGCTGCAGCCGCAGACCAGCGGCACGCTGCCTGCCGCCACCGGCGACGGCGACAGCCAGCTCAAACCGGCGATCGCGCTCAGCGACATGGATTTACAGGCCCTGCAAGCCCTGCAGGCGATGCTGCCGGCCAGTACGCTGGTGCCGCGCACGACGCAGACCGCAGGTAAAGGTGAAGGCCTCGCCACCGATGAAGCCGATGCCGGAAACGGGCGCGCAGCCGGCCTGCTGACCAGCACCACCACCAGCGGCACGCCACGCAGCAGCGGCCAGCCCCTGCTGAGCGCCCACAACGATGCTGGTAATCAGGCTACAGACGCGGCAGAATCGGCATCTGGCCCGGCTTTTCAGCAGGTTATGAGCACTATTGGTAAAGATATCGATAAAGAAAATTCAAGTTCTGCTACTAATGCGACGATAACTACAAATGCCATCAGTGCCGCAACCGCTCCGCTGACGCCAGCGGGTAGCTCGCTGGTCACCGCACCGGCCACGCCGCAGCTTAATTCTCAGCTCGGCAGCCCGGAGTGGCAGCAGGCACTGGGACAGCAGATCCTGATGTTCAGCCGTAACGGGCAGCAGACCGCCGAACTACGTCTGCACCCGCAGGACCTGGGCAGTATCCAGATCAGCCTGAAGCTGGATAATGATCAGGCACAGTTGAGTCTGGTGTCGAACCACAGTCAGGTACGTGCCGCGCTGGAAGCCGCGCTTCCACAGCTGCGCAGTGCCCTGGCTGAGAGTGGCATCAACCTGGGTCAAAGTAATGTAAGTAGCGATGCGTTCCCGCAGAACCAGTCCTTCGCCGGGCAGCAGGAGCAGCAGCGTAATAACAGCGGAAGCCAGTTTAGTCTTGCTTCGGAAAATAGCAGTGATGTGACGCCTCTTGCCGTACCTGCCGCCCTGCAGGCGCGCGCCGCAGGGTCCAGCGCTGTCGATATTTTCGCCTGACGGCTACAAACGCGTAAGCTGACGGCATTATCCGCGTCTTTTCAGCCTATTGTTTGGCTCAGGACGCGGGATAATTTGCCCGCAACGCCGTGGGTTAGCGGATTAGGTGGCACCGCCCCCGAAAATAATCACAGGAAGTTACAGCTAATATGACTGATAACGCTAAAGCCAAAAGCGGCAAACGTAAGCTCCTGATACCGGTGTTGCTGGTAGTAACTCTGGTCGCTTGCAGCGTGGCGGGCTATACAGTCTGGCGCTCGATGAACTCTCCGGCTAACGCCACTGCGGCTGCTAAGCCGGAGCCACCGCCGGCGCCGGTGTTTTTTGCTCTGGACACTTTTACGGTCAATTTGATCAATCCTGACAACGATCCGGATCGCGTGCTCTACGTAGGCTTTACCCTGCGTTTGCCGGATGAAGATACCCGTCGTCGTCTGAATGATTATTTACCGGAAGTACGCAGCCGACTGCTGCTGCTGTTATCGCGTCAAAACGCTGCTACGTTAGCCAATGAGCAGGGTAAGCAGGAATTAGTAACACAGATCAAACAGGTACTGGCACCTCCGCTGGTGCAAGGACAACCCCAGCAGGTCGTGACCGACGTACTGTTTACGGCCTTCATACTGCGGTGATGTAAATTTATGGGCGATAGCATTCTTTCTCAGGCAGAAATTGACGCGCTGCTTAATGGCGACAGCGACAGCGCAGCAGACGATCAGGTTAGTCAGGGTAGCGATAACGGCATTCGCCCTTACGATCCCAATACCCAGCGCCGCGTGGTGCGTGAACGCCTGCAGGCGCTGGAGATTATTAACGAGCGTTTTGCACGTTCTTATCGTATGGCGCTGTTTAATCTGCTGCGCCGCAGTCCGGATATTACCGTGGGGGCGATCAAGATCCAGCCCTACCACGAGTTTGCCCGTAATCTGCCGGTACCGACTAACCTCAATCTGATCCACCTTAAGCCGCTGCGCGGAACGGCGCTGGTGGTGTTTTCGCCTGGTCTGGTGTTTATCGCGGTAGATAACCTGTTCGGCGGCGACGGCCGCTTCCCGACTAAGGTTGAGGGGCGCGAGTTCACCCATACCGAACAGCGCGTGATTCAGCGCATGCTGAAGCTGGCGCTGGATGGCTACAGCGATGCCTGGAAGCCGATCTATCCGCTGGACGTGGAGTATGTGCGTTCCGAAATGCAGGTCAAGTTCACCAACATTACCACGTCACCGAACGATATCGTGGTCACCACGCCGTTCCAGGTTGAGGTGGGTAACCTGACCGGTGAGTTCACCATCTGCATCCCGTTCAGCATGATCGAACCGCTGCGTGAAACGCTGGTCAACCCGCCGCTGGAGAACTCGCGGCGCGAAGATGAGAACTGGCGCGATACGCTGGTGAAACAGGTGCAACACTCCGAACTGGAGCTGGTGGCTAACTTCGCCGACATTTCGATGCGTATCTCCCGCCTGCTGGCGCTGAAACCTGGCGACGTGCTGCCGATTGAAAAACCGGACCGCATTATCGCCCATGTGGATGGCGTACCGGTGTTGACCAGCCAGTACGGCACGCTGAATAAGCAGTATGCGCTGCGCGTGGAACACCTGATTAACCCGATTTTGAACTCGATGAATGAGGAACAGCCCCATGAGTGACATCAATAAGCCGTCCGACAACGACATCTCCGCGGACGACCTGTGGGCTGATGCGATGAATGAGCAGGCGAGCACCACCTCTGCCTCAACGGCGGGGATTTTCAAATCACTGGAAGCCGGTGACGTCAGCGGATCGCTGCAGGATATCGACCTGATTATGGACATTCCGGTCAAACTGACCGTGGAACTGGGCCGCACCAAGATGACCATTAAGGAGCTGCTGCGCCTGACGCAGGGCTCGGTGGTGGCGCTGGATGGCCTGGCGGGTGAACCGCTGGATATCCTGATCAACGGCTATCTGATTGCCCAGGGGGAAGTGGTGGTGGTCGCCGATAAGTACGGCGTGCGCATTACCGACATCATTACCCCGTCCGAACGCATGCGCCGCCTGAGCCGCTAAGTGAACACTACCCAGCCGTCACAGCCGGTGGTCGGCCAGCCCGCGGTCTCTTCCGCATCGGTGCTTACCCAGGTCAGCGGCGTGCTGGCCGCCATTATTCTGCTGATCCTTGCCTGTGCCTGGCTGGCGAAGCGAGTGGGCCTGACACCGAAACGTGGCCGGGGCGCAACGCTGAACGTCAGCGCCAGCTGCCAGCTGGGGCAGCGCGAACGCGTGGTGGTGGTGGATGTCGAAGGTGCCCGGCTGGTGCTGGGCGTTACCGCCCAGCAGATTACCCATCTGCACACCCTGCCCCCGGCCCCTGAACCGACCTCATCCACACCGCCACAGGCGCCGGCCGATTTTCGTCAGCTCCTCCAGTCGCTTCTTAAAGGCCAAAAGCAAAAATGAAACGCATACTGCCGCTGCTGGTGCTGTCGCTGCTGATGCTGGCACCCAACGTCTATGCCCAGTTACCGGGGCTTATCAGCAAACCGCTCGCCGGGGGCGGCCAGAGCTGGTCGCTGCCGGTGCAGACGCTGGTGTTTATCACCTCGCTGACCTTCCTGCCGGCGATCCTGCTGATGATGACCAGCTTCACCCGCATCATTATCGTGTTTGGCCTGCTGCGCAACGCCCTCGGTACGCCATCGGCACCGCCGAACCAGGTGCTGCTCGGCCTGGCGCTGTTTCTGACCTTCTTTATTATGGGCCCGGTATTCGACAGGATCTATTCCGACGCCTATCTGCCGTTCAGCGAAGACAAAATCAGCATGCAGGAAGCGATGGATAAAGGCGCCCAGCCGCTGCGCGAATTTATGCTGCGCCAGACGCGTGAAGCTGACCTGGCGCTGTTCGCCCGGCTGGCCAACACGCCGCCGCTGGCCGGGCCGGAAGCGGTACCGATGCGGATTCTGGTGCCCGCGTACGTCACCAGCGAGCTGAAAACCGCGTTCCAGATTGGCTTCACCGTATTTATTCCGTTCCTGATTATCGACCTGGTGGTGGCCAGCGTGCTGATGGCGCTGGGGATGATGATGGTGCCCCCCGCAACCATCTCGCTACCGTTCAAGCTGATGCTGTTTGTGCTGGTCGACGGCTGGCAGTTGCTGGTGGGTTCGCTGGCGCAGAGTTTTTATTCCTAACCGGAGCAACGCATGACACCCGAATCGGTAATGCAGCTTGGCCATGACGCCCTGAAGGTGGCGCTGGCGCTGGCCGCTCCGCTGCTGCTGGCCGCCCTGCTCAGCGGGCTGATTATCAGCCTGCTGCAGGCCGCTACCCAGATCAATGAACAGACGCTGTCATTTATCCCGAAAATCCTCGCCGTGGTCGCCACTATTGTGATCGCCGGGCCGTGGATGCTGAGCCTGGTGCTGGATTATATGCGCACCCTGTTCAGCAATTTGCCTTATATGATCGGCTGATGATTCAGTTCGACAGCAGCCAGCTTCTGTTCTGGATCAGTCAGTTTTTCTGGCCGCTGGCGCGCGTGCTGGCGCTGATCATGACCGCCCCGCTGCTGAGCGAGAAGTCGATCAGCCGCAAGGTCAAACTCGGCCTTGGCGTGATGATCACCTGGGTGCTGATCCCCTCTTTACCACCGACCAACGTCACCCTGTTCTCCGTCGGCGGTTTCTGGCTGCTGATCCAGCAGATCCTGATTGGCGTAGCCACCGGGTTTACGCTGCAGCTGGCGTTTGCCGCCGTGCGTACCGCCGGTGAAGTAATCGGCCTGCAGATGGGGCTCTCTTTCGCCACCTTCTTTGACCCCGGCAGCCGCCTGAATATGCCGGTGCTGGCCCGTTTTCTCGATATGCTGGCCATGCTGCTGTTTCTGACCTTTAACGGCCACCTGTGGCTGATTTCGCTGCTTGCCGACAGTTTCCACACCCTGCCGGTAGGCGGTGAACCCCTGAACAGTCATGCTTTTTTTGCGCTTACCAACGCGGCCGGCCTGATTTTCCTTAACGGTCTGAAGCTGGCGCTGCCGCTGATCACCCTGCTGCTGACGCTTAACCTCTCTCTGGGCCTGCTCAACCGTGTGGCCCCCCAGCTCTCGGTATTTGCTATCGGCTTCCCCATCACGCTAACCCTGGGGATGGTGTTTATCATTCTGATGATGCCGCTGCTGGCGCCGTTCTGCGAACATCTGTTTAGCGAGATCTTCGACCTGTTATCAACGTTGCTGAATGAAATGCCGGCACGCTAGATAAACGTCAGACTAACCCTTCGGAAACTTAAGTCATTCAAATGTATTACGTCAGTAATAGGTTCAAAGCTTTACACTTTTCCATAAGGAAATTCTGATAAGTGTAAATTAACAGTGAAAAATATTTTTATTAATCGGCAGTTAGCGTATTTTAAACATGGCAACGCTAAGACATGTCTGAAAATACCTGCTCAGGGATGCCTCTTATCGTGATGTTTTAAATTGTTATTTTTTCGCCAACACCAGTATTTTACTTAGGTTCCGCGCCCTGTGAGGGGCTGAGTTTTACCCCAATAACAGGTCCGGAAATTGCATCTCTTTTGAGGAATATCCCTCAGGTCGTGCCTTCATTTCTCTAAGGGTCGCTATTATGCCAACAATGATTATGGATTCATGTAACTATACGCGGCTGGGACTGAATGATTACCTGCTCGGGAAAGGGCTGAGAAAAAAGAACATTATTACGGTAACGGAAACCAGTCAGTTACAAAGTTACTGTAAAAAGTACAGGCCAGGCGTGGTTTTTATCAATGAAGACTCTTTTATTCACGAAGCCGATGCCAGTCAGTTACTGAGAAACATCATCCTGCAGCATCCGGATACGTTATTTTTTATATTTATGGCGATCTCGAACATTCATTTTGAAGAGTATTTATATGTCCGAAAAAACCTGATTATTACCTCTAAGTCGATCAAACCCGGCACCCTCGACGAACTGCTCAGCACCTACATCCAGCAGCGCTGTGGCCACGCCTCGCGCTACCTGTCGGGTTCAGACGTTCACCCGCTGACGCTGAGCAGGACGGAATCCTGCATGCTGAGAATGTGGATGTCAGGCCATGATACGATTCAGATATCTGACAAACTGCAAATCAAAGCAAAAACGGTTTCCTCACACAAAGGAAATATAAAACGCAAAATTAAAACCCACAAAAAGCAGGTTATTTATCATGTTGTCCGGCTGGCAGACAATGTGACCAGCGGTATCTATGTCAATCTGAGATAACGCCGGCGCAGACGGGAGACGTCCCGTCTGAATGCTTCAGCACTCAATGTCAATTTTGTGAAGCACCTCCCACTTCCCCGCTAAGCGTTTCCTTTCCAATGCCGATGTTAACAGGACGACCGGAGCGTATCTTCGTCCCCATCAGAGAGCATAGGATATGAAACTACAACAAAATGACGCGCAGCAGACCGTTAGTTTTTGGCAGCATCTCCGCCTGGTCCCGCTGTTTGCCACCATTCTGGGTGGCATTCTGTTACTTTTCGCCTTGTGTATCGGCCTCGCCAGTTACTTTCTTATCCATAGTAATCAGTCGCTTAATGACGTCACCGAAGAGATCCAGGTGCGTATGGCATTGTCGAACAGCTCTAATAATCTGCGTACGGCACGCCTGACGGTGATCCACGCGGGTGCTTCGGCGCGCATCGGAGAAATGGAGGAGTTTAAGGCCAATCTCGACACCACAGAAAAGCGCATCCAGCAGGCGCGCGAGAGCTTTAGCCGCTACGAGCAGCGCCGGGTGAAAACGCCGGCCGACACCGCGCTGGACGCCGAGCTGAAGACCCGCTTCGGTGAATACCTTGAGAAGGGCCTGCTGCCGATGGTGAAAAGCGCCAACGACGGCAGCTTTGAAGGGGTGATTGCCCAGGAAACCGACTACACCCGTAAATTTGATGACGCCTATAACGCCGTGCTGCTCAAAGCGGTGAAGATCCGCACCGAGCGCGCCGAAAGCATGAATGCTGAAGCGGCCGCGCAAACCCGCCTTGGCTTTATCATGATGGCTGCGGCCTTTGCACTGGCGCTGTTGCTGACGCTGGCGACCTTTATCTTCCTCAAGCGCGTGGTGATTGCACCGATGCGCCACGCGGTGGAACGCATTGAGCAGATTTCCGCCGGCGATCTGACCGCACCGCAGCAGCAGTGGGGACGCAGTGAAATTGGCACGCTGGGCCACCATCTGCAGCTGATGCAGCAGTCGCTGGTCACCACCGTGGGTACCGTACGTGAAGGTGCGGTGGCGATCTACCAGGGGTCAGGTGAGATCTCCGCGGGTAACACCGATCTCTCCTCACGTACCGAACAGCAGGCTGCCGCGCTGGAGCAGACGGCCGCCAGCATGGAGCAGCTGACCTCGACGGTGAAACAGAACGCCGAGAACGCGCACCATGCCAGCCAGCTGGCGGCAGAAGCCTCCGGCCGCGCGCGCGACGGTGGGGCTATCGTCAACGGCGTGGTGACCACCATGAACAACATCTCCGCCAGCTCGAAGAAAATTGCTGAGATCACCACGGTGATCAACAGCATCGCCTTCCAGACCAATATCCTGGCGCTGAACGCCGCGGTGGAAGCGGCGCGCGCCGGCGAGCAGGGCCGTGGTTTTGCGGTAGTGGCCAGCGAAGTGCGTAACCTGGCGCAGCGCAGCGCCGGTGCCGCAAAAGAGATTGAAGGCCTGATTGCCGAGTCGGTGGATCTGATCGGCAAAGGCTCCAGCGAAGTGGCACACGCCGGCGATACCATGAGCGGCATCGTCGACGCGGTGCGCCGCGTCACCGATATTATGGCGGAGATCGCTGCCGCCTCAGACGAGCAGAGCCGGGGCATTGAACAGGTCAGCCAGGCGGTAACCGAGATGGACAACGTCACCCAGCAGAACGCCTCGCTGGTGGAGGAAGCCTCTGCCGCCGCCGCCTCACTGGAAGAACAGGCGGCCCGCCTGACCCAGGCGGTTGCCACCTTCAAGCTGAACACCTACGCCGCTGCCCCGCTGCGCACCGCCAGCGTCAGCGGTAAAAAAGCGCTGCCGGTAACGGCAAAGCCGGCGCTGGCTGACGGGGATAACTGGGAGACGTTCTGATTCACGAACGTCATAAGTAAAAAGTATTACCCTGACGGGCCTCGTGCAGACGAGCGCCCGTTTTTTTTTGCGCAATCGCTTCATTTAAACGATCGGATCTCGTCAGGCACGGATATTTATTCCGGCACAAAGATAATTATGATCTGATAGTTTCCGACGATGATGAACTGAATTCAGTTTAAACCCCGGTGGTGTTTCCACGATACCGGCTTAAAAAAATAGTTTTAAGGCTAATTATTGACGACTTTCTAACCCTTAACCTGATAATTCTCTGCCTGGATTTTATTACTGACCATAAAAAAACCCACGCGTTAACGTGGGTTTTCTTACGAATAAGCGAGATTATCGCCGCGCTATGATCCACACCGCATGCACGATACCCGGAATATAGCCGCACAGCGTCAACAGGATGTTAAGCCAGAACGCACCGGCAAAGCCGACCTGCATAAAGACGCCCAGTGGTGGTAAAAGAATCGCAATCACAATTCGAATAAAATCCATATTCTCTCCGTTATCAGTGTTATCTGTGCTCAGCACCTGTTCCAGTATAGACACTATCGCCTGTTCTGCCGGTAAAGACGGGTAAAGCTGCGTAATTGCTGACTTTTTCGTTTTCTTAACAATTGGTGATGAGACTTCTGTCCGCAGAAAAACGTAGAATGTTCCCACTGCATCACCCCTAAAGGTGCGGTCAACCTAAAAAGTAACAAGGATTTTGCCCGCGCAGCGCGGGCTTTTTTTTACCCGCGATTCCCCTTCTGTCACAGCGTCTATACTTGCTAACGGCGCCTGAGCTGCCGCGCTATGTTTACCTTAATACCAGCAACACGTTCGCCATCACCTTCGCAGCACTGCTGCTGCCTGCTGATTTGATAACCGGGGGTATCTATGCCGACTCTGCAGGATCCACTGACGATCGTCACCGATCTCGACGGCTCACTGCTCGATCATCACACCTACAGCTGGCAACCTGCACAGGCCTGGCTGGACCGCCTGCAGGAAGCGCGGATCCCGATCGTCATCTGCTCCAGTAAAACCGCCACTGAGATTGTGCCGCTGCAGCGGGCGCTGGGGCTTGGCAGCGCGCCGTTTATCAGCGAGAACGGTGCGCTGGTGCAGTGGGACGGTGCGCCGGGCGGCCCGCTGCGTCATCATCCCGGCCCGGATTACGCCAGCCTGTGTCATACCCTGCTGCGGCTCAGGCAGCGTGAGGGGTTTAAGTTCACCGGTTTTTCTGACGTCACCGAAAAAGAGATCGCCGACTGGACCGGCCTGTCGCCGGGCGACGCCGCGCTGGCTAAAATGCGCGAGGCGTCAGAAAGCCTGATCTGGCGCGATGACCACGCGCGCTTCGCGCTATTCGGGCAACGTCTGGCGGAGGAAGGGCTGGCGCTGGTGCAGGGAGGACGTTTCTGGCACGTGATGCCGCAGGGCTGGGACAAGGGCAGCGCGCTGCGCTGGCTGCTGCAGGAGACGCCGTTTGGCGCTGCGGCCCCGCTGACCATTGGCCTGGGTGACAGCCCTAACGATGCCCCGATGCTGGACAGCGTCGATTTTGCCGTGGTGATTAAAGGTTTCAGTAAAAACCCGCTGCTGCTGCAGCGCGCAGCAAATCCGGCGGTGTATCGCACCGCGCACGCCGGCCCGCAGGGCTGGAGCGAAGGGCTGGATTTTTTTATCACTCAAACCTGAGTGTTCACGAGTCTGACAGGGGAATGCGATGAGCGATTTTTACCAGAACGGGGTGATTACCAATTTCCACAATCTGACTGAGCGCCCGCTTAAAGAGCTGGAAAAGGATCTGGTACGCTTTTCACGCAAACGTAAGATGGGGCTGATCCTGCCTTCGCTGTTTTCAGAACTTGAAGGCCCGGCGCTGGGAAATATCGTCGACGAACTGGCGAAAGTGCCTTATCTGGCCGAGATTGTGATCGGCCTGGACCGCGCTGACCGCGACCAGTTTCTGCACGCGCGGGAGTTCTTCTCCCGCCTGCCACAGCGTCACCGCATTTTGTGGAACGACGGGCCGCGGCTGAAAGCGCTGGACGCCGAGCTGGATAAGGAGGGACTGTCGCCTTCGCAACCCGGAAAAGGGCGCAACGTCTGGTTCTGCACCGGCTACACCCTCGCCTCTGACCGCTCACACTGCGTGGCGCTGCACGACTGCGATATCGTCACCTATGAGCGCGGCATGCTGGCGCGTCTGCTCTATCCGCTGGCTAATCCAAATTTCGAGTACGAATTCTGCAAAGGCTTTTACGCCCGGGTGGCGGACGGCAAGCTGAACGGCCGCGTGGGCCGCCTGCTGGTCGGCCCGCTGCTGCGGGCGCTGCAGAAGGTTTACGGCCACTCCGAGTACCTCGACTATCTTGCCAGCTTTCGTTACCCGCTCTCCGGCGAGTTTGCCATGCGCACCCAGGTGCTCAACGGCATCAAAATTCCCGGCGACTGGGGGCTGGAGATCGGCGTCCTGTCGGAGATTTACCGCAACTACACCACCCGGCAGAGCTGCCAGGTGGAGATCGCCGACAACTACGATCATAAACACCAGCCGCTGTCGGAAGAGGATGGCAGCGGCGGCCTGCGCCGCATGAGCAACGATATCGTACAGTCGCTGCTGCGTAAAATGGCCACCATGGGGGTGAACATCACCAGCGATTCGTTCCGCGTGCTGAAAGCCACCTACTACCGCTACGCGCTGGACGTGATGGAAATTTACAGCCATGACGCGATGATGAACGGCCTGAGATTTGATCAGCACGTTGAGGAGGCTGCGGTGGAGATGTTCACCCAGTCGATTCTGGAAGCCGGTCAGTCGTTTATCGAGCGCCCTAATGAAAAACCCTTTATCCCCAGCTGGAGCCGTGTCCAGTCGGCATTCCCGGATATTTTGCAGCGCATCCAGCAGGCGGTCGAGGAGGATAATAGCGGCGACGTCTGAGTGCGCAACCGCGCGCGTTTAACGCCAGGATAATCCGCCTGGCCACTGCAACTTCAACCATTTAGAGTTATACTCGCCGGGCTGAAATGGGAAAGCCCTGCGGCAACAGAGCCGTCAACTGGCAGGCCGGCCGCCGGGTTCCCGCTCTCCTTTGAGATATGAGAACGCCGAACTGATTATGCCTGAACATTACCGTTATGACCTGCCGGCAAAGGCGGGCGACCTGCGCCAACTGGGGCAGTTAACCGGTGCAGCCTGCGCCGTAGAGTGTGCCGAAATTGTTGAACGCCACGCCGGTCCGGTGATGTTGATCGCGCCGGATATGCAAAATGCCCTGCGCCTGCAGGATGAGATACGCCAGTTTACCGACTGCCCGGTGATCGCGCTGGCCGACTGGGAGACGCTGCCCTACGACAGCTTCTCCCCGCACCAGGAGATTATCTCCTCGCGGCTTTCCACGCTGTACCAGCTGCCAACGATGACCCGCGGCCTGCTGATCCTGCCGGTGAACACGCTGATGCAGCGCGTCTGCCCGCACGGCTATCTGCACGGCCATGCGCTGGTGATGCGCAAAGGGCAGCAGCTGTCGCGAGACGCGCTGCGCAGCCAGCTGGAGCAGGCGGGTTACCGCAGCGTCGATCAGGTGATGGCCCACGGTGAATTCGCTACCCGCGGAGCCCTGCTCGACCTCTATCCGATGGGCAGCGACCGCCCGTACCGCATCGACTTTTTCGATGATGAAATTGACAGCCTGCGCCTGTTCGACACCGACAGCCAGCGCACGCTGGAAGAGGTGACGGCGATCAATCTGCTGCCGGCCCATGAGTTCCCTACCGATAAAAATGCGATCGAACTGTTTCGCAGCCAGTGGCGTGAGCGGTTCGACGTCAGGCGCGAACCGGAACACATCTACCAGCAGGTGAGCAAGGGCACCCTGCCTGCCGGTATCGAGTACTGGCAGCCGCTGTTTTTTGACGGCCCACTGCCGACGTTGTTCAGCTATCTGCCCGCCTCAACTCTGCTGGTCAGCACCGGCGACCTTGAGGCCAGCAGCGAACGTTTCTGGCAGGACGTCAATGCCCGCTATGAGAATCGCCGCGTTGACCCGATGCGCCCGTTACTGCCGCCCCCTTCACTGTGGCTGCGCGCGGACGAGCTGTTTGGCGAACTGAAGCAGTGGCCGCGGATACAGCTGGCAACGGAGCAGCTGCC
The DNA here is from genome assembly GCF_001422605.1 of Erwinia sp. Leaf53. NCBI lineage: Bacteria > Pseudomonadati > Pseudomonadota > Gammaproteobacteria > Enterobacterales > Erwiniaceae > Erwinia > Erwinia sp. Leaf53. The sequence goes on from NZ_LMLK01000021.1 coordinate 82,051, forward strand.
CGATAAAGCCGCTAACCGTAACCTGCAGTACCAGCCGCTGCCGGACCTGGCGGTGCAGGCCCAGGCGAAAGCGCCGCTGGACGCGCTGCGCCGCTTCCTTGAAGAGTTTGACGGCCCGGTGGTGTTCTCGGTAGAGAGTGAAGGCCGCCGCGAAACGCTGCAGGAGCTGCTGGCGCGGATTAAGCTGAAACCGCAGCCGATCGACGCGCTGCATGATGCCCGCCAACCGGGTCACTACCTGCTGATCGGCGCCAGCGAGCACGGCTTTATCGACGGCCTGCGCCACCGTGCGCTGATCTGCGAGAGCGACCTGCTGGGCGAGCGGGTCAGCCGTCGTCGCCAGGACAGTCGCCGTACCATCAACCCCGACGTACTGATCCGCAACCTCGCCGAGCTGCATCCGGGGCAGCCGGTGGTGCATCTGGAGCACGGCGTCGGGCGCTATATTGGCCTGACCACCCTGGAAACCGGCGGTATCAAGGCCGAATACCTGATGCTGGCCTACGCCGGCGACGCCAAACTCTACGTGCCGGTCTCCTCGCTACACCTGATTAGCCGCTATGCCGGTGGTGCCGATGAGAGCGCCCCGCTGCACAAGCTGGGCAGCGACGCCTGGTCACGCGCCCGACAAAAAGCAGCAGAGAAAGTGCGCGACGTCGCCGCCGAACTGCTGGATATTTATGCCCAGCGCGCGGCGAAGACCGGCTTTGCCTTTAAGCATGATAAGCAGCAGTACCAGCTGTTCTGTGAAAGCTTCCCGTTTGAAACCACCCCGGACCAGGCGCAGGCGATTAACGCCGTGCTCAGCGATATGTGTCAGCCGCTGGCGATGGACAGGCTGGTATGTGGTGACGTCGGCTTTGGTAAAACGGAAGTGGCGATGCGTGCCGCCTTCCTGGCGGTAGAGAACCACAAGCAGGTGGCGGTGCTGGTACCGACCACCCTGCTGGCGCAGCAGCACTACGACAACTTCCGCGATCGCTTTGCCAACTGGCCGGTGCGCATCGAGGTGCTGTCCCGCTTCCGTACCGCAAAGGAGCAGGCGCAGGTGCTGGAAGAGGCGCGGGAAGGCAAGGTCGATATTCTGATCGGCACCCATAAACTGCTGCAGAGCGAGATCAAATGGCGCGACCTGGGGCTGCTGATCGTCGATGAAGAGCACCGATTTGGCGTGCGCCATAAAGAGCGCATCAAGGCGATGCGCTCGGACGTCGATATTCTGACGCTGACCGCCACCCCGATCCCGCGCACCCTGAATATGGCGATGAGCGGCATGCGCGATCTGTCGATTATCGCCACGCCACCGGCCCGCCGCCTGGCGGTAAAAACCTTCGTCCGCGAGTACGACGAGCTGGTGGTGCGCGAAGCGCTGCTGCGCGAAGTGCTGCGCGGCGGCCAGGTCTATTATCTGTACAACGATGTGGAAAATATCGAGAAAGCGGCGAAGCGCATCAGCGATCTGGTGCCGGAGGCCCGGGTGGCCATCGGCCACGGTCAGATGCGCGAACGCGAGCTGGAACGGGTGATGAACGATTTTCACCACCAGCGCTTTAACGTGCTGGTGTGTACCACCATCATTGAGACCGGCATCGATATCCCCACCGCCAATACCATTATCATCGAGCGCGCCGATCACTTCGGCCTGGCACAGCTGCACCAGCTGCGCGGTCGCGTGGGTCGTTCGCACCATCAGGCGTACGCCTGGCTGCTGACGCCCCACCCGAAAGCGATGACCACCGATGCGCATAAGCGCCTTGAGGCCATCGCTTCGCTGGAAGATCTGGGGGCCGGTTTCGCGCTGGCCACCCACGATCTGGAGATCCGCGGCGCTGGCGAACTGCTCGGCGAAGGCCAGAGCGGCCAGATGGAAACCATCGGCTTCTCGCTGTATATGGAGCTACTGGAGAATGCGGTCGATGCGCTGAAAGAGGGCCGCGAGCCATCGCTGGAAGATCTGACCAGCAACCAGACCGAAATTGAGCTGCGGATGCCGTCGCTGCTGCCGGATGATTTTATTCCTGACGTCAACACGCGCCTGTCGTTCTATAAGCGTATTGCCAGCGCCCAGCAGGCCGGCGAGCTGGACGACCTGAAAGTGGAGCTGATCGACCGTTTTGGCCTGCTGCCGGATGCCGCCCGCAATCTGCTGGATATCGCCGGGCTGCGGCTGGCCGCCAAAGCGTTGGGTATTCGCAAGCTGGAGGCCAGCGAGAAAGGCGGCTATATCGAATTCGCCGAGAAGAATAAGGTTGACCCGATGTGGCTGATCGGCCTGCTGCAGAAGGAGCCGCAGCACTGGCGGCTGGACGGCCCGACCCGCCTGAAGTTTATGCGCGATCTCGACGAGCGCAAGCTGCGCGTTAAATGGGTACAGACGTTTATGCAGCAGTTGCAGGAGCACGCGGTCTGACCTGATGCCTGACCTCCGCCGGGCCTGCGCCTTTCAACGCAGCCGGTTCTTTCACCCAGGCCCCTGCCGCGATAATTCTTATGCGGCAGGGCCTGAATTCTCATTTCGTGCCCCTTCCCCGCTAATTTTACGTAACGCTTTCAGGATCTGACACGTGCCTGCGCCACGATGATGACCGCCATCCGTTCAGAGCTTACCCTGTGTACTCGGTCAACCGCCGGAGCCGGCCATCACGAATGAACTTAACGTGCTGGCCCCACTTGCGTGTTGTACAAAAACTTATACACTCAGGGAGGCTTAATGACGCACACAACGGAACAACACCTGCGACCGAAGACGATCGACTGGCGCGGCAGCTCACTGGACGATCTGAAACAGCTGCCGCTGACGCTGCGGGCGCTGGCAGGCAGGGAGTTGCGTAAGGTTCAGTTTGGTGAAGACCCCGCCGACTTTAAAGTGATTGCAGACTGGGGGGCGGGAGTGGTGGAGATCCGGTTGAACGACGAACATCACTCTGGCCGGGTGGTGTATGTGGCAAAGTTTGCCGAACGACTTTACGTGCTGCACAGCTTTATTAAAAAATCGCAGAAAACGCGTAACGAAGATGTTGTTATCATCAAAACCCGCTATCGCGAAGTGATTGCGGAAAGGACCAGGAGCAAAGTATGAGCGATAAAATTGACACTGCCAGCCGCCATCTGACCCGGGCGGAGGATAATATCTTTAGCGACCTCGGGTTTGATGATGCCCAGGCGGCAGCGCTGCTGCGCGACTCTGACGAGGAGATCCGTCGCCTGCAGGCGATGAAAAAACAGGTGATGGCGGAGATCGCTGACTGGATCAAAGCGGGCAATATTAAGCAGCACCAGGCCGCGCAGATCATGCACGTTACCCGCCCGCGCGTCTCTGACGTGGTGAATCAGAAAACCGAAAAATTCACCCTCGATGCGCTGCTGGCGATGGCCGGCGCGATAGGCAAGCAGTTTCAGCTGGTGGCGAAATAATCCATCGCTACGCAGGGATGTCCTGCAGTGTCTGAGTGTTGCAGGGTTGCAGGGTTGCAGGGTTGCAGGGTTGCAGAATTATGCCCGCTATATTACGGGTTTAACGGCACTCAGCAGCGTGAATTTTACTGAGGCGGTTGAGTTGGGCGTCATGACTGAAGTGGAAGTAATACGGATGTGCCATCATTAACGCGTTGACTGTCGACAGCTTTGCGGCTGTCAACGGTCAACGTTTTTCAGGCCCAGGCCCAGGCTCAGGCTCAGGCTCAGGCTTTATTATTCAGCATCAGCTGGCCGTTGCTGTCCAGCGGAATGCGGGTACCCGGGTCGTTATCCATGCGGACTTTACCCTGCTGGTCGCCAATTTTATAGGTGACGTCGTAACCCAGCATTTTATCCTGCTTGTCATAGACCGTTTTGCAGCGCTGCTCGGTAGTGGTGTAGGTGTCACGATCCTGCAGCGCTCCCTGTACCTGATTACCGCCGTAGCCGCCGGCCAGCGCACCCGCGACCGTGGCAACATCGCGCCCACGTCCGCCGCCGAACTGGTGGCCAAGCACGCCACCGGCTACCGCACCTAATACCGAGCCGGCGATGCGGTTTTCATCCTGCACCGGGCGGCGGTGGGTCAGAGTGACGTTACGGCACTCCTGACGCGGGTTTTTTACCGTCTGTTTAATCGGCGTGGCGGAGAGCACCTGGGCAAACTGCGGACCACGGTCAAACACGTTCATGCTGGCCACGGCAGCTACGCCCAGCGCGGCAGCCACACCGATTCCAATTCCCGCTAACATTGATTTATTCACAGGAAATCCTCCTGACAGTTACCGCGCATACTGGCCTGCTGCAACATCCGTGGCAGGTACGGCCTACCCGGCGTGCGCGACGCACCAGGGTAATGAGCTGAATTTTGCAATCTGACGGGGAATGTGACAATAAGAATAGGGGAAGAAAACGTGCGAAAGCACCGAAGATACGGGGTTTTAGGAGTGTTCCGAGCACCGGTAATGCCCCCACCTGCAGCAGAAAAAAAGGCCAGGTCAGGGCCGCATTCGCGACGCCCTTCCCGGCCTTTCAGGATCTGAACAGGATGCAGGACCGGTTCAGACGCGGACTACCGCGCGGCTTAGTGCAGCTTCAGACGCGGGCGGATCACCCGGTTAATGCTGCCCACCAGCATCATCAGCCCGGTTTTGAAGTAGCCGTGCAGGGCAATCTGGTGCATGCGGTACAGCGAGATGTAGACGATACGTGCAATGCGGCCTTCGATCATCATCGAACCGCGCATCAGGTTGCCCATCAGGCTGCCCACGGTGCTGAAGCGTGAGAGCGAAACCAGCGAGCCGTTGTCTTTATAGACGTAGGGCTTCTGCGGCTGCCCTTTAATCTCTGCCAGGATATTTGCCAGCACGCGTGACGCCATCTGGTGAGCGGACTGCGCACGCGGCGGCACGAAGCCCCCCGCCGGCAGCGCGCAGGACGCGCAGTCGCCGATCGCGTAAATGTTCGGGTCGCGGCTGGTCTGCAGCGTCGGCTCCACCACCAGCTGGTTGATGCGGTTGGTTTCGAGGCCGCCGATCTCTTTCATAAAGTCCGGTGCCTTGATACCCGCGGCCCATACCATCAGGTCGGCGTCAATAAACTCGCCGGACTTAGTGTTCAGGCCCTTCTCATCGGCACTGGTAACCATGGTCTGGGTCAGAACGCGCACGCCCAGCTTGCTCAGCTCCTGATGAGCCGCGGCGGAGATGCGCGGCGGTAAGGCCGGCAGAATACGCTCGCCGGCTTCCACCAGCGTGACGTTCAGCGCTTCGCTGTTCAGCCCCTTAACGCCGTAGCTGTGCAGCTCTTTCACCGCGTTATGCAGCTCGGCAGAGAGTTCCACCCCGGTGGCACCGGCACCGACGATGGCGATGTTCACTTTTTCGGTGGCACCGTTGCTGGCGGAGAACTTAAGGAACAGGTTCAGCATGGCGTTATGGAAACGACGCGCCTGATGCGGGTTGTCGAGGAAGATGCAGTTATCCTTGACGCCCGGCGTACCGAAATCATTAGAGGTACTGCCCAGCGCCATCACCAGCGTGTCGTACTCCAGTTCGCGTTCGGCGACCAGCAGAGCGCCCTTCTCATCGCGAATTTCCGCAAGGTGCACGCGCTTATCGTCACGGTTCAGGGTGGTCAGGGTACCGAGCTGAAACTCAAAGCCGTGCTTGTGGGCGTGAGCCAGGTAGCTCAGTCCGTCAATGCCTTCATCCAGCGATCCGGTGGCCACTTCATGCAGCAGCGGTTTCCACAGGTGAGTCTGGTTACGATCCACCAGCGTGATTTGCGCTTTCTTTTTGCGCCCCAGCTTGTGGCCCAGCTGAGTAGCCAGTTCGAGTCCTCCGGCGCCTCCGCCGATAATAACAATTTTCTTCATAGATACAGTCTGACGACCCTCATAAAAGTGAACCAATCGTTAACTAAAAGTTAAATAATAACCTTAGCAAACATAGGGTTGGCGATGTTAATTCGCGAGCTGAGGGCAGAATAACACGGGGGAATTCATCTGTTCTACGAAAATTGATCCTGGTCAATTTTATTAATAAAAGCGGGAATACTACGAATAACAGGGGTATTTAACCCGCCGGCTGGCGGGTTAATTTTTATATAAAAAACAACGTGGAGATTTGAATTAGCGGGCAGAATTCGCCTTCTGCGTCAGCCAGCGATCCTGCAGTTTTTCCAGCGCGTTATGGCTCTCTTTCCAGCGCGGCGAGTCGATAAGCTGCTGCCGGCTGAAATGACCACGGTGGTACAGCTGGCTGACCCGTTCGCTGCGGGTCGGCGGCAGATTATCCAGCACGCTCACCGCGCCTGCACGGTGGTTGCAGACCAGAATCATGTCGCAGCCGGCGTTCAGCGCCGCCTGCCCACGCTGGGCATAGTTACCCATTACCGCCGCCCCTTCCATCGACAGATCGTCAGAGAAGATCACGCCGTTAAAGCCCAGCTCACTGCGCAGCACCGTCTGCAGCCAGTGCGATGAGCCGCTGGCCGGGTTAGGGTCGACCTCGGTATAGATCACGTGCGCTGGCATGATCGCATCCAGCGCGCCTTCGGCAATCAGCTGTTTGAAAATCGGCATATCCTGCTGGCGGATCTCCGCTTCGCTGCGGTTATCGCGCGGCGTCTCTTTGTGCGAGTCGGCGCTGACCGCACCGTGCCCCGGGAAGTGTTTGCCGGTGGTCTTCATCCCGGCATCGTGCATACCGCGGATAAACTGCCGCGCCATCGCCAGCGCGATCGCCGGGTCCTGATGGAATGAGCGCTCGCCAATTGCCGCGCTGCCGTGGCCAATGTCCAGCACCGGCGCAAAGCTGATGTCGATATCCATGGCGATCATCTCGGCGGCCATCAGCCAGCCCGCCTGCTGCGCCAGCTGTTCCCCCGCCGCCGCGTCATTCAGTGCGGCAAACGCCTGCATCGCGGGCAGCCGGGTAAAGCCGTCGCGAAAGCGCTGCACGCGTCCGCCTTCCTGGTCGACCGCGATCACCAGCCGCTGGCGTGAGGCGGCGCGGATCTGCCGTACCAGTTCGGCCAGCTGCGCCGGATCGTGGTAGTTGCGGGTGAACAGAATAAGCCCGCCCACCAGCGGATGCTGTAAAATTTCGCGCTCTTCGGCATCCAGTTCGTAGCCGTGCACGTCTAACATTACGGGTCCCACAGTTCACCTCTTATCCTGCTGTTACAGGCTATATCCGTCATTCATCAGGTCGCACAGGCATTCGCTTCAGGCAACCTGAATGATTCAGGCTACATTGTGTTTAACCTGCCGCCAGCCCTGTTCGGCCAGCGCCAGAAAATTCGTCTCGCCACTCTGCTGCCAGCGCAGTTCATACCAGCAGCTGGCAAGCAGCGTCAGCCACGGTAGCCAGCGGTGAATCTGCTGGATCAGGGCGTCAGGCTGCAGCTGCTGCTGTCCGGCGTAAGCCGTAATCAGCCGCTGCTGCTGCCCGATATCCAGCCCGTTACCGCTAATGATTGCGGCCAGTTCCAGCGCCACATCGCCATCGCTGGCATATTCCCAGTCGATCAGCCTGAGCCTGCCGCCGGCGTTAATCAGATTGCCGCTGTGGATATCCATATGCAGCGGTGCCAGCCGCAGCGGACGCGGCTCACCCTGACGCGCTAACCGCCGTAACGCCCGCAGCCACGTCAGCGTGCGCCGTGCAGGCTGGCTGCGCTGCCAGTAACATTGCAACAGCGGCAGCAGGGTTAAGCGGTAACCGCACGGCGGCTGCTGGTGCAGTCGCGCCACGGTGGCGGCCAGCGGCTCCAGCCAGTCATTCAGCGCGTCGGGGTGCAGCACCTGCCCCACCTGCCAGCCCAGCAGCAGCCAGTGCGGGTTGCGCCCTACCGCCTGCGGTGCCACACCGCTGGCGGCCAGCTTGCGTAAAATGCGGTACTCACGACGGCGGCAGACGCCAGGCATCAGCGGGGTAACGTCCGCCCGTCGCGCCAGCAGCGTAACGTCCGGCAGCGCGATGCGCACGCTGCCACCGCTCAGGCCGCTTTGCGCCGTAAAGCATCCGGCGGCAATGTCTGCCGCCGGAAAGTGCTGCCTGATTAGCTGACCGAGTGCCGGATCAGTGCTGAACGGCACCGCTGCCTGACCAGATAATTTCACCGGTCTGCACCAGCATCAGCTGCATCTGCAGCGTCGGCGATTTGATGTCGCCTTCGGCATTGCTGTACAGCACATACTGTGCGCCAACGTAGCGGGCAAGACCGATCGCTTTACTGCGCGAGACCAGGCTGTCTTCCGCCGACAGGCCCAGCGTCTGCTTAGCCACGCCCAGCTGCTGCGGGCTGACCAGCGTGAACTGGCTGTTATTGGCCAGCGCACCCTGCAGCGCCGCGGTCGCCTTAGCGCTCTGCAGGCTGCCGTTAGTGCTGTTTTTCACGCTGTCGACCAGCAGCACGCTGCCGGCGGTGACGCCATCCGCCTTCAGCATCTGCGCCACCAGCGGAGAAACGCTGGCCTGCCAGTTGATGGATTGCATCTTCGGCGGTTGCGGCACGTTCTCTACCGGCGCAGGCTGTGCTGGTACCGGTTGTGGCTCAGGTTGCGGCTGCGGCTGTACCGGTTCCACCGGCGCAGGCTGCTGCCCCTGCTGCTGTTCACCGGTAATACAGCCCGTCAGTAACAGGGCCAGCGCCAGTACGCCCGCCAGCTTAAATTTATGTTGCACGCTATCACTCCTCACAGATACAGGTAGAGACGAACTTTGCCCGCCGACAGGTTGCCGTTTTGCGAGGCCACTTCGGCCTTGCCGTTGGCAGGAACGACCACGGTTTGTGGGCGTTCAAAAGGCAGGATCTCCAGCCCTTTTTCATCGTACCAGTAGAATCGCCAGTTGACGCTGACCGGTTTGTCCTGCTGGTTAAACAGGGTGGTTGAGGCACGCTGCTGGCCGTTGACCTCGCGGATCGTCGGCTCATCGGTGGTGATGCCGGCCGACAGCACCGACGACTCCATCACCAGCGTTTGCGCGGTGTTGATTGCGGTGCGGTCGCTGGAACAGCCGCTGAGTGCCAGCAGCATCAGCGCGCTGATAATGATGATCCGCATCGGGTGACTTCCGTAGCCGTTCAGGGTCAGGAGACCAGCATCGGCCCGAGAGGGCGGCCGCCCACCAGGTGCAGGTGGATGTGGTACACCTCCTGCCCGCCGTGCTTATTGCAGTTCATAATCAGACGATAGCCGTCTTCGGCAATGCCCTCTTCTTTGGCAATTTTCGCCGCCACGGTCATCATCCGACCCAGCGCCGCCTCATGCGCCGCCTGCACGTCGTTGGCCGTTGGGATCAGCAGGTTGGGGATCACCAGAATATGGGTGGGTGCCTGCGGAGAGATATCGCGAAAGGCGGTGACCAGTTCGTCCTGATAGACGATGTCAGCCGGAATTTCGCGGCGGATGATTTTACTGAAAATGGTTTCTTCGGCCATGGTGCATATCCTTAGCATCTGTACAATTATCGCAGTATGAGCGAGAAAATCGTTTTTTATCAACTTTCAACGCCGTTTTTCTTTTCTTCACCTGCGGACAGGATCATACACTATTGCTTAAGACGTAAAAAAGGGAGCCTGCGCTCCCTTTTCATTTTACTGATGCTTAGCGCTTACGCGTTACGCATGTAATCGTCCATGTCGGTTTTCAGGTTATCGGACTTGGTGCCGAAAATCGCCTGAACGCCGGAACCTGCCACTACTACGCCGGCAGCACCAAGCTTTTTCAGCCCTGCCTGATCGACTTTCGCCACGTCCGCCACGCTGACGCGCAGACGGGTAATACAGGCGTCGAGGTTAGTGATGTTCTCTTTACCGCCGAATGCAGCAACCAGGTTGGCCGCCATTTCGTTGGCCGAGGCGCTGGTCTGCTCGCTGGAGCTCTCTTCACGGCCCGGCGTTTTCAGATCCAGTTTGGCAATCAGTACACGGAAGATAGTGTAGTAGATGATGCCGTAGATGATACCGACAATCGGGAACAGCCAGAGTTTGCTACCGTTACCGCTCAGCACGATGAAGTCGATCAGGCCGTGCGAGAAGCTGGTACCGTCGCGCATGCCCAGCAGAATAGCGATTGGGAACGCCAGACCGGCCAGAATTGCGTGGATCACATACAGGATCGGCGCAACGAACATAAAGGCAAATTCAATCGGTTCGGTGATACCGGTCAGGAACGAGGTCAGCGCGGCGGAGATCATGATACCGCCCACTTTGGCACGGTTTTCAGGCTTCGCGGAGTGCCAGATGGCAATCGCTGCGGCAGGCAGGCCGTACATTTTGAACAGGAAGCCGCCGGACAGTTTACCTGCGGTTGGGTCACCCGCCATATAACGCGGGATATCGCCGTGGAATACCTGGCCTGCCGCGTTGGTGAATTCGCCGATCTGCATCTGGAACGGCACGTTCCAGATATGGTGCAGGCCAAACGGCACCAGAGAACGCTCAACCACGCCGTAGATGCCAAACGCCACCACCGGGTTCTGGTACGCCGCCCACTGGGAGAAGGTCTGGATAGCCGAACCAATCGGTGGCCAGATGAAGGAGAGCACCACGCCGAGGAAGATCGCCGTCAGGCCGGAGATAATCGGTACAAAGCGCTTACCGGCGAAGAAGCCAAGATACTCTGGCAGCCTGATGCGGTAGAAGCGGTTAAACATATACGCGGCGATGGAGCCGGCGATAATCCCGCCGAGCACGCCGGTATCGGCCAGGTGCTTGCTGGCGATCTCTTCCGCCGGCAGGTGCAGCACCAGCGGCGCGACCACGGCCATGGTTTTCACCATGATGCCGTAAGCTACCACCGCCGCAAGGGCAGAAACGCCATCGTTATTCGTGAAGCCCAGCGCCACGCCGATGGCAAAAATCAGCGGCATATTGGCAAAGACTGAACCACCGGCTTCCGCCATCACCTGTGAGACGACCAGCGGTAACCAGCTGAAGTTGGCAGAACCAACGCCCAGCAGAATACCCGCTATCGGCAGCACCGAAACGGGTAACATCAGCGATTTACCGACCTTTTGCAGGTTCGCAAATGCATTTTTGAACATAGTGTAAAGCTCCTGAGTATGAGTGCTTTTCGTTCGCGTGGTACGCGGTGCAAAGGAGGGAGGATCCCTTGCTTTTTTCAGAGAGTCTTAACGCTCTCGGTATTTATTACGAAGAGTAAAATAAATTGGTAAAAATTTGTTTGATGGCTATCACGTTTCGCGCTGCCCACCCGCCGATAACCAGGAAAAATCGTCAAAACCCGCTAAATTATGCGCTAAAAAAAAGTGCAGCTGCCAATTTTCGGCGCTGCACTTTACGACTTTTCGCTATTAATTACGAGGCATAAAACAAATCAGCCAGCGGATTCAACCGCCCAGGCGCGACATCGGCACGTGGAACAGGCGCGAGAAGTTTTCCGTGGTGGCGCGAGCCATCTCTTCAATGCTGACGCCCTTCACCACCGCCATGTACTCCGCCACATCTCGGGTCCAGGCCGGCTGATTCTCTTTGCCACGGTGCGGCACCGGGGCCAGATACGGCGAATCCGTCTCCACCAGCATGCGGTCCAGCGGCACATAGCGCGCCGCGATGCGGATCTGCTCAGCATTGCGGAAGGTGGCAATACCGGAGAAAGAGATGTAGAAACCCATATCCAACAGTTTTTCCGCCGTTTCCCGATCTTCAGTAAAGCAGTGGAGCACGCCCCCGCAGCGATCGGCCTGCTCTTCCTTCAAAATAGCCAGCGTGTCTTCGCGCGCGTCACGCGTGTGGACAATCACCGGTTTGTTCAGATCGCACCCCACGCGAATATGCTCCCGAAAGGAAGCCTGCTGACGTGCTTTGGTCTCTTTCTGATAGAAATAGTCCAGCCCGGTCTCGCCCATCGCCACCACCCGTGGTTCGGCGGCCAGCGCGCGTAGTTCGGCGAAGTCGTACTCCTCTTCCTGATTCAACGGGTGCACGCCGCAGGAGTAAGCCACGTCGGGACGATCGCCAATCAGTGCGGTCATCGCTTTATAGCCCGGCAGCGTGGTGGCTACCGCCAGCATAAATTTTACGTCGCGCGCCGCCGCCTTGGCGGCCACGTCGGCCACATCCTTGTGCAGGGTTTCGTAGTTCAGGCCATCCAGATGGCAGTGAGAATCAACTAAAAACATGTTCGCTACTCTTAAAGGTGGATACCGGCAGCCGCCGGTTTGATCGTCTCTTCCCAGCCTAACAGCTGGTCGGTAAGCAGTAATTCGCGATTGACCGCCACCACGTGCAGCAGGCGATCGCGGCAGGCCATCCAGTGACGCAGGCTGCGATCGATCGCCGCCGCCGGCAGCAGGCTGGCCAGCCCGTTGACCGCCGCCTGCTGGTCAGGGTTAGTGATGTACGCCCCGGCACCGTGCTGCCATTTGGCAGCGTCAATCAGCAGCGAACAGAGCCAGCCAATACGCTGCGCCGCCTGCTCATGGTTGAGCACCGGCAGCAACGTCAGCATATCACCCTGCAGCGCTGCAGGCAGCGCCTGACACAACGCCTGACGCTGCTGCCACACCTTTGGCTCCAGCAGCGCCAGCGCGGCGGCCGGTGCCCCGGCCGCCAGCCGCAGCGCCGCCATGCGCTCCTCTGCGCTGGCCGTCGACTGTTTCTGCAGCCAGTTCAGGCTCTGCGCTTCGTCCGGCACCTGAAGATGCCACAGCAGGCAGCGGCTGCGCAGCGTGGCCAGCAGCCGCGCGGGCTCTTCGCAGCTGAGCATAAACCAGGTGTTTTTCGGCGGCTCTTCCAGCGTTTTCAGCAGGGCGTTAGCCGCCGCCTCGCTCAGCTGGGCGGCATCCGGCAGCCAGACCACCTTGGCCCCACCCTGCTGGGCATGATGGTAGAGTTTTTCTGTCACGTTGCGGACGGCGTCGATGCCCAGCGTGGTTTTACCTTTCTCAGCTTCCAGCCGGTACCAGTCCGGGTGGGTACCCGCCTGCATCAGCTGGCAGGCGTGGCAGTGACCGCAGCTTTTCAGACCTTCAGGCTGGCGGCACATCAGCCAGCGACCGATGCCCCATACCAGCGCATCGTCCCCCATGCCCGGCAGCGCCTGGATTAGCAGCGCATGGTGCCCGCGCCCGGCCTGATGCAGGCCGAGGATCTGTCGGTAAGCCGGATTCAGCCACGGATACCAGTTCATCGGACGTCCTGTAACCAGCCGGCCAGCGTTTGCTGCAGATCCTGGCTGACCTGCGCCAGCGGACGGGTGGCGTCGATGGTGAGGATGCGTGGGTCTGCGGCGGCCAGCGCCAGATAGCGGTCACGGGTGCGGATAAAGAAGTTCAGCGACTCCTGTTCGATCCGATCCAGCTCGCCACGCGCCCGCGCCCGCTGCAGGCCAATTTCCGGCGTCACGTCGAGGTACAGGGTCAGATCGGGGGCAAAGTCGCCCAGCACCGCCTGCTTTAGCGTGCGCATCAGCGCGCTGTCCATGCCGCGGCCGCCGCCCTGGTAAGCCTGCGATGAGAGATCGTGACGATCGCCAACCACCCAGGCACCGCGTGCCAGCGCCGGCTTAATCACGTTTTCGACCAGCTGTACGCGGGCGGCATAGAGCATCAGCAGCTCTGCCTGGTCGGTGACGCGCTCCCCCTCGATGCCCTGCTTGATCAGCTCGCGCAGCTTTTCCGCCAGAGGCGTACCGCCCGGCTCGCGGGTAAAGACAATATCGTTAATTCCGTGCCGCTGCAGTTCAGCGACCACCGCATCCCGTGCCGTGGTTTTACCCGCCCCTTCCAGGCCCTCAATAACGATAAATTTACTGTTCATTTTTTTCCTTCATCGCCAGCCGGTAGACCTGAACGGCTTTATTGTGGCTGGCCAGATTGGTGGTAAAGGTGTGCCCGCCCTTACCGTCAGCGACAAAATAGAGATAGCTGGTTTTCAGCGGATGGGCGGCAGCCTGCAGCGAGGCGCTGCCCGGCATGGCAATCGGCCCCGGCGGCAGGCCGTTAATGGTGTAGGTATTATACGCCGTGGGCGTGTCCAGATCCTTACGCGTAAGGGTGCCGCTGTAGTCGCTGCCAAGGCCATAAATCACCGTGGGGTCGGTCTGCAGACGCATGCCGGTGCGCAGGCGGTTAATAAACACCGACGCCACCTTAGCGCGCTCGTCGCTGACCGCCGTCTCTTTCTCAACGATCGACGCCATGGTCAGCAGCTCGAGTTTCGATTTATACGGCAGGTTATCTTCCCGTCCCTGCCAGGCCTCATCCACCTCTTTTTCCATCCGCTGATGGGCGCGTTTCAGCAGCGCGACATCGCTGGTATTGGCGGTGTAGTGGTAGGTATCCGGATAGAACCAGCCTTCGGCACCCTGCTCTTCACCCTGCAGCTGCAGCGCGGCGGCAACGGTCGTCAGCTGGTCGTCTGCCAGCTGATGTTTCAGATAGGGGGCGCTGCGCAGCTGACTGAGCCACTCCTGCAGGCGCGTTCCTTCCACAAAGCGCAGCGGGAACTGCGCTTCGCGACCGGAGGCCAGCAGCGCCAGCATCTGGCGCACGGTCATCTTTTCATCGAAGCGATAGGTGCCGGCCTTGAACTCCGCCAGCTCCGGCTCCAGCTTCAACAACAGTCCAAACCACGGGCCGGGTTTGATAATGTGCTTTGACTCCAGCTGGGCTTCCAGCACCACGCGGCCGGAGCCGGCGGGCAGGGTAAAGATCGTTTCCTGGTTAATGGTCAGGGGAGAATCGGCAAACTGACGCGTCTGCCAGTAACCGTATGCGGCGGCTAACAGTGCTGCCGCAACCACCCCGACGACGATTTTGCGTGTTGTAGTCATAAAAATTCCACGTTATCTAATGGGGGCAAAGCAGAGAAAACAGCTGGCGCGAAGGATAGTGCCATGACTCGACCTGACGCACAGGCAGCACCGGCATCAGCGCATTGGTGATGAAAACCTCATCGGCAGCGGCCAGCGCATCAATTCCCACGCGCACCTCACTGAGTGACAGGCCATGGGCGACAATCTGCTGCATCACCCGCTGTCGCTGGATGCCGTTGACCCCTGATTCGCTTAAGTCCGGGGTAAAGACCCGATCCCCGGTGCGCCAGAATAAATTCGCCGCACAGCATTCCACCAGCATAGCATCAGTGTCAAGCACCAGTGCCTCGTCGGCCCCCGTCTGTTCAAGCCGTGTGCGGATCAGCACCTGCTCAAGCCGGTTGAGGTGTTTAATACCGGCCAGCAGCGGGTTTTGCGCCAGCCGCACCGGGCTGAGCGCCAGCCGGGCACCGCTGTGGCGTAAAGCGTCGTAGTGCGCCGGGTAGGCGGCCAGCGAAATAATTCGCGTCGGGCTGCCGCAGCCGCTGGCGCTGTAGCCGCGGCCACCGCTTCCGCGGGTGACGATTGCCTTCAGCACGCCGTCTGCCAGCGTGGCGCTGGCGGCGATCATTTCAGACCGCAGCGCCGCCCAGTCGACATCGGCGATCAGCAGCCGTTCACAGCCCTGCTGCAGCCGCTGCAGATGCGCCTCCAGCCACTCTACCTGCCCCTGCCTGACGCGCGCGGTGGTGAAACAGCCGTCGCCAAACTGTACCGCCCGATCGCTGGCCTCGATCGTCTGCTGCCGTATACCGTTAATCCACATTATGCCTGCTTCCCGCTATCCGAATGTCAGCCAGATTACCTGCCAATGCCGACAGAATCATCTGAAACTGCCTGAGGGGGCGGCCGGTGCGCCTGCGCTAAAAAAAAGGCCCGCTAGAAAGCGGGCCTCACTGTTGTTACTGCTTCAGCATCAAATCTTACGGAAAATCAGCGAGCCGTTAGTGCCGCCGAAACCAAAGGAGTTGCACAGGGCATATTCCATGTTTTCAACTTTACGCGCGGTGTGCGGCACAAAGTCGAGGTCACAGCCTTCGTCCGGATTGTCCAGATTGATGGTCGGCGGAACGATCTGGTCGCGCAGGGCCAGAATGGTAAAAATCGACTCTACCGCGCCCGCCGCCCCTAACAGGTGGCCGGTCATCGACTTGGTTGAGCTGACCAGCACCGTGCTGGCTGACTCACCAAACACCGACTTAACCGCCTGCGTTTCCGCTTTATCACCGGCCGGGGTTGAGGTACCGTGCGCGTTGATATAACCGATCTGTTCAGGTTTCAGCTGCGCATCTTTCAGCGCGTTGACCATCGCCAGTGCCGCACCGGCGCCATTTTCAGGCGGTGAGGTCATATGGTAGGCATCGCTGCTCATACCAAAGCCGACGATTTCGGCATAGATTTTCGCGCCGCGCTGTTTGGCGTGCTCGTACTCTTCCAGTACCAGCAGACCCGCTCCGTCACCCAGCACGAAGCCGTCACGATCTTTGTCCCACGGGCGGCTGGCCGCCTGCGGATTATCGTTATTGGTCGACAGTGCGCGCGCCGCGCCAAAGCCACCCACGCCAAGCGGCGTACTGGCTTTTTCCGCTCCGCCGGCCAGCATCACATCGGCATCGTTGTAGGCGATAATACGCGCAGCGTGGCCGATGTTATGCACGCCAGACGTACAGGCGGTAGCGATAGAAATACTGGGACCTTTCATGCCAAACATGATGGTCAGGTGTCCGGCAACCATATTAACGATGGTTGAGGGAACAAAGAACGGGCTGATTTTACGCGGGCCACCGTTAACCAGTGACGCGTGATTCTCTTCAATCAGACCCAGGCCGCCAATTCCGGAGCCAATAGCAGCACCCACACGTTCGGCGTTCTCGTCAGTAATGACCAGGCCGGAATCCTGCATGGCCTGAATGCCTGCAACGACGCCATATTGAATAAAGGCGTCCATCTTGCGCTGATCTTTACGCGAGATGAAATCGTCACAGTTAAAATCCTTTACCAGACCGGCAAAACGGGTTGCATAGGCACTGGTATCAAAATGGTCGATCGGGCTGATGCCACTCTGACCGGCAACAAGAGCATTCCAGGTGGACTCTACGGTATTGCCGACAGGAGACAACATGCCAAGACCGGTCACAACTACACGACGCTTAGACACGTTCGTCCTCCAGGGAGGGAAAAAAGGACAGGATGTGGGATGTTCAGATAAAACTCAGGCGGTCGAATGACCGCCTGGAGATGTTCACTTATGCCTGGTGACCATTGATGTAATCAATAGCAGCCTGAACAGTAGTGATTTTCTCAGCTTCTTCGTCCGGAATCTCGGTATCGAACTCTTCTTCCAGAGCCATTACCAGCTCAACGGTATCAAGAGAATCAGCGCCCAGATCTTCAACAAAAGAGGCAGTGTTCACAACTTCTTCCTGCTTAACGCCCAGCTGCTCGCCAATGATTTTCTTAACGCGTTCTTCGATAGTGCTCATACTATTAAATTTCCTATCAAAACTCGCTTTCGCGATGGTTTTCGTAGTGTATAAAATGTTGAAAAAGATGCAACTAAATCCCGGCTGTTCCAACCACGATTTTACGCTATTTTGCGGCCATTGCCGCAAATAACGCAAATGATTTTCGTGATTATTAAACCATGTACATTCCGCCATTGACGTGCAGCGTCTCACCTGTGATGTACGCCGCCTCGTCAGAGGCTAAAAATGCTACAGCATTGGCGATTTCCTGCGCATCGCCAAGGCGACCCGCAGGCACTTCCGCCAGAATGCCCGCACGCTGATCTTCGCTCAACGCACGCGTCATGTCGGTTTCAATGAAACCAGGTGCCACAACGTTAACGGTAATGCCACGTGACGCGATTTCACGCGCCAGTGACTTGCTAAAGCCAATCAAACCCGCTTTTGCTGCCGCGTAGTTTGCCTGGCCCGCATTACCCATTGTTCCAACGACGGAGCCAATGGTAATAATCCGGCCCGCGCGTTTCTTCATCATCGCACGCATTACCGCTTTTGACAGACGGAATACGGAAGTCAGATTGGTGTCCAGGATATCCTGCCACTCATCATCTTTCATGCGCATCAGAAGATTGTCACGCGTGATGCCTGCATTATTGACTAAAATATCCACTTCGCCAAATGTGCTGCGAATATTTTCTAAGACGCTGTCAATCGAAGCCGCGTCAGTGACGTTGAGCAACAGCCCTTTGCCGTTGTCACCCAGATACTCGCTGATGGCATCAGCGCCGCTCTGGCTGGTGGCGGTGCCGACAACTTTGGCACCTTTAGCGACCAGCGTTTCCGCGATAGCACGGCCAATGCCGCGACTTGCGCCGGTTACCAGCGCAATTTTACCTTCGAAATTCATGTTATTCCTCGTTTATTGCTCAAGCGCTGCAGACAGGCTGGCCGGATCGTTTACCGCCGCCGCCGTCAGTGTGTCAACAATACGTTTTGTCAGACCGGTCAACACCTTGCCCGGACCCGCTTCCAGCAGCGACGTCACGCCCTGCCGGGCCATAAATTCTACGCACTCCGTCCAGCGCACCGGGCTGTACAGCTGACGCACCAGCGCGCTGCGAATCGCCTCGCCAGAGGTTTCGCACTGTACGTCAACGTTGTTGACGACCGGGAACTGCGGCGCGTTAAAGGTCAGCTGCAGCAGCGCCTCCGCCAGTTTGTCGGCGGCGGGTTTCATCAGCGCACAGTGTGACGGCACGCTAACCGGCAGCGGCAGTGCACGTTTGGCGCCGGCAGCCTTACAGGCGGCACCGGCACGCTCAACGGCTTCTTTATTGCCGGCAATCACCACCTGACCCGGTGAGTTAAAGTTCACCGGTGACACCACCTGCCCCTGTGCAGACTCTTCGCAGGCTTTGACGATCGACGCGTTATCGAGGCCAATAATCGCCTGCATGGCACCCGTTCCTTCCGGAACGGCTTCCTGCATCAGTTTACCGCGCAGTTCTACCAGCTTAATCGCATCAGCAAACGCGATCACCCCGGCACAAACCAGCGCACTGTACTCACCCAGGCTGTGGCCTGCAAGCATTGACGGCGCTTTTCCGCCTTTTTCCTGCCAAACGCGGAAAATGGCAACAGATGCAGCCAGTAAAGCCGGCTGCGTTTGCCAGGTTTTGTTCAGTTCTTCAGCAGGACCCTGCTGCACCAGCTGCCACAGATCGTAGCCCAGCGCGTCAGAAGCTTCGGCGAAAGTCTGTTCCACCAGCGGATGTTCAGCGGCCAGTTCGGCCAGCATGCCGACCGACTGCGATCCCTGTCCCGGGAAGACCATTGCAAATTGCGTCATCATCATTTCCTGTTAATCAGAAGCGAACCAGCGCGGAACCCCAGGTGAACCCGCCACCAAAGGCTTCCAGCAGAATCAGCTGACCGCGCTGAATACGGCCATCGCGTACCGCTTCATCCAGCGCCGTTGGCACGGAAGCGGCAGAGGTATTGCCGTGGCGATCGAGGGTCACCACTACTTTATCCATGTCCATACCCAGCTTGCGGGCGGTGGCGCTGATAATGCGCAGGTTAGCCTGGTGCGGCACCAGCCAGTCGACGGCAGAACGGTCAAGGTTATTTGCCGTCAGCGTCTCATCGACGATGTGCGCCAGTTCGGTTACGGCAACCTTGAACACTTCATTACCGGCCATGGTGACATAGGATGGCGTATCCTGATGTTCACGATCCTGATTCGGCAGGGTCAGCAGCTGACCATAGCGGCCGTCAGCGTGCAGGTGCGTGGAGATAATGCCCTGCTCTTCGCTGGCACCCAGCACCACCGCACCCGCACCGTCGCCAAACAGAATGATCGTGCCGCGATCGTTCGGATCGAGCATGCGTGCCAGCACGTCGGCACCGATCACCAGCGCATTTTTCACCGCGCCGTTTTTAATGTACTGATCGGCCACGCTCAGCGCGTAGGTAAAGCCCGCGCAGGCCGCTGCCAGGTCAAAAGAGGCGGCATCATCAATTCCCAGCATCTGCTGGATCATGCAGGCTGAACTCGGAAACGCATGGCTGGATGAGGTGGTGGCCACCACGATCAGGCCAACGTCATTTTTATCCACACCGGCCATTTCCAGCGCGCGCTCGGCGGCGTGGAAGCCCATGGTGGCGACGGTTTCATCCGGGCCGGCAATACGACGCTCACGGATCCCGGTACGGGTGACAATCCACTCGTCCGTTGTTTCCACCATTTTTTCCAGATCGGCGTTAGTCCGCACCTGCTCGGGCAGATAGCTGCCCGTACCGATAATCTTCGTATACATGTACGCTCAGTCACTCTTAGGTAATACAGCCTGAAGGCGGGCGGCAATCCGCTCGGGAACTTGCCGCCGCACCGCCTGCACTGCCTGTTCTATCGCCACGGTAAACGCGCGTTGATTGGCAGCACCGTGACTCTTAATCACCGTGCCGCGTAATCCTAACAGACAGGCGCCATTGTACTGGTCGGGGTTGAGGTGGCCGAATTTCTTCGCCAGACGTTTCTGTAGCCAGCGTCCAATAATTCTCAACCACCACGCCTTTTTTTTACCTTCGCCCTGTGATTTCAACAGCGAAAGGAACATTCTTACCACGCCTTCCATTGTTTTCAACGTGACGTTGCCCACAAAGCCATCGCAGACCAGCACGTCGGTCTTTCCGGTAAGAAGATCGTTGCCTTCGAGGTATCCAATATAGTTAATCGTCGGCGACTGCCGCAGTATAGCCGCCGCGCCGCGAATCGAATCTAACCCTTTAGTCTCTTCCTGGCCAATATTGAGCAGGGCCACTCTGGGATTGGTGATTGACAGGACTTCTTCAGCCATCACCGCCCCCATAACGGCAAACTGCACCAGCATGGCACTGTCGGATTCCACGTTGGCCCCTAAATCGAGTACCACCGTGCGGCCCTGCTGCTGATGCGGCAACACCGTCATCAACGCCGGACGTTCAATGCCGTCTAACGGCCTGAGCAACAGTTTCGCCAGCCCCATCAGCGCGCCGGTGTTGCCGGCGCTAATGCAGGCCGCGGCGTGCCCCTCTTTTACCTGCTCCAGCGCGATGCGCATCGACGAACCGCGACTGGCGCGGATCGCCTGAGCCGGTCTGGCATCACTGGCAATAACCGACTCGGCAGCAATAATTTGCAGACGTGCCCGCAGGGCAGAATCAGTTTTTGCAAGGGATGACGAGATGACGTCGGGGTCGCCGACCAGAAGGAGGTGCAGATGCGGATTAGACGCCAGTGCCTGCATTGCCGCAGGCACTGTCACGCAGGGACCGAAATCCCCGCCCATGGCATCTATCGCCAGGGTCAATCGTGTCAAAGTAGTACCGCGTTAAATCCGCGGAATTACTTAGTGATGACCTTGCGACCGCGGTAGTAACCATCCGCAGTGATGTGGTGACGCAGATGAGTTTCGCCTGAAACTTTGTCTACGGAAAGAGTTGCAGTGGTCAGAGCATCGTGCGAACGACGCATGCCACGCTTGGAACGGGTTGGTTTATTCTGTTGTACGGCCATGGACCTTACTCCTATTACTTATGCTTTAAACTGGCTAATACGGCAAATGGATTCGGTTTTTCCGCCTCTGCAGGCAGTTGACCAAACACCATGTCCGCCTCGGACACTTCACAGTGTTCAGAATCATGCACCGGAACGACAGGCAGGGCGAGGATGATTTCATCTTCAACCATTGCCAGCAGATCGGTTTCGCCAAACTCGTTGACGTCGATCGGCTCGTACGCTTCCGGTAGAGCTTCTGCCTGCTCGTCGGTGACGACCGGGCTGAAACAGTACGATACGTGGACCTCGTGAGCAAACGTCTTGTTGCAGCGTTGGCAACACAGCGTAACGGAAACTTCAGCGGTACCTTCCAGTACTGCCAGACGCTGTGGGTCAATCGCGAACGACATCGCGCATACTACATCGCTGTCCACACTGACTACTGACTCGGCAATACGCTCAACCTGATCAGGGGTGTAAACACCCTGGTAGTCCAGGCGTTTTTGAGCAGTACGTACTAAGTCGAGAGACAGGGGTAATTTTACCTTTTGCATAGGGCGCGCATATTAACTTTGTAACGACATAGAGTCAAAGAAAAAGGCCGTAAAACGACATCTTTCACCCATGATTCGCATCCAGTGCGGCGCATAGTTTAAAATGCCTGCCACTGTTACGCTATAGATTCTGGAAAAAATTATGCGACAACTGGTGTTAGCGTCCACTTCACCCTATCGTCAGGCCCTGCTGGCAAAGCTTCAGCTGCCGTTTACCACCGCCGCCCCGTCAACTGACGAAACGCCTCATCCAGGTGAGTCTGCTGAGGATTTGGTGCTCCGGCTGGCGATCGCTAAAGCCCGTGCGCTGAAGGAAGCTTTCCCCGATAGCCTGATTGTGGGTTCAGACCAGGTTTGCGTGCTTAACGGCGCGATCTGCGGCAAGCCCCACACCGAGGAGAATGCCCGCGCACAACTGCGCGCCGCCAGCGGCAACAGCGTGGTGTTTTATACCGGACTGGCGCTGTTCGACAGCCGCGACGGCAGCGTGCAGAGCCGGGTTGAGCCATTCAGCGTCGATTTCCGCCCGCTGAGCGACGCGCAAATAGCCCGCTACGTTGCGCTGGAGCAGCCGCTCAACTGCGCGGGCAGCTTTAAGAGTGAAGGGTTGGGGATTACGCTGTTTGAGCGCTTATCCGGCCGCGATCCGAACACGCTGGTCGGCCTGCCGCTGATCGCACTGGCGGAGATGTTGCGTCAGGCCGGTGTCGACCCGCTGGCGTAACAGCACAGCGCTCTGAAAAGCGCTGGCTCGGCTATTACGGCTGGGCCAGCGTCTGCGTTACGCCTTGCTCTTATTGCGCAGCACGGCGAGGCAGCGTTTCAGCTCATCATCCAGCGGTGCTTCGACCCGCATCTCTTCGCCGCTGCCCGGATGCGTGAATTTCAGCGCTGCCGCGTGCAGGAACAGACGCTTGAGGCCGGTGCCGCCCAGTTGCTGATCGAAGCCGGCTTCACCGTAGCGATCGTCAAACGCGATCGGATGGCCGGCGTGCAGGGTGTGGACGCGGATCTGATGGGTGCGCCCGGTCACCGGGCTGGCCTTAACCAGCGTTGCCACGTCGTAGCGCTCTTCCACTTTAAACAGGGTTTCCGAGGGTTTCCCTTCGGCGCTGACCTTCACTATCCGCTCGCCGCTTTGCAGAATATTTTTCAACAGCGGCGCGCGCACCGATTTGACGTGCGACGGCCACTGTCCGCTGACCAGCGCCAGGTAGTCTTTCTGCATGCCCTTTTCCCGCAGCTGTTCGTGCAGCGAACGCAGTGCGGAACGTTTTTTCGCCACCAGCAGAATGCCGGAGGTATCACGATCCAGACGATGCACCAGTTCAAGGAAGCGCGCCTCCGGCCGCAGCGCCCGCAGGCCCTCAATCACGCCAAAGCTGAGCCCGCTGCCGCCATGTACCGCGGTGCCTGACGGCTTATTCAGCACCAGAATGTGGTCATCTTCATAGAGGATGGCTGCGGTCAGCGCCGCGACCTTGGCCAGCTTAGGCGAGACCGCCTCCTCTTCACGTTCTGCCACCCGAACCGGCGGAATGCGCACCTCGTCGCCGGCCTCCAGCTTATATTCCGGTTTAATGCGTTTTTTGTTCACCCGCACCTCGCCTTTGCGCAGGATGCGGTAAATCATGCTTTTCGGCACACCTTTTAACTGGGTGCGTAAAAAGTTATCGATGCGCTGCCCCGCTTCATCAGCGGAAATGGCAACATACTGTACGGCTGGAGTATTGGTTTTCATGGTTGGCGATTCTAAATAGCCAGCAGTGATAGCGCCACATCTTTTTCTGTGCTTAACTGGCAGTGACGGTCGCCGCAGGAAGTTGTGACCGGTTTTTAGACAATTTGCAGAAAAGCACTGCAATTCGCTCTAAAAGCTGAGAGAAACTTCTCATCGCGGAGAAAGTCACCTTGCGATCACAAGTGTAGCAATGGAATAATGATTCCGTTTTTTATGCGAAAGCTTGTGAACAAAATTTTGCCGGATAGTTCATATCACGCAGCAATGGCGTAAGACGTAGTGAACCATCAGGCATTTAGCGGGCTGCGGGTTGCAGCCTGGACACACAACGGGATTGGTTCACCTGGTATTCTACTGGCGGTTCCCCCCCTTGAATGCGCTGTTTTTCCATATGAAAAACAGGCAACCGAGATTTTGCGCCCCTTGAGCAGCCGACATCCGGGAGGTTGACGGCTTTGCGATAAGACACGGGGCCATCGGTTTATAGCGTCCAGCGTTACTTTGCCCGCAGCTTTGTCCCTAATGTAAGAATAATGAGTAAGTTACGATGAAAAGAATGTTGATAAACGCATCTCAGCAGGAAGAGTTGCGTGTTGCCCTGGTGGATGGACAACGTCTGTACGATCTGGATATCGAAAGCCCTGGACACGAACAGAAGAAAGCCAATATTTATAAAGGCAAGATCACCCGCATTGAACCCAGCCTTGAAGCCGCTTTTGTAGACTACGGCGCTGACCGGCACGGTTTCCTACCTCTGAAAGAAATTTCCCGCGAATACTTCCCTGCTAATTACTCCGCACACGGCCGCCCGAATATTAAGGATGTGCTGCGTGAAGGTCAGGAAGTGATCGTTCAGATTGATAAAGAAGAACGTGGCAACAAAGGCGCTGCGCTGACCACCTTTATCAGTCTCGCCGGCAGCTATCTGGTGCTGATGCCCAACAACCCGCGTGCTGGCGGTATCTCACGCCGTATCGAAGGTGACGACCGCACCGATCTGAAAGAAGCCCTGTCCGACCTGCAGCTGCCGGATGGCATGGGCCTGATCGTGCGCACCGCAGGCGTCGGTAAATCTGCCGAAGCGCTGCAGTGGGACTTAAGCTTCCGCCTGAAGCACTGGGATGCGATTAAGAAAGCCGCCGACAGCCGCCCTGCTCCTTTCCTGATCCATCAGGAGAGCAACGTGATTGTTCGCGCCTTCCGCGACTATCTGCGTCAGGACATCGGTGAGATCCTGATCGACAACCCGAAGGTACTGGAGCTGGCGCGTCAGCATATCGCTGCGCTGGGCCGCCCGGACTTCAGCAGCAAAATCAAGCTGTACACCGGTGAAATCCCGCTGTTCAGCCACTATCAGATCGAATCGCAGATCGAGTCGGCATTCCAGCGTGAAGTTCGCCTGCCATCCGGCGGTTCTATCGTGATCGACAGCACCGAAGCGCTGACCGCCATCGACATCAACTCCGCCCGCGCAACCCGCGGTGGCGATATCGAAGAGACGGCGTACAACACCAACCTGGAAGCCGCCGACGAGATCGCACGTCAGCTGCGTCTGCGTGACCTTGGTGGCCTGATCGTTATCGACTTTATCGATATGACCCCGGTGCGCCACCAGCGTGCGGTGGAAAACCGTCTGCGTGAGGCCGTCCGTCAGGACCGTGCCCGCATCCAGATCAGCCACATTTCCCGCTTTGGCCTGCTGGAGATGTCACGCCAGCGCCTCAGTCCGTCACTGGGTGAGTCCAGCCATCACGTCTGCCCACGCTGCAGCGGTACCGGCACCATTCGTGATAACGAGTCGCTGTCACTCTCTATTCTGCGTCTGATTGAAGAAGAAGCGCTGAAGGAGAACACCAAAGAAGTCCACGCGATTGTGCCGGTGCAGATTGCATCGTACCTGCTGAACGAAAAACGTGAAGCGGTCAGCGCAATTGAGAAACGCCAGGGCGGCGTGCGCGCGATCATCGTACCAAACGATCAGATGCAGACCCCGCACTTCTCCGTACTGCGCGTGCGCAACGGTGAAGAGACGCAGACGCTGAGCTATCATCTGCCAAAACTGCATGAAGCAGAAATGGCGCTGCCGTCTGAAGAAGAGCACGCCGAACGTAAACGCCCTGAGCAGCCTGCACTGGCCGCCTTCGTGATGCCGGATGCCCCACCGCTGCCACAGGAAGTACCGGCAGAAGAAGCGCTGAGCACTAAAGCAGAGGTTGCCGCTGCTGCAACGGCTCCGGCCGCTGCTGCGCAGCCTGGCCTGTTTAGCCGCTTCGTTAACGGCCTGAAAAAGCTGTTTGCCGCTGAGGAAAAACCGGCTGTCGTTGAAGAAGTTGCGGCTGAACAGAAACCTGCAGAGCCGCAGGCTCCACGTGGTGAACGTCGTAACAACAACCGTCGTCAGAACACCCGCCGCGACCGTAACGACCGCAACGGCGAGCGTAATGACCGCAACGGCGAGCGTAACGACCGCAACGGCGAGCGTAACGACCGCAACGGTGAACGTAACGACCGCAACGGTGAACGTAACGACCGCAACGGTGAACGTAACGACCGCAACGGCGAGCGTAACAACCGCAATAACGACCGTAACGACCGTAACAACGATCGGAACGAACGCAATAACGACCGTAACGACCGC
This sequence comes from Erwinia sp. Leaf53, assembly GCF_001422605.1. Lineage (NCBI taxonomy): Bacteria > Pseudomonadati > Pseudomonadota > Gammaproteobacteria > Enterobacterales > Erwiniaceae > Erwinia > Erwinia sp. Leaf53. Next base: position 108,294 of record NZ_LMLK01000021.1, read on the forward strand.
AATAACGACCGGAACGAGCGCAACAACGACCGGAACGAACGCAGCAACGATCGTAACGAAGAGCGCAGCGAGCGTCCTGAACGCGCCCCACGCGAAGGCCGTGATGACCGCCGTAACCGCCGTAACGGCTCGGATTCGCGTAACGAACGCATGGTGCCCGACGCACGCAGCGAACGTATGGTGCCGGATGCGCGCACTGAAGATGATGTCGCGCAGGTCGAGGCGCCGCGTCGTGAACCGCGTGCCGAGCGTAAACCCCGTCGTCAGGATGAAACGCAGCAGCCGGTGCAGGAAGAAACCTTCGTTGCTCCGGTAGCGGTGGATGAGGCCGATCAGGAAGAGAACGTCCAGGTTCTGCCGCGCCGTAACCCGCGCCAGCTGAACCAGAAAGTGCGTATCGAAACCGCTGAGCAGACTGCGGCCCGCGCCTTCCAGCCGGAACCCGCTGACGAAACCCCGACAGCCCAGCCTGCCGACGTAACGCCGGTTGCTGAAACGGCAGAAAGCGACGATCGCGAAGGCAACACCATGCCACGCCGTTCACGTCGTTCACCACGCCACCTGCGCGTGAGCGGTCAGCGCCGTCGTCGCTATCGTGATGAGCATCACCCGACGCAGTCACCGATGCCGCTGGCTTCAGCTGGCGCTTCGCCGGAAATGGCCTCAGGTAAAGTGTGGGTTTCTTACCCGGTGGCTCAGGTAACCGATGGCGATCATCAGCATGAACAGTCCGTCGTACCAGCCTATGGCCACGCCGACGTGGAAGACGCGGCTGATGATGTTGCTGCCGTTGCCGTCGCTGAAACCGTTGCTACCGCGGCGATCCCTGCCGTTGAGCAGGCTGAAGCCGAAACAGCAGTAGTTGCACCAGAACAGGCTGAAGCCCCGGCACCGGTTGCGGCACCTGCCGAAGCAGAAGCTCAGGCACCGGTTGCGGCACCTGCCGAAGCAGAAGCTCAGGCACCGGTTGCGGCACCTGTTGAAGCCGAAGCTCAGGCACCGGTTGCGGCACCTGCCGAAGTTGAAGCTCAGGCACCGGTTGCGGCACCTGCCGAAGTTGAAGCTCAGGCACCGGTTGAAGCACCTGCCGAAGTTGAAGCTCAGGCACCGGTTGCGGCACCTGTTGAAGCTGAAACTCAGGCACCGGTTGCGGCACCTGCCGAAGTTGAAGCTCAGGCACTGGTTGCGGCACCTGTTGAAGCTGAAACTCAGGCACCGGTTGCGGCACCTGCCGAAGTTGAAGCTCAGGCACCGGTTGCGGCGGCTGCCGAACCACAGCCAGAAGCTGAGCCGGTGCACATCGCTGAACCGCAGGCAGAGGCCCCGGTGAGCGTGGTGAATACCGATGACACCGCGGCTATCGACGTTGCTGCCGACCAGGTACCTTCGGTGATCCCACCGGCGAAAGAGAGCGTGGCTGAAGAGGTGATTGCTCAGGCGGTTGCCGCTGATGATGCCCGGGTGACTGCAGCGGCTGAACAGGTTGCAGAGCCTGTGACAGCGGATGCGGCAGTCGCCAGCGAACTGGCGCAGCAGCAGGCCGCGGACGTCAGTGAAGAGACGGCACAGCAGGTTGCTGAGATCGTTGAAGCGCAGCAGGCTGCCGTGGCTGAACAGCCGGCAGTCAGCGAACCGCATGCTGCGGTCCCGGGGCGCGATCTGCCCGCCGCTGAGCTGAACGCTGCACCGGCGCAGGGCGTCTACAAGCACCACGCTACCGCACCGATGACCAAAGCACCTGCGCCGGACTTCCAGCCAGAACCGGCCCGCAACAGCGACTGGGTACGCCCGGACTTCAACTTTGAAGGTAAAGGCGCTGCGGGTGGCCACGCCGCTACTCATCAGGCGACCGCACCGGCAACGCGTCCTTAAGCGACGGGTTAGCTGATGCAAAAGCCCCGGCCAGCTGGCCGGGGCTTTTTTTTGCGCAAAATACCCCCCCTCACTGCCCTGCATAACATCAGGCTGCGGCCTGTACCGGCGGCCTTGTGTAACGCCCGCCTCAGGGTGCCACCTCCGGCGCAATAAGGGGTTAACCGCCTGCCGCAGAATTCTGCCTGAGTCTGCCACTCCCTTCCGGTTGCGCTCGGTGTCGTACCGGCTGGTGCGGTGCTGCAGGATAAACAGCAGGCATAAAAAAACCGCCGCCAGCAGGTCAGTGCGGGCAGCGGTTCAGATTATCCCCCCAGCATTCAGGGGCGTTCAGCCGTTAAAGTGGGATCACGCATTCATCGCAAACAGTGACATCTTCGACATCTGGCTGAAGACCGTATAAGAAGCCTGCAGCGCCGCCTGCTTCATGGTCCAGTTGGATGCAGCTTCGGTGATATCCGCATCCACCAGCCCGCTCATCTGGGTTTTCAGATTCAGCGCAGTATCCGCCGCACGGTCATCCAGGTCTTCCAGCTCCTTGAGCTGAATACCGTTCTCAGAGCGCACGCTCAGCACGTTATTCAGTGAGTTACTCAGGCCACGGTTGGTTTTAGCGATAGCGTCGCTGGCCGCGGTACGCGTGGCTGAATCAGCATCTTCCAACGGAACTTTCAGTGAGGCAATCGCGGTGTTCAGCGTGGTGAAGAGATTGCTTTCACCGGCAGAGCCGTCCGGCTCGGTTTTGGCGTTGCTGGTCAGCGACATAAAGACTTTATCGCCGGTGTGGCTGGTGGTCATTGTACGGCTGGCGTCCACTTTCTGCGTAATGGCAACATCGCCACCGTTATAGGTAATGTTACCACTGGCATCGCTGGTGAACGGCGGGGCATCCGTCTTATAGCCGCCAAAGATATAGCGTCCGTTACCGTCGGTGCTGTTGGCCAGGCTCAGCAGCTGATCGCGCAGTCCTTCCAGCTGGGTGGCGTAAGAGGCGCGGTCATCATCAGACAGCGTACCGGTTGCCGCCGCTACGATGGTGGTCTGCGCGCTTTGAATCACTGACGTCACCTGAGTCAGGGTGGTTTCTTCCGTCGACTGCGCCTGAGTGGCAAAGACGCGCGCGGTCTTAAACTGATCCTGCTGCGCCTGCGCCTGGGAGACCACTACCGCCTGCGAGGCAGCAACCGGGTCGTCGGACGGTTTTACAACGCGTAAGCCGGTAGAGAGCCGATCGCCTGCCGCCAGCCAGCTCTGCTGAGCCGTCGAGATGCCGCGCGTCTGCTGGTCATAAATCATTGTGGTACTGAGTCGCATGGTTAAATCCTTCTGGCGCTATCAGCGAACGGCGCTGAGTAGTGCATCGAAAATAGAGGAGGCCGTCTGCAGCACCTGCGCGTTAGCCATATAGTACTGCTGATAGCGAGTCAGATTACCGTACTCCTCGTCGAGGTTAACCCCGGAGACGGACTGCTGCTGGTTGCTCAGCTGCGTCACCACGTTGGTCTGGGTGGTGCTGGTGGTTTTCAGGGTGCTGGTTTTGTTACCCACATCCGCCACCATGCTGGCATAGGCCTGGGTCAGGGTGCTTTTACCATTGACCACGCCTTTGGTCTGCAGGTCAACCAGCGCCTGGGCGTTTTCGTTGTTGCTGACGCCGTTAGCGCTGCTGGCCGCGGCCAGTTTGGCTTCATCGGTAATGTTGACGCTCATATTGGTAATGACGTTGGCCAGCGGCTTCACGGTGAAGCTGTCTTTTACCGCAGGCGTACCGTCAACCGTCAGTTTTAAACCGTCAAAGCTCAGCGTCGCGTTGCCACTGGCGTCGGTGCCGCTGGCGGCGGTGATGCTGGCGTTATCACTGAGCCGCGTCACCTTCCAGCCGCTGTCGCCGTAGGTCACGGTGTAGTTGGACGCCTGCACTTTACTGCTGTCGGCAATGGCCGCCGTGACTTCGGTCGTGCTGGTGTTTTTGGTATTCGACAGCACGCTGGTGCCACCGAAGTTGAAGAAGTCTTCACCGGCGTCGCCGTTGCTGTCAACGCCCGCCTTGTGCTGGGTGTTGAAGCTGTCGCCCAGCGCCAGCGCCAGCTGGCTCACCTGGTTGCGGGTGCTGTCAAGATCGCTGCGGAACGCCAGCAGGCCGCCCAGCGAACCGGTGTTGAACTGGTTCTCAGGGATCTCGCTGGTGTTGCCGGTTTTGCTGTTAACCGTGGCCAGGGTGATGCGGCCCGGATCGCTGCTGGAAGGTACCGCAGCCAGCTGATAGTAGTTGCTGCCGTTCACCAGCGAGATGCCGTTACCGATAGAGACATTGTAGCTGGTGCCATCCTGCTGGCTGACGGTCACGCCCACCAGGTTGTTCAGTTCGTTGACCAGGCGGTCACGCTGGTCCAGCAGATCGTTGGGATCGCTGCCGGCGCTGGTGTTGGTCAGCTTAGCGATCTGCTGATTAATATTCGCGATCGACTTGGCGTAGGTGTTGACCTGATCCACCGTAGACGAGATCGAGGTATTCAGGCTGGTGTCCATATTGCTGAGATAGGTGTTGGTCACCTTAAACTGGTTAACCAGCCCTTCGGCCTTACCCAGCACCGCCTGGCGCGACGAGGGATCGCTGGCGTTACTGACCAGCGTCTGCACCGAGCTGAAAAAGCTCTGGATGCTGCTCGACAGCGTGTTACTGGTGCTGGAGAGCATATCGTCGATATTGGAAACCTGGCTGTACTGAGTAGTCAGCGCGCTGTTCTGCGCGCTGGCGGTACGCAGCTGGGTGGTAATAAACTGGTCATACTCACGAGAAATGGCCGACACCTTGACGCCGTTGCCGTAATACTGGCCGCCGAGCAGCGTACTGTTGCCCTGCGCCAGCACGGTGGTCTGACGGGAGTATCCGGACACGCTGTAGTTACTGATGTTGTTACTGGTGGTGCTTAACGCGGCCTGAGCGGCGCTTAAGCCGGTCATCGCGGTATTGATAAGGTTAGACATGTCGGTTCCTTGGTTACCGGCAGCGGCAATGCCAGCCATGACGAAAAAGATGCCGGGAGAACGCTAATCCGGCCTGCAGAAGTTATCGGTAAAAATCAGGCAAACTTGAGCGGTTTCTTCAGACTGACACCGCTGAGGTTGCGGATTCAGAACAGCTTGCTCAGGTCCTGGCCGTAGGCTTTTACCACCTTCTCACCGGCTTGTTTAAACTGTTGAATCATGCCCATCAGCTTCTGGGCATATTTCGGATCGGTAGCGTAGCCGGCGGCCTGCAGCGCCCGTGCGCCCTGCTCCGGTGAAGAGGCGCTGGTCACCGCCGCGTAGCGTGGGTTGTTACTCAGCAGATTGACGTAGTCCTGCAGCGCCTCGGAATAGGAGTCATAGACGCGGAACTTCGCGTTAACCTTCTTCGCCTCACCGTTCTCATACTCGGTGGTCATAATATCGGTGGTCTTACCCTGCCAGCTGCCGCCGGCCTTGATACCGAAGACGTTAAAACTCGGCTTGCCGTCGCGGGTGAGGATCTGCCGCTGCCCCCAGCCTGACTCCAGCGCGGCCTGCGCAAGGATCAGGTGATGTGGGATCCCGCTCTGTGCGCTGGCCTCGCGCGCCGGCTGCGCCAGCTGGGCGATAAAGGCCTGGCCGTCGGGCGTGCCTGGCGTCGGCAGGCGCGGCACCGCACGGCGCACGGTTTGTTCCATCTCCAGCGGCGGCAGCGTGTTGATAAAGCTTTTATCCAGCGGCATCGGCACCGTGCCGGCCTTCTCGTCCGGCGGAGCCTGGGTTGCCATCTGCTTAACGATCACGTCCGCCAGCCCCAGCCCTCTCGCCGCAATCTGCTGGCTGATCTGCTGATCGTAGACCGAGGTGTAGAGTCTGGTCTGGTCGCTGCTCATCAGGCCATCCTGCGGCAGCGCGTCGCGCATGCTTTTCATCATCATCTGCACGAACATCCCTTCCACCTGCTTCGCGACCGCTTTGGCATGGGTTTTCGGGTCGCTGGCGGCCAGCCGCTTCAGGTTGTTTAAGGAGCGGCTGTCCCAGGCCGCATCCGTCATCGACTGCGCGTCACCCATCAGATAATTTCCAGTTTGGCGTGCAGGCAGCCCGCCGACTGCATCGATTGCAGAATCGACATCAGGTCGATCGGCGTGGCGCCCAGCGCGTTCAGCGCGCGTACCACGCTGTTCAGGTTGGCGCTGGCGCTGACGCTCTGCAGCGCGCCGCCGGACTGGCGCATGTCGATCTGCGTCTGCGGCGTCACCACCGTCTGGCCGCCGCCAAACGGCGTATCCGGCTGGCTGACGTTCTGCGTCTGGTTAACGGTGACCGACAGGTTACCCTGCGCAATCGCGCACTGGCTGAGCATCACTTCGCGGTTCATCACCACCGATCCGGTACGCGAGTTGATGATCACCTTCGCGTCCTGAATCGGCACCGAGACGTCAATGTTCTGAATGTCGGCCAGCAGGCGCACCTGAGAGGTATTGTTGGCCGTGGTGCGGATCTGCACGGTGCGCCCGTCCACCGCCTGAGCCATACCGTAACCGCCGCGGCTGTTAATGGCATCGCTGATGCGCTGCGCCATGCTGAAATCTTCCGCATTCAGGAACAGATTAATGACGTTACTGGTGCCGAAGTTGTTCGGCAACTCACGCTCAATGGTGGCACCGCCGGTGATGCGGCCGCCGTTAACCTGGTTGACCTGCACGCTGCTGCCGCCCGCCGAAGCCGCCGCGCCGCCCACGAGGATATTCCCCTGCGCCAGCGCATAGACCTGGTTATCGACCCCTTTCAGCGGGGTCATCAGCAGCGTACCGCCGCGCAGGCTTTTGGCGTTACCCATTGAAGAGACCACCACGTCCATCACCTGCCCCTGACGGCCAAAGGCCGGCAGTTTGCCGGTGACCATCACCGCCGCCACGTTTTTCAGCTGCATATTGGTGCCGGCCGGCACGGTGATGCCCAGCTGCGACAGCATGTTGTTCATACTCTGGGTGGTGAACGGCGTCTGGGTGGTCTGGTCACCGGTGCCGTCCAGCCCCACCACCAGGCCATAGCCAATCAGCGAGTTATCACGCACGCCGCCGACGGTGGTCAGATCGCGTATACGGTCCGCCCGGGTCGGTAAACTGAGCGCGGTCAGTACCAGCAGCAGGGCAAATCGACTCAATACATAACGCATGGCAACCTCTTACATCGGTGAAATATTCAGGAAGAACCGCTGCAGCCAGCCCATAGTCTGCGCTTCATTGATGTAGCCGTTACCGACGTACTCAATGCGCGCGTCGGCCACCTGAGTGGAGACCACGCTGTTGCTGCCGCTGATGGTGCGCGGATTGACCACGCCGGAGAAGCGAATAAATTCGGTTCCCTGATTAATCTCAATCTGTTTCTCACCGATCACGTTCAGGTTGCCGTTCGGCAGCACCTGGTTAACGGTAACGGTAATGGTACCGGTAAAGGTGTTATTGGCCGTTGCGCCGCCCTTACCTTCGAAATCATTTTTACCGGCGCCGGCGAAGGTGGTCTTATCTCCACCCAGCAGGCCGCTGAGCGAACTTGGCGTAGCGGTCAGGCCAAAGCTGCTGCTGCCGTTACGACCGGCATTGGCGGTAGAACTCTTACTCGCGCTGACGTTTTCCTGCAGCGTGATGGTTAACGTGTCGCCGATATTACGCGGGCGGCGATCCTCGAACAGCGGCTGGTAGCCGTAGTTCATCGGCATCACGCCCTGAAAAATTGAGCCGTTGACCACCGGGGGAGAAGCCGGCAGCGGCTGCGCCGTGGTTGATCCTTCGACCAGCGGCTTACGTGGCACTAAGGCACACCCGCTCAGCGTCAGCAGCAGCGCGGCGACCATCAGACGTCCAGGCAGTGAAATCGGCATCGCCATGGAAATAAACCTTTTGTTACGGATGATAGAATTACGGGCCGGGCGAACCCGGCACCTGGGACGTGTTAAGTAACCCGTCCGGTTAGACCTGGTTCAGCTTCTGCAACATCTGATCGGAGGTGCTGATCGCCTTACTGTTAATTTCGTAGGCGCGCTGGGTCTGGATCATGCTGACCAGCTCTTCCGCCACGTTAACGTTGGAGGTCTCAACGTAGCCCTGATAGAGCAGCCCGGCACCGTTGTTGCCCGGGTTACTTTCCGTTGGCGCACCGGAGGCCTGGGTTTCCTGATACAGGTTCTCACCCATGCTTTCCAGGCCGGCATTGTTAATGAAGGTGCTCAGCGTCAGCTGACCGACCTGCACCGGGTTGGTTTGCCCCTGCTGGGTCACGCTGACCACGCCGTCGCGGGAGACGGTCATGCTCAGGGCGTTGGCCGGGATGGTGATCGCCGGCTGCACCGGGAAACCACCGTTGGTCACCAGCTGGCCGTTCTGATCGGTCTGGAACGAGCCGTCGCGGGTGTAAGCGATGGTGCCGTCCGGCATCTGCACCGAGAAGAAGCCCTGGCCGTTGATCGCCACGTCTTTCGACGATTCGGTCTGCGACAGGTTGCCCTGATTGTGCAGGCGCTCGGTCGCGACCGGACGCACGCCGGTACCGATCTGCAGGCCTGAAGGCAGCGTGGTCTGCTCAGAAGACTGCGCGCCTGGCTGACGCATGGTCTGATACATCAGATCTTCAAATACCGCACGCTGGCGTTTAAAGCCGTTGGTGCTGACGTTCGCCAGGTTGTTGGCGATGACGTCCATATTAGTCTGCTGGGCGTCCAGACCGGTTTTAGCAATCCACAAAGAACGGATCATCTGTTATTCCTCTGCTCAGCTCATTGACAGCAGCTGGTTAGCGCGTTGTTCGTTTTCATCGACGCTGGAGATGACTTTCATCTGCATCTCAAAGCGGCGGGCGTTGGCAATCAGGTCCACCATGGTTTCGGTCGGCTTAACGTTGCTGCCTTCCAGCACGCCCGGCATCACTTTGACCGCCGGATCGGCCTGCAGCACCGCGCCGCGCTGTGCCTGAGCGGTCGCGTTAAGGCGGAACAGGCCATCATCACCGCGCACCACTTCACTGCCGGTGGCCTGTACCAGCTTCAGACGTCCCAGCTGGACCGTGGCGTTAGGCGCATCGCCCGGGTTCAGCGCGGTAATCGAACCGTCGGCGGCGATAGTGATTTCCGCCCCGTCCGGAACCGCGATTGGACCACCGTCACCCATCACCAGATTGCCCTGCACCGCCAGCTGGCCGGTCGGGGTAATCTGCATGCCGCCGTTGCGGGTATAGGCTTCGCTGCCGTCGGCGGTCTGCACCGCCAGCCAGCCGTCCTGCTGCACCGCCACGTCCAGCGCGCGCTCGGTATAGTCGAGCGGGCCCTGCGACATATCGGCACCGGGCGTTGACGCCGTCACCAGCGTTCGCGTCGGTAGCGACAGGCCTTCGACCGGTACCGCGCGCGCGGCGTTAAGCTGGGCGCGGAACCCCGGCGTTGAGGCGTTTGCCAGGTTACTGGCGGTAACCGCCTGCTGATTGAGAGTCTGGCTGGCAGCCCCCATCGCGGTATAGATAGCGTGATCCATAGGACAATCCTGTTAAGCGAATTAACGCAGGTTAACCATGGTGTTAAGCAGCTGATCCTGAGTTTTGATGGTCTGCGCGTTCGACTGATAGTTACGCTGCGCGACGATCATATTGGTCAGCTCTTTCGCCAGATCGACGTTAGAGGCTTCCAGTGCGCCAGCGGTCAGCGTACCGAGGTTACCGGTACCGGCCAGACCCACCAGCGCCTGCCCGGAGGAGGCGGTTTCGGACCACAGGTTATCGCCGACTGCCTTCAGGCCTTCAACGTTGGCAAAGTTCGCCAGCAGCACCTGGCCCAGCACCTGGGTTTTTTCGTTGGCGTAGGTACCGACGATGGTACCGTCATCGTTAATGGTATAGCTGGTCAGCGCGCCCGGCTTGTAGCCATCCTGAGTCGGGCTACCGAAGTTGCTGGCGACGTTTTGCTGCTGGCTGCCGGTCAGGTTGAAGGTGAAGGTCTGCGGAGCAGAGCCGTTCAGGCTGCCCAGCGACAGGGTCTGCGTGGCCTGGGAAGTCAGCTGACCGTTACTGTTGAAGGTCATAGTAAAGGTGCCCGCCGCCTGACCGGTGGTGGTGTCTACCGCGTTAGCGGTCCAGTTGTTGTCGCTGTTCTTGCCAAAATAGAGGTCAACGGCGTGCTCGTTACCCAGTGAGTCATACACGGTCATCTGGGTGTGGGCGGTAAAGCTGGTCGAATCGTCCGGATCGAACGTGGCGTTGGCCGGGCTCTTATCGGTGGAGTTCAGGTTAGCCACCAGAGCGGCTCGGGTGGTGGCACTGGCGGGCATCGCGGTGGTCGGCACGCTCAGCGCTACCGGATTTGCACCGGTCTGCACGGTCAGCGGGTTGCCGGCCGACGGGTAGCCGGTCAGGAACTGCCCCTGCATGTTAACGATATTGCGGTTCTCATCCAGCGTGAACTGGCCGTTGCGGCTGTAGTAAACGCCACCGGCGCTGTCGGCCATGCGGAAGAAACCGCCGTTGCTGATCGCCACGTCCAGACCACGGTTGGTGGTGTTGGTCGAGCCATCACCGAAGTCCTGCACCACGGCAGCAACGCGGGTACCGAGGCCGATTTTTGAGCCGGCAAACATATCGGCAAAAGCCACGCTGCTGGCCTTAAAGCCGGAGGTGGCGGAGTTGGAAATGTTGTTACCGATCACGTCAAGGTTGCTGGATGCCGCGTTTAAGCCGCTGACTGCCTGGGAAAAAGCCATGATGTCGCTCCGAAAATAGGGTTGTTAAATAATCTGACGCACGTTTTCCAGGGTAGTGGTACCCAGGGTGCCGAGATCCAGAACCGCGCCGGTCGACGTCTTGGTCACGCCGCTGACGTAGGCATAGTTAAGCGGCTGCGTAACCAGCTGGCCGTTGCCGTTGCTGGCGGCGATGGTAACGGTATATTTGCCGTCGGCGGCGACGGTGCCCGCGGTGGTTTTACCGTCCCACTGGAAGGTATGCACGCCGGCGCTCATCGCCCCTAAGTCGATGGTCTGCACCACTTCACCGCTGGCGTTGGTGATGGTGGCTTTCGCCGCGGTCGCTGCTTCGCTCAGCTCCACGCCAAACGGCGAGGTGGTGCTGTTGCCGACCAGCACCTGCGAGCCGGCCACCATCACGCCGTGGCCAATCAGGGTGGAAGCCTGCAGCGTCTGGCCGCTGGTAATCTGCCCGGAGATAGAGCCCAGCGTGGTGTTCAGCTTCTCGATCCCGCTCAGGGTGTTGATCTGCGCCAGCTGACTGGTCAGCTGGGCGTTATCCATCGGATTGGTCGGATCCTGGTTTTTCAACTGGGTGACCAGCAGGGTCAGAAAGTTACTCTGAAGATCCGCTGCACTGGTGTCGCTGGAAGAGGACGAACCGATCGTCGTGGTACTCAGCGACTCATTAACGCCTACTGCAATGCCCATCGGTTAACTCCTTATTGGCCCATCGTTAAGGTTTTCAACATCATCTGCTTCACGGTGTTTAACACCTCAACGTTGGCCTGATAGCTGCGCGAGGCCGACATGGTATTTACCGTTTCACCCACCACGTCCACATTAGGCATCTTCACGTAGCCTTTTTCATCGGCCATCGGATTACCCGGCTCGTAAACCAGTTTGGCCGGTGACGGATCGTCAATCACGCTGGCCACGCGTACGCCGCCGGTCGGTGAACCCGGTGCCGCGTTAACCTGAAAGACCACCTGTTTCGCCACGTACGGCTGCCCGTCCGGGCCGGTGACGCTGTCGGCGTTGGCCAGGTTACTGGCGCTGACGTTAAGACGCTGTGACTGCGCCGCCATCGCCGAACCGGCGATATCAAAAATGTTTAACAGTGCCATGCGTTATTGCCCCTGTAGTACCGACATCATGCCTTTGATCTGGCTGCTGATCAGCGTCAGATCCGTCTGGTACTTCAGGCTGTTATCGGCGAATTGTGTACGTTCACGATCCATATCCACCGTGTTGCCATCCAGCGAAGGCTGGTCCGGTACGCGGTACATCAGATCGAGTGAAGGGGGATTGCTGGTTTCCGCAGGAATATGGCGTGCCGACGTCACCGCCAGCGCCAGGCCGGATCCCGGCGCGCGCCCGTTCGCCATCACCTGTTTCAACTGGCTGGCGAAATCAATATCGCGCGCCTGATAGCCAGGGGTGTCTGCGTTGGCGATATTGGATGCCAGGATCTCCTGCCGCTGTGCACGCAGGTTTAACGCTTCGGTATTAAACCGAAGGGCTGCGTCCAGTTTGTCGAGCATGCGTCCTCCGCTTACTGAGTATTCAGAGTTGACAGCATAATCGCCCGCCGGAAAGCCTATCGTTTGAATAGCGCTAAAAATGGTCGCTAATTTGCGCCTTGACAGGAATGGGTCACGGGTAGAATCAGGTCATTCTTAAAAAGGGGGCTGCCTGTGCAAAAAGTGATACGCATCGTAACCGTTCTGCTGACGCTGCTGGCGGCGACGGCCAGCGCCGGCGACCTCAGCAGCCAGCTGAATCAGTTTTTTAAGGCCCGCTATGGGCAAAGCGGCAGCCCTGCCGATACCCTTAACGTGGCGATCAAAACGCCTGAGAAGCTGTGGCCTTCCTGCGAAAAGCCACAGTTTTCGCTGCCCGGCAACGGCCGGATGTGGGGAAATATGAGCGTGGCGGCCAACTGTGACCGTGACCGGCGCTACATTCAGGTGCAGGTGCAGGTCACCGGAAGCTATGTGGTCGCCGCCCGCGCGGTCCAGCGTGGCACCCCGCTGACCGCCGGCGACCTGCGGCTGATGCGCGGCCGGCTGGACACCCTGCCCGCCCGAACGTTGCTGGATCTGCAGCAGGGCGTTGAGGCGATTGCCCTGCGCGACCTGGTCCCCGGCCAGCCGGTAACGCAGATGATGATGCGTCAGCCGTGGCGGGTCAAAGCCGGGCAGACGGTCAGGGTGGTGGCCAGCGGCGACGGGTTTAACATCACCAACGAGGGCAAGGCGATGAATAACGCCACCGTGGCGCAGAACGTGCGGGTGCGCCTGAGCTCAGGACAGATCGTCAGCGGTCCGGTGGGTTCCGATGGGAATGTTCTGATCTCGTTATAAACCATTAAAGAAATCTTCCGCTCTGCCGATAGTCTGGATAGCAGACGTAGTACTATAGCCAAAATAAATTCAGTCTCTTCGGCCCGGTAGCCCGGCACGCTTTTTCAGCGTACCCCGCCACCCTGGCTGATGTTTCCAGGAGCCAGACTATGAGCATCGACAGAACCCAGGCACTGAACGCGGCCAGCACGGTACAGACGCGCGATACCAATGATGTCGTGCCGCCAAAAGCCCGCCAGACGGCCGGGAAAAGTACCGACACCGCAGCCTCTCAGGTGATGCTGAGCGGCGCACAGTCACAGCTGACTAAAGCCAGCGCGCAGGATATCAACACCGCGCGCGTGGAGCAGTTAAAAACAGCAATCCGTAACGGCGAACTGAAAATGGACACCGGCAAAATTGCCGATGCGCTGATTCAGGAAGCTAAAGACGCTCTTCAGGGTAATTAATGAATGGATAAGCTACTGAACACACTGGATAAAATGCTGGAAGTGTTGGCATCACTGGCTGAAGTGATGGAAGCAGAACAGCAACAGCTTTCGGCAGGTCAGGTTGACAGTAGTTTATTACAGCGCATCACCGAAGATAAAAACTCGCTGCTCGGCACGCTGAATTTTATTGAAGAGATGCGCCGCGAGGCGGAAAAAACCAGCGCGCTGCATGTGCCCTACAGCCGCTACCCTGAGCTGGCCCGCCGCTGGGCGGCGATTCAGGATCAGACCGTGAAACTGCGCGACGTCAACCTGCATAACGGCATGCTGCTGAATCATCAGATGACGCACACCGAGCAGGCGCTGGAGATGCTGAAGCCGCATCAGTCGCAGAAGTTCTACGGCCCGGATGGCCAGGCGCGTCAGGGCGGGTTCCTCAGCCGCAAAGCCTGATGCCCTCCGCACCGCCCCCACCCTGCCACACACTGCGTCGCGGGGTTTTCGCTTTTCCGTCACGCATGTAACCGGGAGTGCGTCAGCGCCGGTTTATCGTGCGGGCGGCGGGCGCCCGCACAATCCTTACGCTACGGTGCGCCGGGCAAAGTCACGTACGCGGAAGCCGAGTAAAGCCAGCGCGGCAAAATAGACCCCGCCGCCCACCGCGCAAACCGCCGCCAGCCGCAGCAGCCGTTCAGCCATATTCCCCGTCGCCCATTCCGGCATCAGCGCCAGCACGCCAAACAGCGCCGCCGCCATCAGGATCACCGCCACCAGCAGGCGCAGCAGGAAACCGGCCCAGCCCGGCTGCGGCTGGAAAATATCCTGTTTGCGCAGCTGCCAGTAGAGCAGCGCCGCGTTCAGGCAGGCACCCAGGCCAATCGACAGCGACAGCCCGGCATGCTTCAGCGGGCCGATAAACGCCAGGTTCATCAGCTGGGTCATCAGCAGCGTAAACATGGCGATGCGCACCGGCGTTTTAATGTTCTGGCGGGAGTAGAAACCGGGAGCCAGCACTTTCACCACGATCAACCCCATCAGTCCCACCGAGTAGGCCACCAGCGCACGCTGGGTCATTGAGGCGTCAAAGGCGGTAAACTTGCCGTACTGGAACAGCGCCACGGTCAGCGGTTCGGCCAGGATCCCCAGCGCCACCGCGCAGGGCAGCGCCAGCAGGAAACAGAGCCGCAGCCCCCAGTCCATCAGCCGTGAGTACTCAACCTGATTGCCGCTGGCAAAGCTTTTCGCCAGCGACGGCAGCAGAATGGTGCCCAGCGCCACGCCCAGCACCCCGGACGGAAACTCCATCAGCCGATCGGCGTAATACATCCACGACACCGAGCCGGAGACGAGGAACGAGGCAAAGATGGTGTTGATGATCAGCGAGATCTGGCTGACCGACACGCCGAGAATTGCCGGGCCCATCTGACGCATAACTCGCCAGACCCCGGCGTCCTTCATGTTCAGCCGCGGCAGCACCAGCATGCCAATCTTGCGCAGGTGCGGCAGCTGATAGCCCAGCTGCAGTACACCGCCCGCTACCACCGCCCAGGCCAGCGCCAGCACCGGCGGGTTAAAGTGCGGCGCGGCAAACAGCGCGAAGCCGATCATGCTGACGTTCAGCAGCGTCGGCGCAAACGCCGGCACCGAGAAGCGGTTCCAGGTGTTAAGGATTGCCCCGGCCAGCGAAGCCAGCGAAATCAGCATGATATAGGGGAAGGTGATGCGCAGCAGCGAGGAGGTTAGCGCAAACTTGTCGGCGGTATCGGTAAAGCCGGGCGCGGTGACCATGATCACCCACGGGGCGGCCAGCATGCCAAGCACGGTGACGATCGCCAGCGCCAGGGTCAGCAGGCCGGAGACGTAGGCGACGAACACCCGGGTGGCGTCATCGCCCTGCTTACTTTTATATTCGGCAAGGATCGGGACAAAGGCCTGCGAAAAAGCCCCTTCGGCAAAAATACGCCGCAGCAGGTTCGGCAGCTTAAAGGCGACAAAAAAGGCGTCGGTTGCCATGCCGGCACCAAACACGCGGGCGACAATCGCGTCACGGGCAAAGCCGAGCACGCGCGAGAACAGGGTCATTGAGCTGACCGCTGCCAGAGATTTCAACAGGTTCATGGGTTTCCTGACTGACGTGCCGGAGAGGGAATCATCCCTCTCCGGCCGATCGACCGGTTCAGCACGGGCGGCGAGTGACGCGGCGGCCCCGGCACAAACCGGCCTGCATTAAGGTGAGCATAGTGTACTGATGTGCAACGAAATAACCACCGGCGTTTGTTACCGTTTTTATCGGTACCGCCACCGTCCGGGCCGTTACTCGCGCTGCGCCTCGTGCCACAGCCGTTCGACAATGCGCTGCGCCATCAGCGCCTGTTCACCGCTGACGCTGGGGGCGGTCTGGTTTTCGGCACAGCGGATAAAGTGGTGCGCCGCGCCGACAAAGCCACGCTGCTCCAGGGTCGTCTGCCAGCCCGGGATCGGGTCAATAGTCACTTTCCCGCCCCGTTCCTGCTGCCAGTCGCGCATATCGCTGACCTGGTAAACCGCACCGTCATCAATAGCGCTAACGCGTTCGGCCTGACTGCCGGCGCGGCGGTGCATGCTGGTGGTCACCTGCACGCCGCCGGCGCGAAAGTGATGTTCGGCATACAGCAGGTGGCCATCGTCGTTGGTCTGCAGCGTGCCGCTCTGCGCCACGCCTGGCGCGCCGGCCAGCCACAGCGCGCTGTCGACCACGTGCAGATAATCATCCAGCAGGGTAAAACCGGCGTCGCGCGGGCCGACGCTGTCGCTGCGGTGTTTATCCATGCGCAGCGAGGCGGGCTGCACCAGTGCCGCCTGCAGCTGCAGATAGCGCGGGGCAAAGCGGCGGTTAAACGCCACCATCAGCCTGCGGCCGCGTGCGGCGGCCAGCTCGACCAGCTGTTCCGCTTCGCGCAGCGTGGCGGCCAGCGGCTTATCGACGCAGACGTCTTTGCCCGCGCGCAGCAGCCGATCGACGATGGCGAAGTGCGTGGCGGTGCTGCTGTGCACGAACACCGCATCACAGGCTGATGCCAGCGCGTCCAGCGAGGAGAACAGCGGAATGCGATAGCTGTCACAAACCGGCCGCGCCTTCTGCTGGTTGGGGGAGAAGGCACCGGCCACCTCCCAGCCGTCGGTGCAGGTGACCACCGGCAGCCAGGCCTTTTGCGCAATCCCCCCCAGCCCGACGATGCCAACTCTCAGCTTACTCATCGTCCTGCTCCTGATTGCCGGTCAGCCGCGCCAGCTGCTGTTGTAACGCCGCCACCTGCTGCTCCAGCTGGCTGACCCGGTCGGCGAGGCTCGCCCCACCGGCTGACAACGCCGCCGGGGTGTCAGTGTCGTTTTCGGCGGCGGCGGCGTCCACCTCGCCGCTGAACAGATGCATAAAGCGGCTCTCGCGTTTGCCCGGCTCGCGGGCCAGACGCACCACCAGCGCGCCCGACTCACGCGTCGCCAGCTGCGCCAGCGCCTGCTCCACCTCGGCCATATCGGCAAAGTCATGGATACGCTGGCAGCGGGTACGCAGCTCCCCCGGCGTCTGCGCGCCGCGCAGCAGCAGGGTGGCGACCAGCGCCACCTCGCCCGGGCTCAGCTTCAGCTGACCAAACTCGGAGTTACAGAAGCGCTGCTCGTACTTCATTACCCGGCTGCCAAATCCGCTGAGCCCGGTAACCTGGTGTTTTTTTACCAGCAGATCGAGGGTGTTCTGCACCTCGCCTTCGCTGAGCGCCATCACCGGTTCGCGATTCGACTTCTGATTACAGGCCGTTACTACCGCGTTCAGCGACATCGGATACTGATCCGGGGTGGTCACCTGCTTTTCCAGCAGGCAGCCAATCACCCGCGCTTCGTGCGCGGACAGCGGATTTTTGATCATCAGGGTTATACTCCACGCCGCTCCGGCGTCCAGTCAGGGGTGGTCAGCGCCGTCAGGACGTGATCCTGCCAGCGTCCGTCAATCATCAGGTAGTTCTTCGCATAGCCTTCTTTCTCAAACCCGAGCCGGGCCAGCAGGTCGCCGCTGCGCTGATTGTGCGGCATATAGTTGGCCATAATGCGGTGCATGCGCTGCTGGCGCTGCATATAGCGGATCGCCGCCTGCAGCGCTTCAAACATCATCCCCTGCCCCTGCCACTTCTCGCCCAGCGAATAACCGAGGTAGCAGGCGTGGAAGGAGCCGCGCAGCACGTTGCTGAAGTTGGCCACGCCGCGCACTTCATTTTCGGCCGGATCCATCACCGCAAAATAGTAGGCGCTGCCCTGCTTCTGCAGATCGCTAATCAGCCCGAGACGCGCCTGCCAGCCGGAGGGATAGCAGTGGCTGTCGTCGCGGATCGGTTCCCAGGGTTTCAGGTACTGACGGTTTTCCGCATAGTAATCGGCCAGCCGCCAGGCATCGCGCTCATGGACCAGGCGGACCACCAGACGATCGGTGGTCAGCCGCACTTTCGGGGCAGCGGTTCGATAGCCAAACATCGTTTCTCCTGAAATCGGTGGCCGGAATAGCGGTGATAACGCTTACTATACCTGCCAGGCGGATTGGCGGTAAAACACTGACGAACAAAATAATGATGATGCAATCATAAAACCACTGAAAACGGCTGACGACAGCTAAAATCCGTTACCGCCGTCGGCTGGCAGCGCCACCGTCTTTCCGCTAAAGTTTGCCCTCTCCCCTGTTCTCTTCCATACTTTGCGAATATATTCAGCCAATTAATTGTCACACTGACGCTAAAAAGGAGACGATATTGAAACTCTATATCTACGATCACTGTCCGTTCTGTGTGAAGGCACGCATGATTTTCGGCCTGAAAAATCTGCCGCTTGAGCTGGTGGTGATGCTCAACGATGACGAAGAGACGCCGATCCGCATGATCGGCCAGAAGATGGCGCCGATCCTGGTGAAGCAGGACGGCAGCTTTATGCCGGAGAGCCTGGATATCGTCGGGTATGTCGATAATCTGGACCACCAGCCGCTGCTGACCGGCCCGCTTAATCCGGCCATCGGTGACTGGCTGCGCCATATTCAAACCTACGTCAGCAAGCTGCTCTACCCGCGCGTGGCCGAAGCGCCGTTCGCCGAGTTTGCCACCCCGCAGGCGCGCAGCTATTTCAAAAACAAAAAGCAGCAGGTGGCCGGTGATTTCGAGGAGCTGAAAAAGCACTCTGCCGGTTTGATTAAGAACGTCAACGACGACCTGCGCAAGCTGGATAAGCTGATCGTTCAGCCAAATGCGGTCAACGGCGAGCTGTCGCTGGATGATATCCACCTGTTCCCGCTGCTGCGTTCGCTGTCGCTGGTGGCCGGCATTGAGTACCCGAGCCGCGTCGCCGCCTACCGCGACAACATGGCGAAACAGACGCAGATTAACCTGCTCAGCTCGGTCGCCGTCTGACCCTGTGGCGAACCGGCAACGGCCGGTTCGCCTCTTCTCCGGCGCTCTCACTGCCGCAACGTCGTCCTGCTCTTCAGCCAGCGCTCCCGCGCTTATGTGCTCCTGCCCTTGTGCCTGATCCCCTGTGCATCTGCCTGTGCTCCCGGTCCTCTTGCCTGATCTCTGCGTCTCTGTCCTGCCAGCCGCTTCTGATTCAGCCCCGGCACAGACACGCCCGTGCGCTGCCCCTTCCCCGAACCATTCGGCGTTGTCCTGGTGACGCGGGCCGTGAACTGTTGCATGCTGTGGCATCGCGGCAGGATGCGCCGTTTGACTCACGAGGAAGAAGAGCATGAAGAAACCCTTTTTAGCCGCCGCGGCCCTGCTGCTGGCCGGCCTGATCGCCGGCTGCAGCCAGATTGCCAGCTACAGCATCAGCGAGCAGGAGATTAACCAGGCGCTGGCGAAACATAACAATTACGAAAAACAGCTCGGGGTGCCCGGGCTGGTGGACGCGCATATTGTGCTGAACGATCTCAGCAGCCAGATCGGCCGCGAAGAGCCCAACAAGGTGACGCTGAACGGCACCGCAAAGGTCAATATCAGCTCGCTGTTCGGCCCTCAGCAGGCGGAGATGAAGCTGAAAATGAAAGCGCAGCCGGTGTTTGACCAGCCGCAGGGCGCGATCTATCTGAAGGATATGGAGCTGGTGGAGGTGCAGGTGCAGCCGGAGAAGATGCAGGGGGTGCTGAAAACCCTGACGCCGTATCTTAACCAGTCGCTGAAAGACTACTTCAACCAGAAGCCCGCCTATCTGCTGAGCAGCGATCGCAGCAAGGCGGAGTCGCTGGCAAAACGCTTCGCCAAAGGGCTGGAAGTCAAGCCGGGTGAGCTGGTTATTCCGTTTACCGACTAAGCTGATGCAGCCCCAGCCGATGTGGCTCAGCCTGGGCGTATGCCTGCCCGAACGGCCCGCCGTCGAGGGGTTGCGCGGACACCTCTGCTAATAGCAGTTATCGTCTGGCCGAGACAGACCACGGCCTGCGTCATTTCGGTCACTGGCACAGAGTGCACCCTCTACATCTGACTGACGCCGAATTTATCTTTGCCGGCTCCGGCCGGCGATTAATCCGCCAACGCCCTGATAAACCAGGTGCAATTAGCACGGTTTATCCCTATGCTTAGACCCCGGCCAAAACCTGCCATCTCTTCAACTTTTGCCGGAGCACATCGCATGACCTCACAACCCCAGCAGTTAGTTATTCGCCGCCCAGACGACTGGCATATCCATTTGCGTGACGGAGAGATGCTGGAGGCGGTAGTGCCCTTTACCAGTGAGGTCTGTGGCCGGGCGATCGTGATGCCAAACCTGGTACCGCCGGTGACCAGCGTGGCCGCTGCCCGTGCTTACCGTGAACGTATTCAGGCCGCCGTACCGGCCGGGCACCGCTTTACCCCGCTGATGACCTGCTACCTGACCGACGGGCTGGATCCGAACGAGATCGAAAGCGGCTTCCGCGAAGGCGTGTTTACCGCCGCCAAACTCTACCCGGCGCATGCCACCACCAACTCGGCGCACGGCGTCACCAGCATTGCCGCCATTGCCCCGGTGCTGGAGCGCATGCAGAACATCGGCATGCCGCTGCTGATCCACGGCGAAGTGACCGATGCCCACATCGATATTTTCGATCGCGAAGCCCGTTTTATTGAAACGGTGCTGGAACCGCTGCGTAAGCAGTTCCCGGGGCTTAAGGTGGTGTGTGAACATATCACCACCAAAGAGGCGGCGGCCTACGTGCTGGAGGGCAATGAGCTGCTGGCGGCCACCATCACCCCGCAACATTTACTGTTCAACCGCAACCATATGCTGGTCGGCGGTATTCGCCCGCACCTTTACTGCCTGCCGATCCTGAAGCGCAACGTGCACCAGGAGGCGCTACGGGCCGCCGTGGCCAGCGGCCATAACCGTTTCTTCCTCGGTACCGATACCGCCCCGCACACCCGTGACCGCAAAGAGGCCTGCTGCGGCTGCGCCGGGGTGTTTAACGCGCCGTCGATGCTGGCCGCCTACGCTACGGTGTTTGAAGAGATCGGCGCGCTGGCACACTTCGAAGCCTTTACCTCAGAGAACGGCCCGGCGTTTTATGGCCTGCCGCTGAATGAAGGCACGGTGACGCTGGTGCGTGAGCCGTGGACGGTAGCAGAGAGCGTGGCGGTGGGCAGCGACGGCCATACGCTGGTGCCATTCCTCGCCGGTGAAACCCTGAACTGGCGCGTGCAGGCATAATTCCCGGTGCTATCCGCCGCCGGCTCCCTGCCGGCGGCGGAAAATATTTATGCCTGCTCATTGCTTTCGTGAAAAATACTGTATACATTCACAGTATATTAACCGGAGGCTCTCATGCGTGTTGAAGTCACTGTAGCAAAAACCACCTCACTCCCCGCCGGCGCGCTTGATGCCCTGACGCAGGAGCTCAGCAAACGTATCGATCGCCATTTTCCCGACGGCCATAATACCGTATCGGTTCGCTATGCCAGCGCCAGTAACCTGACGGTAATGGGTGGCGGCAAAGAAGCCAAAGATCAGATTAGCGATATTTTGCAGGAGACCTGGGAGAGCGCCGACGACTGGTTTATTCCCTGACTTGATCTGACCG
Organism: Erwinia sp. Leaf53; assembly: GCF_001422605.1. NCBI lineage: Bacteria > Pseudomonadati > Pseudomonadota > Gammaproteobacteria > Enterobacterales > Erwiniaceae > Erwinia > Erwinia sp. Leaf53. The sequence continues at coordinate 129,742 of NZ_LMLK01000021.1, forward strand.
CGCACGCCGTTTGCCTGCCGCGTCCCCCCGTTTTACCGTTGTGCCATTTTGCCGGGTGTCGCCATCCGGCTTTTTTACCTTCTGCTGACGCCTTGCCCTCTGGACGCCGCCCGAATAATCTCTTACTCTGATTTTCTCCCTGCCGCTGTGGTTAATGACTGAGGTTTTGTTTATGACTGCCGATAATCCTGAACAGGCAATGACCTTTGGCGAGCTGCTGACGATGATTGGCGATCAGCAACGTCGGCTGAACGTGCTGGAAAATGCCTTTTCGCTGCTTTCCTTCTGCCTGGATGAGCGGGCTAATCAGCTGTTGATCCACAGCCTGCGCCTTGAAGGGCAGAATCAGTACCGCGATGAGCAGACCCAGCAGCACTTTCTGCAGCTGGCCGGGGAGCTGGAGAAGCGTCGCAGCGGTGAGCCTCTCGGCGGCGTGAGCGAGGCCTGACGTATCCCGGCTCAGCGGGGGCCGCAGGGCTGTATGAAATGAAAGACGCTGAGTTTTCAAGTCTGTCCTGATGCGTCCTGCCGATGAACCTCGTCGGCGTAATGTGAAACTTCTGTTATAATTACGGAGCTCTAAGGAAATTCTGTATAAGAACCTCGATAAATCACTTTGTTGTCATCATCAACACGAGTAATAAAGGGGGTTATAAATGGACAGAAACAAAGACGTAATCCAGACACATCCCCTCATTGGATGGGATATCAGCACCGTAGACAGCTATGACGCAATGATGATCCGCCTGCACTCGTTGTCCTCTAATGAACAGCAGGCTGAAGATGCAGAAGTCGGCCAGACTTACTGGCTCACCACCGACGTTGCCAGACAATTTATTTCAATACTTGAGGCCGGCATCGCCAAGATTGAAGCGACGGAATACCAGGATCGCGATTACAAGAAACATTAGACCGCGCTAAACCGTTCAGAAAAAGGCACCCTCCGGGTGCCTTTTTCATGCCCGTCAGTTTTGTTATCCTCACCTTAAAATTAATTGCATAAGCGTTGCCGCGCCGCGGCAATTCAGGGAGTAATACGGATATGGTGTATGACTTAATTATAGTGGGTAGTGGCTCGGTCGGCGCAGCGGCAGGCTGGTACGCCACCGAAGCCGGGCTGAACGTGCTGATGATTGACCGCGGTCATCCGCCGCACAGCGAAGGCAGTCATCACGGAGAGAGCCGCTTAATCCGCCACGCCTACGGCGAAGGCGCCCGTTACGTGCCGATGGTGTTACGTGCCCAGCAGCTGTGGGACCAGCTGGAACAGCAGAGTGGTGAACGCATTATGCAGCGCAGCGGGGTGCTCAATCTGGCACCGCAGCAGGCTGAGTTTATTCAAAACGTCATCCACAGCGCGCAGCAGTTCGGCCTGGAGGTCGAGGTGTTGAGCGGGGAAGAGGTCAGCCAGCGCTGGCCGCAGATTAGCGTTCCCGCCGGTTACGTCGGCGTATGGGAACCCCGTTCCGGTTATCTGAAATCAGAAGTGGCGGTTAAAAGCTGGATCGTCCAGGCCAGAGATGCCTGTTGCGCACAGCTGTTTAACTGCGAGGTCACCGCAATTAGCGAACAAAACGGCCTGCAGACCGTCAGCACCCCGGAGGGGGATTTCCAGGCGCGACGGCTGCTGGTGACCGCCGGAACCTGGGTAAAAACCCTCTACCCGGCCCTGCCGGTAACGCCAGTGCGTAAGGTGTTTGCCTGGCACCAGGCCGACGGCCGCTACAGCGAGAATAACCGCTTCCCCGCCTTTGCCGTGCAGATGCCGGACGGCGATCACTACTACGGTTTCCCGGCGGATAACAATGCTATCAAGATCGGCAAGCATCAGGGCGGCCAGCCGATCTCCTCCCCCGAACAGCGCACCCCGTTCGGCAGCGTCCGCGAGGACGGCAGCGAACTGTTCGGCTTTATCCGCCAGTTCCTGCCGGGCGTTGGCGTCTGCCTGCACGGAGAGTCCTGCACCTACGACAACTCGCCGGACGAAGACTTTATTATTGATACCTTCCCCGGCCAGCCCAACCGGATGATCGTGACCGGGCTGAGCGGCCACGGCTTTAAGTTTGCCAGCGTGTTGGGGGAAATTGCCGCGCAGTTTGCCCAGGGCATCGACAGTGAATTCGATCTGACCCCGTTCTCTCTTGCCCGTTTCAACCAGCCGGGGATCTGACCGGCTGACTACCGGCCTGACCGCCCTTCGGGCAGGCCGGATTGCCCCTCAGGCAACCCGCTGCCCGCTGCCGTTTCCCGCGCCCCCCTTTCCTGCTCACCCGCATACATTGTACAGTAAACCTAATATCTCAAAAAAACGCACATTGACAAAAAGTGACAAAACACTGACGTTAATTTAAATTTGCGACAAAAATTATGAATGTTATTATGTGCCCGGCATTTGCATCCGCTGCATATAACCGTGACTAAAACGCCTTAAAGGAGATCGCCCTTCTGATTTTCTGAGCATTTGATGAATTTATAATTCAAAAAATTTCAACAAATTAATAAATTATGCAACTTATGAAATTAGTGGTTGCTTTTAACCTTTCCGTTAGCCAATCTTTAATTCCCTCTACGTTTATCGGGCATTGAGATGCAGTGGAAGAATAGCGAGAGCCGTTATGGCTCACTGAGTATCAGCATTCACTGGTTAGTGGCGCTGGCCGTTTATGGCATGTTCGCGCTGGGCCTATGGATGGTCACGCTGGGCTACTACGATACCTGGTATCACAAAGCCCCTGAGTTACATAAAAGCATCGGCATGGTGCTGTTCGCCGTGATGCTGCTCCGGGTGGTCTGGCGCTTTGTTTCGCCGCCGCCCAAACCCCTGAGCAGTTACTCCACGGCGGTGCGCCACGGCGCGATTACCGCCCATGTGTTGCTGTATGTGCTGCTGTTTTCGATTTTAATCAGTGGTTACCTGATCTCAACCGCTGAAGGCAAGCCGATCAATGTGTTTGGCATTGTACCGGTGCCGGCCGTGGTGGCCGGGCTGGGCGAACAGGCCGACCTGGCGGGTGACATTCACCTGTGGCTGGCCTGGAGCGTGGTGGTGTTGTCCGTATTACACGGGCTTGCCGCGCTGAAACATCACTTTATCGATCGCGATATTACGTTGAACCGGATGCTGGGTCGCCGCACCGATTAACCTTTGGAAATGGAGAGTTGTTATGTTTAAAAAAACCGTTCTCGGATTAACCACCGCCGCCTTACTGATGACGGCGGGTACCGCCGCCGCCGCAGACTACAAAATTGATAAAGAGGGCCAGCACGCCTTTGTGCAGTTCCGCATTAAACACCTCGGCTACAGCTGGCTGTACGGCTCGTTTAAAGATTTCGACGGCAGCTTCAGCTATGACGAAGCGGACCCGAGCAAGGACAAAGTCAACGTGACCATCAACACCGGCAGCGTCGATACTAACCATGCCGAACGTGACAAGCATCTGCGCAGCGCAGACTTCCTGAATGCCGCCAAATTCCCGCAGGCCACCTTCGTGTCGACCGGTGTGACCAAAGAGGGTGACGAGCTGAAGGTGAAAGGTAATCTGACCCTGAACGGCGTGACCAAACCTGTCGAGCTGGAAGCGAAGCTGACCGGTGAAGGCAAGGATCCGTGGGGTGGCTATCGTGCCGGCTTTGAAGCAGAAGGTAAATTCGCGCTGAAAGACTTCAACGTGAAGTCCGATCTCGGCCCGGCGTCACAGGAGGTTGAGCTGATTATCTCGGTGGAAGGCGTACGCCAGTAAGCTGAAGCGCGCTTCCCGCTCGTAACGCGGGAAGCGCAACCCTGTTACTCTTCCGGGGAAGGGATTTTCAGGGTGGTATTCAACATGCCGCGCGACTTGTTGAAGATTTTATTGCCGTTCTCGCGTCCCGCACGGCGAGCGCGCTGCTCTTCCGGCGTTAACGCCAGCTCTTCCTGACACAGCGGGCTGCAGCAGTGGCTGTACTTTTCCGCACAGCTCGGGCACTGAATAAACAGCAGGTGGCAGCCGTCGTTCAGGCAGTTAACGTGCGTATCACAGGGCGCACCGCACTGGTGGCAGTTGGCGATTACATCGTCAGAGATGCGCTCCCCCATCCGCTCGTCAAAGACAAAGTTTTTACCCTTGAAACGTACCGGCAGCCCCTGCTCGCGGGCGCGACGGGCGTACTCAATAATGCCCCCTTCGATGTGGTAGACGTTTTCAAAGCCGTTGTGACGCATCCAGGCACTGGCTTTTTCACAGCGGATGCCGCCGGTGCAGTACATCACGATCTTCTTCTCTTTGTCTTCCTGCAGCATATCCACCGCCATCGGCAGCTGATCGCGGAAGGTATCCGCCGGGATCTCCATCGCGTTATCGAAATGGCCCACTTCGTACTCGTAGTGGTTGCGCATATCAACAAACACCGCGTCCGGATCGTCGAGCATGGCGTTAACGTCCGCCGCCTTCAGATAAGCACCGACGTCGCTGGCATCAAAGCTTTCATCGGTGATGCCGTCGGCCACGATGCGCTCACGAACCTTAAGACGCAGCACCCAGAAGGATTTGCCGTCGTCATCCAGCGCGATGTTCATGCGCAGGTTGTTGAGCTGCGGATGGAAGCCGTACAGCATCGCCTTCATGGCGTCATACTGGCTGGCTGGCACGCTAAGCTGGGCATTGATGCCCTCGGCGGCCACATAAACGCGGCCAAACACCTTCAGCGCGGTCATCGCCACGTACAGCGCGTCGCGGAAGGCGCGCGGATCGTCAATGGTGAAGTATTTATAGAAAGAGACTGTGGTGCGCGGTTCGGTTTCGGCCAGCATGCGCGCCTTCAGCTCTTCATTGGAAACGAGGTTATGTAACACTGGCATGGTGTACTTTCCTGATTACGATGAGAGAAATTTTTGCGGCGCAATCATACACCAATAAACAATTTTTTGCAGTGATGAGAGAATTGTCTCATGCCCCGGTGTTTTGTCATAACAACCCTTACGAAGCATGACCTTAACGACAATCGTTAAATTCACTGCATGCGCTTTCGCTCAGGCAGGCTACTTCCTTAAAATGGTGAAATATTCACCGCTTATCGGCATTTTTTTTCAGTAACTATCCGAAAAATGGCACAATAGGTCATAATTAAAATTTAACGGACAGCATAATAGTCCCCCCTTTTTGAGATCTGGAAACTCATGACTCAGCTGCCTCAATTTCGCCGCGCGTTGCTGCATCCCCGTTACTGGCACACCTGGTTTGGGATTGTCCTGCTGTATGCCCTGGTGCTGCTTCCCTATCCCCTGCTGTATCGTCTGGGCTGCGGGCTCGGCCGCCTGTCGATGCGTTTCCTCCGCTCACGTGTGAACATCGCCCGTCGCAATCTGGAACTGTGCTTTCCGCAGATGCCTGCCGCCGAACGCGAGGCGCTGGTAAAACACAACTTCGAATCGTTGGGCATGGGCTTAATCGAAACCGGCATGGCCTGGTTCTGGCCGGACTGGCGCATCAGAAAATGGTTTACCGTCAGCGGCCTGGAACATATCAGCAAAGCGGCTGAGAATAACAAAGGCGTGCTGCTGATTGGCATGCACTTCCTGACCCTGGAACTGGGCGCGCGCATCTTTGGCATTCACAATCCCGGCATCGGCGTTTACCGACCGAATGATAATGCGCTTATCGACTGGCTGCAGACCTGGGGACGTATGCGCTCTAACAAGAGCATGCTGGATCGCAAAGATGTGAAAGGCATGATCCGCGCGCTGAAAAATGGCGACATTATCTGGTACGCGCCGGATCACGACTACGGCCCAAGAAGCAGCGTGTTTGTGCCGTTCTTCGCCGTTGAGGATGCCGCCTCCACCAAAGGTAGCTATATGCTGATACGCATGGGTAATCCGGCGGTGATCCCGTTTGTTCCGCGCCGCCTGCCGGAAGGCCGTGGATACGAGATGGTGATCCTGCCTGAACAACAGGTGCCGCTGGACGATGAGAGCAGCACCGCGCACGCCATGAATCAGGTGGTCGAACAGGGCGTACTGATGGCACCAGAGCAGTATATGTGGCTGCACCGCCGCTTCAAAACCCGTCCGGAAGGGCAGCCTTCACTGTACTGACAGCAGGCCGGTTCGCCGGCCTGCTTTTTCAGACGATCCATGGGGACCCTGGGGTTAAGGCTGCACCTGTTCCCGCATCAATGGCAATATCTTTAATGATCTGCGCATTAGCAGGATCTATACCAGGTCCTTTCGCACCTGAAACCTTGTTTTTTTCAATCAGTGTCAACTCTTTCATTTAAATCATCCTTTTCTTAAGTAAATGAATAGTCTTAAAAAACAACAGATTAATAAAACCAATCACAGCACAGGCAATGAAGTCATTACGGCCGAATAAATCCGGGAACTCACGTTGCAGCCCCGAACCAAAATACAGATGCGCAGCAATATAAATAACCAGACTCAGACAGGAGAAAACGTAAGAAACTGAGAGGGTTATCAGCACGCCAGCTGTCCTGACGTATTCTCTAAAAGACCAATCCATTAATAAACTGAATATGGCTGGTACGGTATAATTATTCAAATCCATCGTTGCGGCCCTCCATTACGCAAGTTCAAATCACTGTTCCTATGCATCTTTTATTTGAAAAATGTCCTGGCTGCGATACCCGCAATGATTCATCTCTGAATTCGAACTCAGTAAGGCCGAGACATAATCCGGATGGTGTTGGTTACTTTACCGCCACATAACGTCTGGCATAAAAACCTATCGTGCTCACCCGGATTGACAGGTGATGTTGATCGCGCTGCCGCACATCCGGATGTGATGACAGCACCCGGTCAGTACTTTCCACTAACACACCGAGAAATTTTTCCGCCCCTTCCCTTGCATCTTTGCCATCAGCGACAACAATTAACCTTGTTTTAGTCACCAGATATCAAGGATATGCCCATGAACCTGTATGCAACCCTGGAAGAAGCCATTGACGCCGCACGCGAGGAGTACCTGGCGGCCAATCCGGAAGTCGATGAAGAAGAGGCGTCGATTGAGCAGTTTAACCTGCAGAAGTACGTGATGCAGGACGGCGACATTATGTGGCAGGCGGAGTTCCTGACCACGGAAGCCGATCAGGGCGAAGGCCTGCCGGTCGCCAGCGGTGAGGCCGCTCAGGCGATTTTTGACGGCGATTTCGATGAGATCGAACTGCGCCAGGAGTGGCTGCCAGAAAATACCCTGCACGAATGGGACGAAGGCGAGTTTCAGCTGGAACCGCCGGCCGGCACTGAAGAGGCGGACGCCGCGGCAGAAGAGTGGGAAGACGACAACAGCGAGTCAGAAAACCGCTTCTGACCCGGCTGGCTTACTTGTGAAGCCGTGATGTCCTGCGGGCTGTCACGGCTTACTGGTCAGGCCGTGATGCATAGCGGTCTGTCGCAGCTTACTGGTCAGGCCGTGATGCGAACCTGGCTGTCACGGCTTACTGATCAGGACGTGTTGCGCAGCGGGCTGTCGCAGCTTACTGGTCAGGCCGTGATGCGAACCTGGCTGTCACGGCTTACTCGTAGGGCCCGTGTTGCGCATCCACCGGCAGCAGCAGGGTGTCGACCACCAGCGACAGCGGCAGGTCGATGATGGCAATAAAGCGCCACGGCTTATCCTGAATGTCCCACTGTACGCCGGGATAGTACTGGTTACCGTGCCCCTGTCCGGGCACGGCTCTGCTGATAATGCTGCCGCAGCCGCACAGCATCACCGCCGCAAGCCCCACCGCCACACTGCGAATAAACCTTGTCACTGCATTCTGCCCCGGAGTAAAAAACGCACTATTCTACAGCGTGCTTTTTACCGCAACAGCGCATCAAGTGCAAAGAAAACGTAAAAACGCTGCTGTTTATCTTCCCACCCCACGCCGGACGCCGTTTTGCAGGCAAAAAAAACCGGAACACAGGGTTCCGGTTTTGTTACCACCAGGCTTACTGATTATTCAGCGCCTGCGGATTCAGCTTCAGGGTCTGATAGTGATCGAACCAGTCGTGATACTTATCGGCGTTCTGCCACAGGCGATAGTGCATGCGCGACAGCGTCACCGGATCGCTGAGCAGCGCCAGGCGATCGTCACGCCCCAGCTTCACCGGCGACTGGCTCAGCGCCTGATCGACACGGCGGTCGCGGGCGTATTCCAGAATATCGCTTTTCAGGTGACGCGAGGTCGCCAGCGCACTGGCCAGCGCGTTAAACGACGGGTGGAACATGGCGTGCATAAAGCCATTATCCAGCTGACGTTCACGGTTCAGCACCACGTAGCGGTCGGTATCCAGCAGCTCTTTCGGCGGATCGTACTCTTCCGGGATCAGGAACAGGCGGCCGCGTTTGGAGGCCTGGCCCAGCGTACCCCGGCTTGACCACACCGAGACAAACGGCGACAGGATCAGCGAGAAGACGATCGGCGACAGCCACCACAGGAAGTTGAGATCCAGCCAGCCCATACCGCCGGCCCACACCAGGCCCAGCAGCATCTGCGAACCGTGGCGACGGAAGGCTTCGCTCCACGGCGTGGCGTCATCGTCACGCTGCGGCGAGTTCCAGACCACTTCCCAGCCCAGGAAGGCGCTGACCACGAACACCGTGTGGAACAGCATGCGCACCGGGGCCAGCAGCACCGAGAACAGCATCTCAAGGAACAGCGAAACCAGCACGCGCAGCGCACCGCCGTAAGGTTTGGCCCCTTTGCACCACACCAGCACCACGCTGAGCAGTTTTGGCAGGAACAGCAGCACCAGCGTGGTGGAGAACAGCGCGATTGCCAGTTCTGGCCGCCACTGTGGCCATACCGGGAACAGCTGGCGCGGCTGCAGGAAGTACTGCGGCTCCATCAGCGTGTGCACCACCTGCAGCGCGGTGGAGAGCGCCAGGAACATAAACCACAGCGGCGCAGACAGGTAAGACATCACCCCGGTCAGGAACACCGCACGGTGTACCGGGTGCATGCCTTTCACCAGGAACAGGCGGAAGTTCATCAGGTTACCGTGACACCAGCGGCGGTCGCGCTTCAGCTCGTCCAGCAGGTTAGGCGGCAGCTCTTCATAAGAGCCCGGCAGATCGTAGGCGATCCACACTCCCCAGCCCGCACGGCGCATCAGCGCCGCTTCCACGAAGTCGTGGGAGAGGATCGAACCGGCGAACGAGCCCTCACCCGGCAGCGGCGCGAGCGCACAGTGTTCGATAAACGGCTTCACGCGGATAATCGCGTTGTGCCCCCAGTAATGCGACTCACCCAGCTGCCAGAAGTGCAGGCCGGCGGTAAACAATGGCCCGTAGACGCGGGTGGCAAACTGCTGACAACGTGCGTACAGCGTATCCATGCCCGAAGCTTTCGGCGAAGACTGGATAATACCCGCGTTCGGGTTGGCTTCCATCATCCGCACCAGGCCGTTAAGGCACTCGCCGCTCATCACGCTGTCCGCATCCAGCACCACCATGTAGCTGTACTGGCTACCCCAGCGGCGGCAGAAGTCATCGATGTTACCGGACTTACGTTTCACGCGGCGGCGGCGGCGGCGATAGAAAATGCGCCCTTCCCCACCGACGTCACGCACCAGCTCCATCCACGCCTTCTGTTCTGCCATGCAGATGTCCGGGTTGTAGCTGTCGCTGAGGATATAAACGTCGTAGTTCTGCTGCTCGCCGGAACGCACCACCGATTCCCAGGTGGCGCGCAGGCCGGCAAACACGCGGCCGACGTCTTCATTACAGATCGGCATAATCAGCGCGGTGCGGTGCTCCGGGTTGATCGGCTCATCGCCGTTAGTCAGGTAAGAGATGCTGTATTTATCTTTACCGATCAACAGCTGCAGGAAGCCCATCAGCGCGGTCCAGAAGCCGGCAGAGACCCAACAGAACAGAATGGCAAACAGGAACAGAATACCGGTCTGCAGCACGTAAGGCAGGATCTGCATCAGCGACTGCTGCCAGTTCTGGTTGATCATCTCCAGCGGATCGATCAGCGCCCAGCCCTGGTACGGCAGAATGGTTTTCATGTACCAGGTGGCGATCACCGTCTGGATCAGCGTCAGCCCCAGCAAAATATAGCGACGAATGGAGCCAACGTGGCGCCATTTATCTTCGATCTTCTGCTCTTCTTTGTTGGCATAACGGGGCGTTGATTTGCGCCCGCGCAGCGAGTTCCACGCCCGGGCCACCGGGTTGGTGCGCCACTCTTCCGGATACATCGAGGAGCGGGTGTGCTGCGGCATCGCCTTAAGCGTGGTGCGGTCCAGCGCATCTTTATCAAACTGCGCGCCGTCGGCAACCGAGTCCGGCCAGCTCATCTGCACGCGGGCTTTCACTGACTCCTGCGGTGCGTCGTCCGCACGGGTTTCTACCGGGCCATCCTCGGCCAGCTGATGGTGCAGCTGGCTGAAGCTCTCCTGCGGCCCGGCGGGAAGCGCGTCACGCAGCGCCCCTTTCCGCTCGGCGGTCAGGGGCAACGCGTCAATGTATTGATCGGGTATTACGGTCGATTTATTCATTGGCAGGCAACTGATAGCTCCAGGTTTCGGTCAGCGTTTTGTCGCCGTTAACCAGCGCCGCACGCATTTCTGTTGGCTGTTTATTGTCCTTCACCTTCAGGCGCAGCACCAGACGCCAGCCTTTGGTGACCGGGTTATAACGCACGCTGTTTTCAACCAGCTCGCCGTTATTACCAATGCTCACCTGCGGGGCCACCGGCGTATTTTCCGCCAGCTTGCTCATTTCCGGGCCGGTGAAGTCAACGATAAAGGCGACGGTGCCGTCCGGCTGGCGCACCAGGTTGGACTGCTTCACGTCACCGGTCGAGCGCAGCGTGCTTTTTACATAGGCCGTTTCGGGCGAGTGCAGCTGGTTCTCATCACGGGTGAAGTGCAGGCGATAGTTGAAGTCCATCTCTTTGCCCGGCTCCGGCAGGGTTTCTGGCGTCCAGAACGCAACGATGTTGTCGTTGGTTTCGTCAGAGGTCGGAATTTCAACCAGCTCTACGCGTCCTTTACCCCAGTCGCCTTTTGGCTCGATCCAGCCGCTCGGGCGCAGATCGTAGCGGTCGTCCAGATCCTCGAACTGTTCGAAGTTACGGCCGCGCTGCAGCAGACCAAAGCCGCGCGGGTTTTCCACGGTAAAGGTGCTGACCGCCAGGTGGCGTGGGTTGTTCAGCGGACGCCAGATCCACTCTCCGTTGCCGGCGTGGATCGACAGGCCGTTGGAGTCGTGCAGCTCTTTGCGGTAGTTGGTGACCGGCGACGGCTGGTTGGCACCAAACAGGAACATGCTGGTCAGTGGAGCCACGCCCAGCTTGCCGACTTTGTCGCGCAGGAACACTTTTGACTGTACGTCAACGGTGCTGTCTTTACCTGGGGTAATCAGGAAGCGGTACGCGCCGGTCGCGCGCGGCGAGTCCAGCAGCGCGTAGATCACCAGGTGCTTATCCTGCGGTTTTGGCCGCTCGATCCAAAATGATTTAAAGCGCGGGAACTCTTCACCGGACGGCAGCGCGGTGTCGATCGCAAGTCCCCGGGCAGACAGACCGTAAACCTGGCCGTTGCCGATTACGCGAAAGTAGCTGGCACCCAGGAAGCTGGTAATTTCGTCTTTCTTATCTTTGCTGTTCAGCGGGTACAGCACTTTGAAACCGGCAAACCCAAGGTTTTTCAGCGTGTCAGGATCGTGCGGAACGTTGCCGAAGTTGAAATAATCCGCGGAGTATTTGATCGGACGAACGCTGTTTGCCGTCACTTCATTAAGCTGTACCGGGGTGTCGAAGTACATGCCCTGATGGTAAAACTCGAGCTTGAACGGGGTTTTCAGTTTATTCCAGTAGGCCTTATCATGGTTAAACTGGATCTGCTGATAGTCAGCATACTTCATGTCGCGCAGCTGCGAGGGCAGATTACTCTTCGGCGCCTCAAAGCCTTTACCGGCTAACTCCTTCGCCTGCTTTGCCACGTCATCAATGTTAAACGCCCAGCTGGCGCTGGTGTACATTGAAAGCAAAACGGCCAGGCCAGACCAGCGCAACAGCATCTTAGGTTTATTGTTCATTTTACTCAGCACATCTCCCCCTTCCGGGCGCGTAAATCAATTCAATCCATCTTAATGGATAATCTGGCTTTCCGACAGCCTGACAACGTTTTTGTTCCACTATTCTGAATCCTTAAGGTCCCACTTCTCAAGTGCTTAGCGGAAACAGAATCGACTGATAGTATACCCGCCTTTACTCTTCTAAAGTAAGCAGTAAGCTTTAGGCCGGTTCAGGGTGAACCGGAATGATAACGTGTTGAATAGTGGATAAATATGACTAAAACGACGCCGCAACGAGAATATTTTCTGGATTCCATTCGCGCCTACCTGATGTTATTAGGCGTGCCTTTTCATCTTTCTCTGATTTATTCATCGCAAAACTGGTCAGTAAACAGCCCGGCCCCCTCAGAATGGCTGACGCTGCTGAACGAGTTTATTCACGCTTTCCGCATGCAGGTTTTTTTTGTTATCTCCGGCTATTTCTCTTATATGCTCTATCTGCGCTATGCGCCGGGCGACTGGCTGAAGGTGCGGCTGGAGCGGGTTGGCATCCCGATGCTGGCCGCCATTCCGCTGGTAACGCTGCCACAGTTCTTTATGCTGAAGGCCTGGACCAGTAAGGTTGGCGACTGGACGCAGATGACCACCTATCAGCGTTATAACGCGCTGATGTGGGATCTGATTTCCCACCTGTGGTTCCTGCTGGTGCTGGTAGTGCTGACCCTGGCCGGTTTCTGGCTGTTCCGCCTGCTGCGCGACGCAAGACCGGCAAAAACAGACTATTCCGATCTCGGCTGGGGCAAACTGACCCTGTTTATCCTGCTTTCTGCTCTGGCGTGGGGGGCGTTTCGCCGCGTCATGCTGCTGCTGGCTCCGCAGGTGCTGGGCGACGGTCTGTTTACCATGGCGGTAATGCAGTCGCTGCAATTTCTGCCGTTCTTTATTCTCGGGGCGATGGCGTGGAAATACCCGGCGATTAAGGCGCTGTTTGTGAAGCCCAACCCCTGGACCTTTATCGGCTCGGCGCTGGCGTTCGCCGCCTATGTGGCCAACATCTCCTGGAATAAAGGTGACGGCTGGCTGTACGAACTGGATGCGCTGTGCGCGATGCTGATGGGGCTGTGGATGGTCAACGTGGTGTTCTCACTGGGCTACCGCCTGCTTAATTCACACTCACCGCGGGTCACCTATCTGGTTAACGCCTCACTGTTTATCTACCTGGTCCACCACCCGCTGACCATCCTGTACGGCGTGTTTGTCGTGCCGGCCATTGGCAGCAGTACGCTGGGCTTCCTGCTGGGGCTGGTGATGGTGTTTGGCGCCGCCTTCCTGCTGTATGAGATCCACCTGCGTATTCCGCTGCTGCGCTTCCTGTTTTCCGGTAAACCGCAGGGTGCCAAAGCGCGCAGCTAGCGGGCCGTCAGCCGCTGCCTGACTCACGCTGCCGGCGCAGACGATCGTGCCAGTGCGGACTGCACTGGCATCCAGGTTGAGCGGCCCGCGACTGACTGCCCCTGCTGGCCTGACAGCCTGGCAACGGGTGAGTATGCCCCCTGCCGTTGCGGTTACAGCAACCACTCGATCGGTAAACGCCACACCAGCCTGACCAGCAGCCTCTGCATCAGGCGGGTGCGCGGTTCATGCTTGTGTACCTGTTCACGCGCCTCGCCCGGATACTCAACCCAGTTGACCCGCCCCCACTTATCCAGCCGCAGCGTCCATGCCCGCTCGCGCAGGTTATCGATAAAGCGCTGGTGCAGGGTGGAAGCGAGGCTCTCGCTCTCAATCACCAGCCCCATCTCGGTGTTGAGCACCGCAGAACGCGGATCAAAGTTAAACGAGCCGATAAACACCGTTTTATTGTCCACCGAGAAGGTTTTGGCGTGCAGGCTGGAGCCGGAGTTACCGGTCAGCCCGCGGTCGTGCGGCGCATCCTGGGCGTTGCCCTGCGGTTTCAGCTCATAGAGGGTGATGCCATGACGCAGCAGTTTCTTACGCCACTTGGCGTAGCCGGCGTGTACTACCGAGACATCGTTGGCCGCCAGAGAGTTGGTGAGAATGGCGATCCTGACCCCTTTGCGCACCAGCGCCAGCAGCTGCGCCACGCCTGAGCGGGTCGGCACAAAGTAGGCAGAGATAATATCAAACTGCTGCTGCGGCTGGCCGATCACCTCCAGCAGCCGCTGCGGCAGCAGGCTACTGGTTTTTGCCCGCCCCAGCCCTTTACGCGGATCGTCGCTGAGCAGACGGGTATGCGCCCAGATAAACGGCAGGCTGCGCTGCTCGAGCTCGCTGACGAAGGTCGAACTGTGCAGGCGGCTCAGGTAACGCTGCACCTGCTCGCTGTCGCGCCAGGCCTCCGGTAGCGACACCGCCGAAGGGGCATCTGCCGCCGCGTCTTCAACCACCGATGCCAGCGGTGCCACGGCCTCGCACTGCCAGTAGCGGCCGAAGTCCCGCGAGACCTCGCTGACCACCGGCCCCACCGCCAGCACGTCGAGATCGGAGAACAGCGGCGCGTCACCCGCGCCAAAATATTCGTCACCGATGTTGCGTCCGCCGACGATGGTTGCTTCACCGTCTACGGTAAAACTCTTGTTGTGCATCCGTCGGTTAAGCCGGGCGAAATCGGTCAGATAGCCCAGCGCACGTAGCAGGCGGAAAGAAAACGGGTTAAACAGTCGGATCTCAATATTTTCATGGCGGTTGAGTTCGCTCAGCGTCTCATCCAGCCCCTGGGTATTGTTGTCATCCAGCAGCAGGCGCACTTTTACCCCACGCTGCGCCGCCTCCAGCAGCGCGCTGAACAGCAGCCGCCCGGACATATCGTTCTGCCAGATGTAATACTGAATATCGAGCGTCTGCTGCGCCATGGCGATCAGCAGGTAACGGGCAGCAAAGGCATCCAGACCTTCCGCCAGCGGATAGATCCCGCTGTGCAGCGGATGCGCCGCCACCAGCGGCATGATCGCCCGCTGTAATCGCGGCGCCTCGTCGGGCCGCACAATTGACTCAGGGCCAACGTCGCTCATCACTGTTCCTTTACACGTCTTCGGGTCACGTTGCTCTCCCCCGCCGCAGGATCGGCGCACGGAGGACTCAATCAGCGTAGCACGGGCGTCGGCCGCTGGCGGAAGTTAACTGAAAACAGGGGGTACGGCGTTAAAGCCGCAGAGATCGGGTTATGCAGAATAGCGCGGGATCAGAGCGAAGAGTTATCAGACAGTTGGCAGGTTTTAACGTCGATTTTCTGTTCAGGGGGAGTACGAACGTCAGAAAGCCAGGTGAGCGTGAACAGCACCGTCACGGTGATCAGCCCGGCGGCCAACAGGCCAACCAGCGCCAGCAGTTTGTCTTCTCTGGAATCCATTACGCCTCCCTCCGTGGTATCGGCATTGCAGCGGCCCGTTGCCGGGGATTATGACAGCCACAATGTAATAGTCAGGACGAAGATTATAAGGGTTAGGGAGGTGACTGCAAGTACCACAATGGCAAACTGCGCATCATCCAGCGGGATCCGGGGCTCTCTTTCCGGTTTTAATTCAGAACTCTTTTTCATGTTCAGCCACAGCGTACTGACAAAAACCCCACCCGGGTGCCAGTAAAATTTAAATGACGTCCATTTCATACAGTCAGATAAAATTCAAAATTCGCCGTCCGGACAGGGCAACAAAATAAAGAATTACTTACGTAAAATCAGCGCAGAACCCAGACAAAATAGCAGCGTCAGCCTGCAACACCACCCTGTCTGATGCGAATAATCATAACACAGCGGTGAAAAAGATTAATGCATTAAATTGACTTATATCCGCTGATTCAGGAATAAGATATTCCTTTTGGTAATGCACCCACAGCAGGTTTAGCTACCCTCCTTATCTTTGCGCCGTGAAACAGTTTATATAAATTAATGCAAGTCTCTGAGTCGTATCGGATAAAATGCCTGATTACGCACGCTTAACGTCACGCGCCGTCCAGCGTCATTACGCCTGTTTTCGCCGCGTTTTGCGCCAGATGACATGGACTCAGGCCTGAAATGGCTTGATAATACTGGCGCTAACGTGACAGCTTCGCCCTGATTCTTGCAGCGCTACCAGGTTTATTATGTATCGACATCGCCTTCCTGAAGAGAGTTTATTCATTTTTGAACAGATTATTGAGCAGAGCAGCCAGGCGATTTTTATTGTCGATAACATTCTGGCGCTGACCTTTGCTAATCCGGCAGGTGAAGTTCTTTATCAGCAACTGCTGAGTAGCGGAAAGCTGCGCGATGCCCTGCTGGCGGACGATCCGCAATGCGATCTCTCTTCCCCACGACAGCCCTGCTATCTGCGCACCCGAGTGGTGAATCTGAACGCTCCCCCTCACGCCGGTGACACCCTGCTGATCGCCAGCGACATCACCACCGAAGTGGTCGCACAGCAGGACGCCCGGCTCTCCCGCTGGCGTCTGGAGAAGACGCTGGAGCTGGCAGAAGAGGGCTTCTGGATGTGGGATATCACCAGCGGCATGATTTCACACAACAGTGACTGGAACCCGCTGTTTGGTTTTAGCGACGGCAAGCTGACCCACCATCAGGATGCAATGTTCGCCACGCTGCACCCTGACGATATTGCGGCGGTAAAACAGCATTTTTCCGCGCACCTGAGCGGGCAGACCTCGCAGTTTCACTGCGAGTACCGCGTGCTGACCGCCGCAGGCCAGCGCTGGGTGCAGAGCCACGGTAAGGCGGTGCGTCACGACGGCCAGGGGCAGGTGGTGGAGATGCTGGGTAAAGCCAAAGATATTACCGAAAAAAAACGCCGGGAAAGCGCGATGTTACAGCTGGCCTGGCAGGATCCGCTGACCCAGTTAGACAACCGCGCGCGCTTTTACGATAAGGTCGAAGCCGCGCGGACGCACGCCAACAACGGCCAGTTTTCCGCCCTGCTCTACCTCGACCTCAACCGCTTTAAAGAGGTTAATGACAGCCTCGGCCACAGCGCCGGTGATGAACTGCTCAAGCTGACCGCCCAGCGCCTGCGTGCCACCCTGCGCAGCCATGACACCATCGCCCGGCTTGGCGGCGACGAGTTTGCCGTGCTGGTGACCAACCTTGGCGAAAGTCACGCACCCGCGCGTGAAAAGTTGATCCTGCTGGCCGACCGTCTTTTGCACAGCCTGGAGCAGGATGCGACGATCGCCGAACGCCACGTCAACATCAGCAGCAGCATTGGCATCTACCTGTACCGCGACGACACCACGCCGATCGCGGAGATGATGCATAAGGCCGATATGGCGCAGTACTACTCCAAGCGTAACCAGCGCAAGTGGATGTTCTGGTCGTCGCGCCTGCATGCTGAACAGCGCCAGCGGGACAGCATCGAGAGCGGCCTGCGCCGTGCGCTGAACAACGACGAGTTATTCCTTGAGTATCAGCCGCAGTTTTCGCCGGCGGGGATCCCCCTCGGTCTGGAAGCGCTGCTGCGCTGGCGTACGCCGGACGGTGAGCTGGTGCCGCCCGCGACCTTTATTCCGGTAGCCGAAAACAGCGGCCTGATCCTCAATATCAGCGAGTGGGTGCTGGAGCAGACCTGTCGTCAGCTGAAGGCCTGGCAGTCGCTGCGTGGCATGGACCAGGTACACGTCTCAGTCAATATCAGCCCTCGCCACCTGCGGCGCAGCGACTTTATCGCCCAGGCGGAACGCATCGTCAGCCGCAGCGGCATCGTGCCGCAGCGGCTGAGTTTTGAAATTCTGGAAACCGCGCTAACCGATATCGACGACGTGCAGCGCAAGCTGCTGGCGCTGCGCGATATGCAGCTCGGGATTGCGCTGGATAACTTCGGCAGCGGCATGGCCTCGCTGACCGGGCTGCGCCGCCTGGGGATCGATGAGGTGAAGATTGACCGCTCGCTGGTGATGGAGATGAACAGCAATGCCCAGCAGCTGCAAACCATCCGGGCGATTATCGCCATGTGTCAGGCGCTGGATATTAATATTGTTGCCGAAGGCGTAGAGAACCGGGCGCAGTTTGACACCCTGTGCCAGCTTGGCTGCCACCGTTTTCAGGGCTGGCTGTTTTCACGATCGCTGCCGGTGGATCAGGTGCAGAGTTTGTTTATGTGAGCGTTACCCGTGGCACAACCTGCGGCAGAAACCGCGAACGATCGCGCCAGCCAGGGCACCGGGCAGATGCTGAGGAGAGTCACTGAGCCAGGTAAGGGTAACAGGCTATGCCGGGTAACGGTTTACACCACCTGGTGGAGAGGAAAAGGAAGCTGACACCCCGGGGTTCTCCCTGGCACCACGGGGCACCAGGGAAAAAGCGGCAGCAGCAACCCTGCCCGTCAGAAATCGTAAGACATCGACAGTTTCAGCTGGCGGGGCGCACCCTGATAGATATAGGTGCCGTAAGTTTCCACGCCCGACCAGTAGCGCTTGTTGGTAACGTTATCTACGCCAAGACGCCAGACCAGATCGTTCTCCTGTACCTTCATACGGTAACGCGCACCGAGATCCAGCGTGGTGTACGCATCCAGTTTTTTGGTGTTGGCCGGGTTGGCGTACTGCGAACCGGAGTGGGTCAGACGCGCGGTGGCGGTCAGCCCTTCGACCGGCTTGATATCATACTCCGCGCCCAGCACGCTGGTGAAGCCGGCCACGCCGACGGCTTTTTTGCCGTCGTTGGTGCCGTTCTGCGTTTTGGTCATGGTCGCATCCAGCCAGGTGGCGCTGCCGTTCAGGCGCAGGCCGAGCACCGGCTCGCCGAAAACGTTTAGCTCAACGCCGCGGTTGCGCTGCTCGCCATCAAGGGCGAAGTGAAGCGTCTCCGGGTTGGTAATACCCTTCGGCTTTTTGATCTCAAACAGCGCCAGCGATCCGCCAACCCGGCCGGTATCCACCTTTACGCCGACTTCATTCTGCTTAGCCAGCGAGATACCGGAAACCGTGCCGGGGTTGGCCGTTGCCGTTGAAGGTGCCGTTTCTCCCGGAGAGAGTGACTCAATATGATTAGCATACAGCGACACTGCCTCCCATGGTTTCACCAGGATACCGACAGCCGGCGTCCAGCGGGTTTCGGTAAAGCGTTCTTTGACCTTCTCTGCAACCGTACCGTAAGCATAGTTACGCACCACCACCTTCTGATGGCGGGCGCCTACCGTCAGCAACACCTTGTCTTCCAGCATACCCAGCGTGTCGGACAGCAGGATCCCCTGGCTACGTACCCGGCTGGTCGGGCGTGGATCGTCAAGATCGCCACCAAAGTAGGTCAGATCCGGTTCGTCCACGCGACCGGGATTATAGATATTGGTGGCATTTCCGCCGGCCAGGTTCATCCCGTAAGCCGTCTTTTCACGCTTCGTCATTGCCGAATAGCCAACATTTACCGAGTGACTCACCGCACCGGTCGCGAACGTCCCACGCATACCGAACTGACCGCTGAAGGCATCAATTTCCTTATTGGTATCCATGCGGCTGATTTTTGCATCACCGCTGGCGTTGCTCAGCTTCGGCGTGCCGTAAGCACCATACTCGTGCGAATGCTGACCACCTACCGCACCGTACAGGGTCCACTCCTGCGCCACGTCATACTCGGCGCGCGCCATACCAAATTCGCTCTCCAGGTTGCTGTAGACCCAGTTCTGGCTGTAGTTGCTGGTGGCTTTCGGCACTTCCGGGATAAAATCAACGCCGCTGACGTTCACCCCAAGACGGCCGCCGTGATAGGCCTGCTTCTGGTAGCCCATATCCAGCGAGGTACGCAGCTTATCTCCACGGTAGTCCAGCCCCAGCGAAGCCAGCGTGGTGCGGCGCTTCTCATTATCAATCGCTGAATCGCCCTCACGGTCCAGCAGGTTAACGCGTACGCCCCACTGGTTGTCGTCGCCAAAGCGGCGGCCGGCGTCCAGGCTGCCGCCGATCTGATTTTTGCTGGTGTAATCAACGCCAACGCGGGTCAGCGGCACCTCTTCAGCGTGCTTTGGCTCCAGGTTGATCATGCCGCCTACGCCGGAAGCGGCGCCGCCGTTCATCAGCGCGTTAGCGCCTTTAAACACCTCCACCCGTTCAACCATCTGGGTGGACACCACCTGACGCGGCATCACGCCCGAGAGGCCACCAAAGGTCATATCGTCGCCCGCCAGGTCGAAACCGCGGATGCGGTAGGTCTCGGCGAAGTTGCCGTAACCCTGCACGTTCTGGATCGAGGCATCGTTCGCTACCACATCCTTAATCGATTTCGCCTGCTGATCCTGAATCAGCTTCGCGGTGTAGCTGACCACGTTAAACGGCACGTTGCGCGCATCCTGCTCACCCAGCATGCCCATACGGCCACCGTTAGCGACCTGCCCGTCCAGATAGGCCGGTACCAGCCGATCGCCGCCCGGCGTAAACTGCGCCGCGGGAGTGGCCACTACGGTCAGCGTCTGCTCAGGGCCTTTATCGTCGCTGGCGGAGGTTGTCGGTCCGCCAGCGGCAGCAGCCGGAAGCGTCGCTGCGCTGATGGTCAGCGCCAGCAGGCTCAGTTTGAACCGGGCGGAGGTGGGGAGAGATGCGTGCATGGGCCATCCTGCTTGTTCTGGAATGATAATGCTTATTATTGGGATTGCGATTATCCGAATCATTCCTGAAAATGCAAGCTGAAAAACGCGCCACGAATTAAGTGACGGGCCGCCCGTCACGCGGCCTGCGGCAGCCACTGAGCAATTATCGCTGCCGTAACAACCAGATAAAGCAGGGGGCGCCAATAAAGGTTGCCAGTAATCCGGCCGGAATCTGATAGGGGAAAATCACCACCCTGCCCAGCCAGTCGGCCAGCAGCATGATGGCGCTGCCGAGCAGGATCGCCACGCACAGCTGCGACAGCGCCCGGTGATAGCCCAGCAGGCGTGCCAGATGCGGGGCCATCAGACCGACAAAGCTCAGCGGACCGATCATCAGCGTGGCGGCGGCGATCAGCGCGGCGGCCAGCAACAGGATCAGCAGCCGTGACTTCAGCAGCGGCACGCCGGTACTTAGCGCGGTGTCAGCGCCGAGCGGCAGAATGGTCAGCCAGCGCCGCAGCAGCGGGATCGCCGCCAGCAGCACCAGCGCCAGCCCGGCCACCGCCAGCGCCTGGCTGCCAGTGACCCGGTATGTCGATCCGGCCAGCCAGCTTAGTACCTCGCCGCTGCGCGGGTCACCGCTGGCCAGAAACAGCGTCAGCAACGTGCCGTAAATCGTGCTCAGGGCGATACCCACCAGCAGCAGACGGGTGGCAGAGAGCCCGCCGCGGCTGGCGAGCAGCACCATCAGCCCGAGGGTCAGCCCCGCCCCGCTCGCGCCGGCGGGCAGCAGCCAGACGCTGATATCCCCCGGCACCAGAAACATCAGCAGCACGATGGCGCAGGCGGCGCCGGAGCTGACGCCGAGCACCTCCGGGCTGGCCATCGGATTACCGGTCATCCGCTGCACCAGCATGCCGGCGGCGGCCAGCATCGCCCCGGCTACCGCTGCCGCCAGCACCCGCGGCCAGCGCCACTGCAGCAGTGACGGGTCGGGAATCAGCCAGCGGCCGCCGTCGCCGCTGAACAGAGCCAGCAGCACCAGCAGCAGCAAACCTGCGGCCAGCAGCAGCAGGCCGCGCGCGTTCAGATGCCGCTCGCGGCGCACGGCGAGCGTGGCGTCCGTCTGCGCCACCCGCGCATGACGCAGCCGCGGCAGCAACCACAGCATCAGCGGCGCGCCGAGCAGGGCGGTCACCGCACCGGTAGGCAGCTCGCGCCACAGTCGGGTCAGCAGTATCACCGCCTGATCGCTGAGCAGCAGCAGCAGCGCCCCGAGCAGAGCGGCGCCGATCAACCGCGAAGCCAGCCGGCGCACGCCCAGCAGCCGGGTGAGGATCGGCGCAAACAGCCCGATAAACCCGATCACTCCGACGCTGGCCACGGTCATCGCGCTGAGCGCCACCGCCAGCAGCAGCCCGGCAACGCGCACCAGCGCCAGCCGCATCCCCAGGTTACGCACCACGCCATCGTCCAGGCCCAGCAGCGCCAGCGGACGGATCATCAGCGCAATCAGCCCCCCTGCCACCAGCATGCGCGGCCAGAGAAACTGTACCGCGCTCCAGTCATACTGATTGAGCATGCCGCTGCTCCAGATAAACAAATTCTGCAGCCGATCGTGGTTAAACAGCGCCAGCAGGCTTTTGACCGCGCCGCCGTACAGGCCAAAAACCAGCCCGGCAAGGATTAGCGTCACCGGCGACAGCTGCCGCCCCCAGGCGATGCTCAGCACCAGCCCGCCGGCCAGCAGGCCACCGGCGAGTGCGCCCAGCTGCTGGCCGCCCTCTCCCCAGCCGGCAGCGTACAGCGTCATCAGCGTCAGGCCCAGCTGCGCACCGGCGGCCACGCCGAGGGTCGAGGGCTCCGCCAGCGGGTTACGCAGAATTTGCTGGAACAGCGTGCCGGCTACGCCCAGCCCGGCACCGACCAGCAGCGCCAGCACGGTACGCGGCAGCAGGCTGAAGTGAAACAGCATCTGCCGCACGTCATGTTCGTCCGGCGCGGTCAGCGCCTGCCACCACAGTCGGTGATCCAGCTGCTGCTGGCCGTTGATCAACAGCAGGATGAGCGCCAGTGCGGGCAGCAACAGCAGCAGTGAACGGCTCATGCGGCCTCCTCCAGCGTCAGTGTCAGCAGTTGACTGAAACGCAGCGCAGAGTAGTTAGCGCCAAAAAACCACACCGCCGGCAACAGGTGCAGTTTGTTATCACGCACAAATGGGATACTACGCCACAGCTGCGCCCGGGCGATCTCGCGCATCGGGTCGTCGTCGCCGTGCAGGAAACAGAGCGCTCTCACCCCTTCGACCTGCGCCAGCTGCTCAATACCGATAATGGCGCTGCCCCAGGCATTGGTTTCCCCCTGCCAGGCGTTGACCAGCCCCAGCCGCGCCAGCACATCGGCAAACAGGCTGCCGCGCCCAAACACCATCACCCGGCGGCTGTCGAGAAAGCTGAACAGCAGCAGGGGTTCCTCACGAAAGCGGTGCAGACGCTGCGCGGCTTCAGCGAACCGGTGCGACATGCCGTCGAGCCAGGTTTCGGCGGCCGCTTCACGTCCCAGCAGCCCGCCCAGTGCACGCAGATCCTGTTCGGTCGTGGCTAACGGCCCGTGCGGCGCGCGGCTGAACTGGCTAACCCACTGCGGGGCCAGCGGCGCAATGCGCGCGGCGTTGGGGCCGAAGCCGCTGGAGAGCAGGATCAGTGACGGCTTGAGCCGCTGCAACAGTTCAAGACTGGGCTCACTGCGCAGGCCGACATCCTGCACCGTCGGGGCAAGCTGCGGCTCTACCACCCAGCGGCGGTAGTTGGGCAGGTCGGCCACCGCCAGCGGCATGACGCCCAGCGCCAGCAACAGCTCAACCGGACGCCACTCCAGCGCCACGATGCGCTCAGCAACGCTCGGGGCGGCGAGCAGTGAACCGCAGTTCAGCAGCGGGGTACAGGCCAGCAGCTGCAGCAGACGACGGCGGGAGGGGGAAGCAACAAGGTTATACATGTAATAGAAATGATTATTATTTAGCTCAGGATGCCGATTATGCCCTATCCCTGGGCTGTGACCTAATTTGCCAATTTACGGCTGCCAGCCGCCACCCAGCGCACGATAGAGGTCGACCTGCGCCAGCAGCAGGTTGTTCTTCGCCTGCACCACGCTGAGCTGAGTAGAGAACAGAGTGCGCTGTGCATCCAGCTGATCGAGGTAAGATGCGTAACCGTTCTGGTAACGGTTAGTGGCGATACGTAACGCCTCGCTGACCACCTGCTGCTGATTCTGCAGCTCCTGCAGCTGTTCGCCGTAGCGCTGGATGGCGTCCAGGTCGTCATTGACCTCGCTGAACGCGCTGCGCACCACCTTCTCATAGTTGTACAGCGCCTGGTTGCGACCGGCCATCGAGACATCGACCTGCGCGGTCAGCGCCTCGCGGTTCAGTAACGGGGCCAGCACGCTGCCGCCGATGCTCCACAGGCGGAACGGATTATCCACCAGCTGGTGCAGTACGGAATTCTGCAGCGTGCCGCTGGCGGTCAGGTTCAGCGACGGCAGCAGGCTGGCGCGCGATGACTGCAGCGTGGCGTCGGCCGCCAGCAGCTGGCGCTCCGCCTGCACAATATCCGGCCGCCGCTGCAGCAGCTGCGACGGCATTACCGCCGGCAGCGTCTGCGGCTTCAGCCGGTCGAAGCGCGGGCTGCGGGCGATCTCACGCGGGTTCATGCCCACCAGGATGCTTAACGCATTCTCCTGCTGGGCAATCTGATGACGCAGCAGCGGGATCTGCGCTTTCGCGGTCTGATACTCGGACTGCGACTGCACCCACTCCAGCTTTGAGGTGTACCCGCTGGCAAACTGACGCTGTGCCAGCTGCAGCGAGTTCTCGCGTGTAACCAGCGTCGCCTGCGTCACCCGCAGCTGCTCGTCCAGCGACACCAGCGTCATATAGCCGGAGGCCACCGAACTGGCGATGGTCAGCTCGGCCGCCGCAGCCGCGGCCTGCATAGCGGCCAGCGTGGCGCCGGCGGCATCAATGCTGCTGCTGCGCGCGCCCCACAGGTCGACGTTATAGTTAGCCTGCAGCAGCCCCTGAAATACCGTGGACTGCACCGGCTGCCCGGTCGCCGCCGAGATCGTGCGCGCCCGGGTGGCCGCTACCCCGGCGTCCAGGGTCGGAAAGTTATCCCCCTCCGCCCCGCGCAGCCGGGCGCGGTACTCATCCACCCGCGAACGGGCGGTGAGAATATCCGGGTTATTGCGCAGCGCCTGCTCCACCAGCCGGTTAAGGTCGGGATCGTTAAACGCCCGCCACCAGTTAGCTTCCGGCGCAGCGGCCGGGCCGGCCTGGTTGCGCCACTGTTCGGGGATCGGCAGCGAAGACGGAGCCTGCTCAACGTGGGTGGCACAGCCGCTCAGCAACGCGGCCAGCAGCAGCGCCGCGCCGGTATGACGGCGGATCATGGCTGGCCCCCAGCCGCGCCACGGTCATCTGCCGGTGGCACAATCCGCCCCGTCGCGTTCCCCTTACCATCGTCTTCAGTGGTGGTGGTCATGCCCGCGCCGGCTGACGCGCCCGGAGCCGCGCTGCGGTCCGACACACTCCCCTGCTGCGTTTCATCCGGCTCTGCTCCGGTATCAATACTCACCTCCACCGACATGCCGGGGCGCAGCCGTTCCGTATTACCGCCGGTAATGCGGATACGGACCGGGATACGCTGGGCGATTTTGACGAAGTTACCGGTGGCGTTGTCCGGCGAAATCGCGCTGAACTCCGACCCGGCCGCCGGCGAGATAAACTCCACCTCGCCGCTGAAACGCTCGCCGTTCAGCCCGTCCACGCGGAAGGTTGCCGGCAGGCCTGGGCGGATGCGCGCCATCTGCGTCTCTTTCAGATTGGCGATCACCCATTTTTGTTCAGGCACCACCGAGGTCAGGCGGGTACCGGCGCTGACGTAGGCCCCAAGCCGTACCGACATCTGCCCCAGCTGCCCGGACGCCGGTGCGACGATCTGCGTGTTGGCCAGATCGATTTTTGCCAGCTCCAGCGCCGCCTGGGCGCTGGTGACGTCGGCCGCCAGCGAGGCGCGGTTCACGATAGCGGTTTGCAGATCCTGCTTTGACACGTCCAGCGTCGCCTGGGCCTGCTGCACGTCCGCACGGGTCTGCGCGTTGCTGGCGCGGGCCGCGTCGCGTTCACGCACCGACAGCGAACCGTCGGCGGCAAGGCTCTCCACCCGCTTCAGATCCAGCCCCCCCTTCAACGCCTGGGCGCGGGCGTTCTGCAGCGCGGCCTCGTTGCGGGCGATCACCGCCTGCGCGCTGCGCTGCTGCTGCTGGTTATTCGCCAGCGCCGCCACCTTCATCTCCAGCGCCGCCTGCGCCTGGTGGACCTTCTGCCGGTAGATGCGGTCATCAATGGTCATCAACAGCTGCCCCTGCTGCACCGGCTGCAGATCCACCACCCTGACCGCGGTGATATAGCCGCTGACCTGCGGGCTGATAAAGGTCACCTGCCCGCGCACGTAGGCGTTTTCGGTCGACTGCATCTGGCTGGTAAACGGCGGCAGCTTCCAGGCGTAGAGGATCACCAGCACCCCGACCAGCGCAATGCCGGCACCGAGGGTAATTGATAAGATCCGCAGCTTGTTATTTCTCTGGCGTTCAGCAAACTGCTGTTCCTGTTGGCTCATGCTTTCCCCGTCCCCGGTATTGTTGTTGTTTGTTGCATCGCTAAGCGCTCGGCTTCCGCCTCACGTTTAGCCTGCTGCCAGCTGAGGTAACGCAGACGACCAATGCGCCAGGTCACCCACAGTAAGGTGACGCCGGCCATCGCCGCCGTCAGCAAATAGACGTCGTTATAGGCCAGCACGTTGGCCTGTAACGTGGCCACCGTCTGCAGCTGGCTGGTACTCTGCGCACCGAGCAGCACGCCGTCGCCCAGCTGGCTGGCAAACAGGCTGTTGTACTGCGCCAGCCGTTCGGTGACGTTAGGGTCCAGCAGCGACAGCTGGTCGGCCAGCAGGCTGGAGTGGTACTTCTCACGCCAGGTCTGGAAGGTGCCGAGCAGCGCCGAGCCCATCAGCCCGCCGATGTTCTGGCTCATGCCGAACAGCACCACAAAGCTGACCAGATTTTTCGGCTGGGTGACCACGCCACCAATGCCTAAGAGCATGGCCGGAGCGATAAAGAAGGCGGTGCTGAACCCAAGCAGGAACTGGCTGAACAGCATATTGTCTGCGCGGGTCAGCGGGTTGGACTGCGCGTCCATCAGCGACGCGACCATCACAATCCCCAGCGACAGGACGATCGGCCAGTTAAGGTGTCTGGGGTTGATGGTCAGCGCGCTGACCACGATGCCGCTCGCCACACCGGCCAGAATCGCCAGCGCCAGCCCCTGCATCTGATCGTTGAGCAGCCCGACCTGCTGCAGATAACCGATCGCCCCGGTGTTCTGCTCGGCCAGCATCATCCGCAGCAGGATCATCACGATACCGAGACGCACGATCGCCCCGGTCCCCAGCCAGCGGGTGTTGATCAGCGGATTGCTGCGGTTGTGCTCCACCACCACCGCGGCAATCACCAGCACCAGCCCCAGCGCCAGGCAGACGCCCAGCCACGGCGTGCTGGTCCACCATTCGATGCGCCCCAGCGACAGTACGGCACAGAACAGCGCCATGCCGGGTGCCAGCAGGAAGAAGGTGAGAAAATCCTTCTTTTCAAAAACCTTGGTTCGTTCACCCGGCGGCAGCTTGAGGATCAGTACCGCCCCCAGCGACAGCAGCGCCAGGCCCAGTTCGAGCAGATACAGCCCGCGCCACTCGTCCAGCTGCAATAGCTCGCTGGAGAACAGCCGCGCCAGCGGGATCGCCAGCTGCGACGCGCCGATACCGATCGCCAGCGCCTTCAGCCGGTGCTTCGCCGGCCACGCCTGCACCTGGTAATAGATGCCCAGCGAACTGAGCGCGGCCCCAACCATGCCGTGCGCGGCGCGTACGATAATTGCCGAGCTGAGATCGTTGACCAGCAGATGAAAGAACGCCACCAGCACGTAGAGCACCAGGAAGGCTTCGGTGAACACCCGCAGCCCGAACTGCTGGCGGAACTTAACCAGTAACAGGTTGATCGAAATATTGCCCATTACGTACACGGCCGGCAGCCAGGCGATCTCATTGCTGTACGCGCCAAACACCCCCTGCAGGTTGGTGAGATTGGCGGTGACCAGCGCGTTGCTCAGCGCGCCGGTGATTGAAATCAGCAGGCCGACGATGCCAAAAGCGAGCCGTTTGTGCGTGGGGTGTTGCGGGGTTGAGGGGGAACCAGGCAGCATCGGCTTTTCGCCGGGCGCCCACTCCCGTGGCGCATAAGGGTTGGTTTTCACACGCGACACATTACTTACCTTCCGTCGCCACCAGCAGCTGTTGCAGCACCCGCTCAGTGATCCGCAGCTCGCCAGGATCGATATCTGCCAGCAGCTCGCTGCGCAGCGCATCAGCCTGGATTTTCAGATCCCTGTACAGTTCATCCCCCAGTGGGGTAACGTGGAGCAGGCGCTTGCGGCGATCTTCCGCCGGCTGCACACGCTCCACCAGCTGCTGTTTTACCAGCCGGTCGATCAGTGGCACCACGCTTGCATCTTCCAGGCCAAGCGCCTGCGCCAGCGCCTTCTGGGTGATTGGCGTCTCCTGGATCGCAATGGTGGCCACGGCCATCCAGCTGCTCATGCTCAGGCCGTTATCTTTGACCCGGCGATCCACCGCCTGGCGCCAGGCATGAGCGGTAAGATGCAGCAGGCGGGAAAAGTTAAGTTCCTGCGTATTCAATGTTTAGGCACCTAATGATTAGAGATCTAACTAAATGGCCCTGCAATTATAACCGTGCGCGGTTAAACAAGGGAAGAGCTAAGAAAAAGTTTAGATAATTCTGAACCACAGCGCCACGTGGTGGATAAACAAAGGAAAAAAAATGTCATCAAGCGCAATTATACCCCTCAGACAACAGCCT
Source organism: Erwinia sp. Leaf53 (assembly GCF_001422605.1). NCBI lineage: Bacteria > Pseudomonadati > Pseudomonadota > Gammaproteobacteria > Enterobacterales > Erwiniaceae > Erwinia > Erwinia sp. Leaf53. Next base: position 158,258 of record NZ_LMLK01000021.1, read on the forward strand.
CAGCGTGCGGAGGAGATCGCGCATTTTCTCTTCCAGGAGTGGCACCAGCTGGATAACTGGGCCGATCCTCTCGAGGTGGCTGAACGTCTGCATCAGCGTAATCTGCCGGGCAGCGTCGGCTTTACCCTGCTTGCCCTTAGCGACAGCGGTGAGCTGAGCGGTACGGCCAGCGTCATTGAATATGAACTGAGCGATAACCCCGCCCGCCGCTACTGGCTTGGCGAAGTATTTACCCTGGCCGAGTGGCGCGGCCAGGGGATCGGCTCACGGCTGGTCAACGCCTGCATCGCCCACGCGCGGCAACAGGGGGTGGCAGAGTTATGGCTGTATACGCCGGATCGGCAGGCACTGTATCGACGTCTGGGCTGGCGCGAAGTCGAGCAGCGCGAGGTCAACGGAGAGTGGGTGTCGGTGATGGTGCGGGCACTGTAGTTCCCGGGCAGGCTGTATCAGCCGCGATCTTCAGGCGTAATCCGCAAGCAGTTAATTTTGAAATGGATGCTGCGCTAACGATGATTGCCGGGCTGACGCGATAGCCGTCATTATTCAGGAGGCTGCATTGGCGCTGATTGCCGGGGGTAATGCGATAACATCATTGTTCTGCGGCAGCGCTAACTCAGGATGAGTGCAGAAGCCGTAATAGCCGGATACGCCTGCGGCAGGCGTATCCGTCTGAGGCCGCATCGTTACGCGGCTTTGTTCACTTCAATTTCGATATCACTGATGATCGATTCAATCTCATCATGCAGCTTGCCCTGGGCATTCAGCAGCTTATCGATCTTGTCCGCCAGGTCCTTATCTTTGTACTCGCCGGTATCGAAAGCCAGCCATTGAGAAGACAGGGTCTCCGCATTATTCTGCGCGTAGTGACGGATCTCCTTCAGCTGAGAAAGAACGTCATGGAGGTACTGCTCTTTAGTTTTGTTTTCAACTTCTGACATGCCTGTTTCCTTCTGTTGGCGTTGGAAGGAATAAGCTTAGTTGGGGAAATCTGAACTTCATTAAGAATATTCGCAAACGCGCTTCCGGCTGGTGACCGGAGATACCGGGGGCTTGCCACCAGACCATTTCAAATGATTTGGTGCAATGAAAAACCATATTATGATAAGTGATGAAATTTATAATAAACAGGTGATCCCGCACCGGCACGCGCAGAATTAGTCGTACTGCGCCTTTATCGCCGCCAGCATCGCTGCACAATCGGTAGCCCGGTCCTGTTTCGCGCTGGCCGCCAGCGCGATGACCACTAATCGCTGATGGTCCGGCATCTGCGCCAGACAGAACAGGTTAAACAGGGGGGTCAGCGTGCCGGTTTTGCCGCCGATCACCGTCGGGTCTGAAAACAGCAGATCGTTGGTGTTAATAATATATTCCAGCCGCGGCGCGTTCCCCGAGACCTTAATAGCGTGAGTCTGGGTTCGCCAGCTCTGCATAATCAGAGGATATTGCGTTGCCGCCGCGACCATTTTCAGAACATCAAGCGCGCTGGCGCTGTTTCTCCCCAGCCCGGAGGGCGTGGTAAAACGCGCCGAGTGCATCCCCAGCGCCTGCGCCCTGCTGTTCATCTGTGCCACCCAGCGGCTGACCGCCTGCGGGACGCTGTAACCGCTCTGCCCTTCTGCCGTCAGCAGTTTGCCGCCATAAATCCGCGCAACCATATTCGCCGTCACGTTGGACGAGGGCAACATCAGGTTGTAAACCGCATCCCGCAGGCAGAGCGTATCCCCTTCGGCCAGGTTAGCGCCCGATCCGGTGGCGGGATCGCAGGAAAGCCGGGTAAGTTTCTCGCTATATTCCGGCTGGCCGTCAAGTAACACGATGGCCGTCATGATTTTAGTCAGCGAAGCCAGCGGGTGAATCGCGTTTTCGCCATCAGCGATTAATACCTTTTCCGGATTTATGCTGCCGTCATGGTTAATTATCGCGGCAACACGCGCCTGTGAGGTGGTCACCGATACCTGACTGACCGGATGAAGCGCACGCGGATTGTATTTTTCGGGCCGGCCAGCCGGCGAAGAAGCGCCACCCGGTTTATACCCCGCCGCAAGCCAGGCCTGAATCTTCGCTATAACCGGCTCTGCCGGTAGCGGGCTGGTCGCCACTATCCGCCCTAACAGCAGCGGGCTGGACGGCACCTGGCGGCCAACGGTGCCGAACAGGGTAAAAGGCGTGGCAGGGATTGCGCTAAGCGTAAACGTATCGATCTCTCTGCCATCGACGATCAACCGTGAGGCATCAGGCTGCGCGCTGAGAACCAGCTGCACCCGGTGCCAGACGCCGGGCGATACCGCCACCGGTTGCGGCATCCCCCCTGCCCCTTTTCCCCCTGAAGCACCGGCAATAAACACGCCAAGCAGCGTCGGGAGGTGGGCCAGTGCGACACCGTTGAAGGCACCGTTCTGCACGATTTGCAGGCGAGCGACGGCCCCGGTGGCCTGCTGCCAGATAACACGCTGCATCGTGGCCGGATCAAGGTAGCGATAGCTGAAGCTGAGCAAAGAGTCGGGTTGCGACACCAGCGGAGCCGATCCGGTCAGCCCTTGCCCCCCGGCGCTTTTTCCCGCCAGCGCGACAGCGCCGTCGCTTTCCAGCAACTGCACATCGCAGCATAAGGCATTGCTGAGGGTAACCTTGCCACACAGGCTGTGGAGTCCGATAAGGGGAGACCCGGCTAACGGAGGCTCGGCATATTCCGGCCGGGTAAAATCAAATGCCGTAAACTCCCCTGACGGGAACAGGCTGGCGATTTCATCTGTCATGGCAGGTACCTGCCACCTCGTAGCGATAGGTTTTCAACGAGAGATGACTGTAGCACAGGCAGCAGTTAACAGGTTAAAGGGTTATCTCATTAACGATAAGTCGAGCGCCTCATCGGGTACTCATCACGATCTGAAAGCAAAGGGCATATCAGACCTGTCCGGCAGACTGGCAGACTATTTTCGTTCACAAAAATATTGAGCAGACCGCACGCTATGACAGGAGGATTGTGGTGGCTCCGGTGGTCGGCGGACATAAGAAAGCTGAATAATATTAGGTAGGAGTATTATGAAAGGACCCGCAAAAACAAAAAAACCGCCTTTAAGGGGCGGTTACGACATCATTCAACTGCTTGTTTTTATTCGATATTTCAATATGGTGCCCAGAGTGGGACTTGAACCCACACAGCCATAAGCCGAGGGATTTTAAATCCGGCTTTTATTTCATAAAAATCAACACGTTAACTATAATATTCATAATTTAATGATATTTTAAAATCCATGAAAATCATATAGTTAAATTTTATAAAGTGATAATATTATGACCTTGTATGCCTCTAATGATTTTCATCCTGATTAAGGTCATCAAAGGCTTCTTCGATTTCGCTTAAAGATAGCGCATCGAAGTAACTATTTTGATACTCTTCAGGATTGATTTTTTTCCTTTTCAATCTGAACCCACCACCTTCCACTTCGATTTTCCAGTATTTTATTTTACTAAGACTGCCATTCAATAATTTTATGACTGCTGAAATTGTAGAGCCTTTGCATCTCATACCGAAAATGATGGACCTTATTGGTGGGTAAGACGACCGCAATCCTATACTATCGAACATTCGCCATTCATTCTCATAAGCCCATTCTCGTGACTTAGTAAGGAGACAAACATTTTTTATCTCTTCAATAACATCCCCTTCCTTTAACCACCTTTCGATAACACTAACTTTGAGCTCTCTTGAGCCACCATAAATTATTTTCCTGGCTTTATCCTCCGGAGCGCGTGACATATCATACTCTATACATAACCCATTGTGATTATTAGAATAATGTGACCACATTAATGGACTATCATACCTTCTGCTCAGACACAGCACGCCAGTTTTGAAAACTGAAACTATCTCATTCTCAATAGATGATCTAAATCTTTCCTCCCTATACCAGTTTCTATCATTAACTTGGGGATCTTTAGAGTTATATTCAACATCCTTTAAAAAACCATCAATTTCAGAATTTGATAGAATCCTTGTCCGGTTATCAGCAAAATCGCCTCTAACCTTAAGCTTCCTAGCAATCAGGGCTATCTCCTTCTCACTCCTCTTTTTAATCAATGTACACGCCACGCTTTTAAGCGTCTCTAAATCGACATCAACTACAACTACAGGTTTACAGTCTAAGGGGTCATTGAAAACAGCCGGATCTGAATAATAAGACTTCCGTTCTAATATTGACTGAACAGTGTTTTCATTATAAGAAAGATACTTATATAAATTCTTTGGCAATTTAACCATAATTAAACCATCCCTACTTATTGATGTAGTTCCTTACATTATAATAATCTGAGTTCGCTGTCATGGGGTGGCGGGGGTCGAGAGTTCGAATCTCTCCGTGCCGACCAAAAAGCTCAACAAAAGCAGCCTGTTACGGCTGCTTTTGTTATTGATTCTTTTCGGAATGGAAAAACTATGGAATTACTATGGAATAATGAGGGCTCAAAATCCTTCAGATTGTGGGCCTGAGCCACTCCCTCGTCTCATGCAGTACCCACGTCACCACTCCCAGCAACTGGACATCCTCAAGCGCCTGCCCCTCTATAGCTTCGCCGTCTTCCGTGATCAGCGCACCACCCATCAGCTTACCGACGTACCCACTCCCGAATAACTCAAAAGCTACCTTGTCGCCCTGCTCTGGTTGCAGCGACCGATCAACAACCAGGATGCGACCAGGCACGTGAATCATCGTTGTATCCGACGTGTGGGCGATCATCAACTCGTTCAGGCACAGCTCTTTTTCTGCATAGTCTGTTGCCGGTGATGGAAAGGCCATGTCAGTACCCCGCGCTCGGGCTGAACAGGGAGAAGATACGCCGCTCGCCCTCTTCGGTGGAGATGTCCGTGAAGCTGGTCTGGTAGAACTCGATCCAGCGGTTGGCCTCGCGCAGGGTGAAATGGTGGTTAAGTTTGGCAAGTTCAGCCTGAAAGTCCACGGTGCTTACCGTGCGGCGACCGTGCTCGTGTTTGATAGCTGCTCTGAATGCGATTGATATTTCGTAACGACGGGGCATGATACCCTCCTGAATATACTGTATGCGTATACAGTATTATTACAGAAGGGGATCGATCAAGCGGGAAATGCGGGGGAAAGGTTAAGTGGGTGTACTGCGGGGAATTTTAGTCAGTTGCCCTGCATGGTTACTGCAGCACGATGCCTTTCGCGGCCAGTCGGGATTTCGCGCGACGATATACGCCCAGCAACTCGCCCACGGACAGCATCTTATCGAAGGCGATGAACTCGGCGAAGTCGATATCAACCGCGGTGCCGCCGGCGCTGTAGTACGCCTGGCCGATAGACAGGTAGTTGCCGATAGTTTTAAGCGTAGTGCCCGAAATGCTCGACTGCGCCAGGCCGTCGCCGCTGCCCAGGTACAGGCTGGAGTAGCTCACCGCGCTGACCTCTGATTCCGTCAGCGCCACGAAAATCCATTTCCCGGCCAGCCCCGAGTAATCGAAGACGTTACGCCCCGTCTGTTCTCGGATCACACACGAAATTTTCCCGGTCGGGCCGTCAAGATAGATGCCCGATCCGTGGCGCGGAGGCGTGGCGACGTTGTCCACGGAGCCCCCCACGATCGCCACGTTTGTTGACCCCGCGACGGGATAGGTGCCCACCCGGAAAATCATCACCTGCGTCTGGTTTTTCATATCGGCAATGCCGGAAATGAGGGCGTTGCGCGCTGTGTCCAGCACGCGGATGCGGGTGTAGTTGGGATTGTTCGTCACGGTACCCAGGCGGGTCAACAGCGTGCCGGCCTTTGCGCCCACGAACGAGGGGTTGCCGGAGCCAAGCTGCCAGTGATCGACGGCGTTCAGCTCATACAGGGACGCAAACTCTTTGATGTCCGCCGCGTTAATAACGGGCAGAGAGGCGTCGGTTACGTTGACAGGCAGGCGGGTTACAGCGCTCATTTTTACTCTCCAATTTTAATGACTGGCAGTGAAAACGCCGGGCACCAGTTGTACAGGTGGCGGTTTTCACTCAAAACGTTGATGGTGTCGGGGCAGCTGTCGCGCAGGTTGCCTGAAGCACCGTTAATGATGTTCAGCTCGCTGGCGAGGTAATCCAGCGCGTAGCGCAGCGTGAGTGCAGATGCGGGCACGCTGGCCAGCGTCATCATGACGGTGTTCCCGGAAGTGGCAATCGCAGACACAGCCACGGTGTTGCCGGATGCGTCCTTCACGCAGAAGCCGGAGTCCTGCGTACTGAACTGGCTCTTATCCAGTCGCAGCGGCAGCACCGGCACGTCGAGTTTCAGCGTCAGCGTGGTGCCGCGCAGCGTGGCGGACAGCGGCCTGATGTACTGCGGCACGCACTTGTCGATCACCAGCGTCTTATAGGCCCGCGCAAAATAGGCCCCCTGCCACTTATACCCGACGTTGGTCAGGTGCGTGCCGTCACCGGCGTGAGGCAGGAAGTAGTTGGGCGACACCAGGTGAAACTTCGGGTTTCTCAGGCACGCCGCCAGCTGTGCCAGGCACACGCCCGCGCTGGTTCGCGCCTTGTAGTTGGTCTGCGTAATGATGAAGTGAACCGGTGAGGCCTGCCCCGTTCGGGCTTTAATATCCGTCTCCGCGTCGACCTGCAACTGCTCCAGCGCCGCGAGGTAGGTCGCATAGCTGGTTGGCGTAGCCAGGTCGTTCTCCGACTCTCCCTGTGAAAACATCAGCGTGTGGCAGGCAATAACCGGGTTCAGCGCCACGGCCCCGTTAATGTGCCCCAGCAGGTTGGACGCATACCAGGCACTGCCCTTGCCGAGATCGGCAATCCGGGTACCACCCTTACCAGCGGTTGATGAAAAAATGACGTGTGAGGCCGGATCGATGCCGTTCTCCGTGGCCATCAGCGTGCTGGCGTAGTTGGCCGCGCCTGAACAGACTGTCTCGCCCCGGTTAGTCCCGCCGTCTGGTGCCGTCAGCGCATCCTCCACCAGCGGTTTTTGCGTCGAGTAGTCACCGCCGGCCGCACGCGGTCCGCTGCCAAACGTGCGGTTGTAATAGGGTTGCGTGACGGAGATAACGCCAAGGCCGTTTGCACCAACTATCAGCGACTGCCCGTACCCCAGCTGGAAGTTAACCGCGCGTGCAACCGGCGTGAGCTCTGTCGCCAGCGGCACCAGTGGTGAACGCACGATTTTATCGCTGCCGGCGATAGCCCCGCCAAACATCCCGGTATCAGCGTTGTAATAGAGCGCGGCTACGTTGTTCGCGCCCATCACCACCGGATAAACCGGACCGGAGCCGGTATACAAAACCATGTCGGCCGATGCCATGACCGTTTCGCTCAGGGCAGTTACGTCCGTGTTTTTCAGCTGTCCAAGATAACTGATCCGGCGGCGTATCGAGTCGAAGTGCTGCAGCACTTCGTTGTTCAGGCCAAACACCGTTGGAAATGCCGGGCCGTCGCCAACGTACTGAACGATATCCAGCCCCGCCAGATTATTATCGGCAAGCGCTTTTGCCTCCTTCTTGCCCGTTGTTTCCGCCACGGCCACCGGCAGCCCGGAAGCGTTGCGGTAATAAACAAACCCCATCCCCGCGCCCTGCGGAACACGAAAATACTGGCCGTTGGTCGTTGCAGCCAGCCCTGCGGCCACATCCGGGTAGGTGAAATTTGACGTATCGAGCGAGGAAACAATCGCATCGAGCTCAGCCTCAAAGCCCGCCCACGTCCTGCGCTCCCTGCCCAGCCTGTCCGTGTATTTGGCGAGAAGCCCGTTAATCAACCGATCCAGCACCTGCGCATTATCCATCAGGTCGCGCGGATCGGTTGAGCCTACCCCGTTCCCGGTGTTATTCATTGGTGTCGCCATTCAGAACCTCACAAAGAAAAACCCGCCTGCTGACGGGTCTGTGATTAAAGGTTGGGGGTTATGCGCTGTCGCCGGGATAAACGGCATCGTCATACTGGTAAAGCAGCGGGGTGTACTGCACGGCGTTTGCCGTGGTGGTTCCTTCCGAAGAAGGCTCCACCGACGACACGATCGCGTCGTATCCCACTTGGTCGGAAGAGCAGAAAATCAGCCTGGGCATCTCCATCGCCGGATTATCGGTTATCCACTCGTCAAGCCGCAGGCTCTCCGTTTCCGGCAGCGTCAGGGTGTAATCATCGACGCGGCTCGGGGTCAGCAGCACCGAGGCGCTGCCGTCCTGAAAGCGGATTAGGCAGCGCGGGCTGGCAAACGTCCAGTCGAGCGGCTCACTCACGTGCAGCGTCACCATCCCGCCTTCCACCGCCAGCGCCTCAATCAGGCAACTGATAGTGTTGCTGCCCGGTATGTCGTCGGTCAGTACCAGCCTGTCGCCGACGTTGTAGCAGCGGGCGTCCATTTCGGTGACAACCTCATAGGATTCTCGCTGCAGGCGGTACTTCATCAGCCGCCGCATGCCGATGCGGTACGCCTTGTCCGTATCCGTTACGCCGTCCAGCTGGTAGGCCTCCACCTTAAACGGCGTGTCGCTGCCGATCCGGCACTGCACGGTCTCCTCCGCCCAGCTGGTGCCGTTGATGTAGGTCACGTCCACCGCGTCGTAGTCGTCCTGCGACGGCGCGGTGAAGCTGGTCGTCATGTGCTCCGTGGTTTCCTGCGGGCTGATGATGCCCGTCCACGGCTTGACGCCCTCCCGCCCGGCGGAGGCAAGGCCGTCCGACAGCAGGAAGTAGCCCATGCCCGCATTGGCGATCATCTGCATCATGTCCAGCACCGAGGTGTTATCGCCGTCGGCGGAGAAGTCGAAGCGCTCACCGCGCGGCGTCCAGTACGTCGACTCCAGCGCGTTGATGGTGGCCGTGTCGATTTCATCCGGCGACATGCCGGCGCTGGTCAGCACGTGGTGAAACGCCCCGCTCAGGCTTCTGTCGCCGCCTCCGGCGTAGTTTCTCGTCGCAACAACGCTGATGCGGCGGTCAGACTGAGCAGCAATTTTATTGCCGGTGACGAAGGTGATCGCCATCGTGGTGACGCCATCATAGGCCGCAGGGCGGGTGTCCAGGCGCGAACGCAGCCCCTTCCAGTACATGGTGTCGCGGGCGTTGTTGGAGCCCTGCTCATTCCTGCGGCGGCAACGCACTTCAACCAGGCCAGCAACGGACAGGTCGAATCTCTCCGTGAACCCGATGCCGTCAACCATCTTTTCAGCATAAACGCCCCGCCGGCTGTGCCACCCGGAACCCTCCGCATAATTTCGCCACTGAATCTCCCATTCAACGTGACGAATGCGCTTGTTCCCGCTGTTGTCAAACCCGCAGACGCCATTCGGAAAGGCAAAGTCGACCTCAAAAATCCGGGTTACTTCATTTTCCGGGCAGGCAAGAAACGGCCCGAGCCACTTCTCATCTTCGTTAATGCCGCTGACGCTAAAATCCAGAACGGTTCTGGCGGCAAAACCCGGCCAGGTGTCGTCAGCCACTCCCTCTTTTAACCGGGACACCTCAACGGTAAGCCCGTCGATGGAGGTGATTCGATACTGGTTATCGCGCAGCCCCACCGCCATTCGTACAGCACCGGACGGCAGGCCGCCAAAGGGTGTACCCGTGGCAGAGCCGTAGGCCAGCATCAGGCTGGCTGGTGAAGCGGGTACGCCTCCGCTGGACGCCGCACCCGCCACGCTTACCGGCGCGCCGCCGAATACCGAAACGGGCAGATCGCTGTGGGCAATCGACGAACCGACGTAAGGGCTGGATGCTTCCCGGATCGACAGCCTGCCAGATGCATCCTCAGCAACCAGCCCGGAACCGGCAAGCTGGGTGGCAACGGCATCAACCAGCCCGCTCATGTTGATATAGTCCGCCTGCAGGGAAACGGGCCATGACAACCCGCGCCACGTCAGAAGGAATGTTTCCGCCGCGGCGGAGAAATCATAGGCTGAGGGCGCCGCACTCCCCGTCAGGCTGGCCGCGCTTCCGCCTTCACCCGGCACGGCGGCAACCGGGCCGGAGTAGGCGGCGACATACAGATCGTAATCCGCACCGTTAAAACTCAGAGTGACGGGCATTCCCGGATAGGCGGCCAGCTCGGTGAGGGTGTTGCCGGTTATCACGCTGTAGAGGCCTGACGCACCCACGGTGTAATTATCCGGCGCAATAATGCTCAGCGCGGTGCCCACGCTCCAGCCCTCTGGCAGCTCGTTGGTTTCATCATCCCCGACAGATGTGCCGGCGAAGGTGACCGCATTACCTGAAAAGGTTGCCGCGTCGGCCAGGATATTGTCGTTACGGGATGAGGATGATCCCATGTCTATCCCGCTGCCCCCTGCCGACGTTGATCCGACTTCACTGCTGTTAAACCAGTTCTCAGTCCTGACATCGCCAGACACGTCAGCCCCCGGAGGATAAACCGTATAGCGGAAGTCATCGCCCAGGGCCGTCACCGGCGTGGTGCCGACCCGAATGTCGCCCCTGCTAAACGAGAACTCCCCGACGCCGAGGCAGACGAACAGGCTCGTCTCGAACGTCGTCTTGTTTATAAATCGTGATGCGGGCTGAACCACGTAATCGGGAAAGATACGACAACGACCAAGAACCTCGCGGATCGGGTCACCCAGCTTTGCGGCGTTGGCCTTTGCCGGGTCCATGCTCAGCGTCTCGCCCTGGCCAGGCGCGGTGCCCAGGCCAAACGACAGCGTGCTCATCACGTAAACGGCGTACACGGCGGCGATGATGCCAACCACAATGATCCCCGGAACCGGGAACATGCGGACGTCGCTGCCGGGGTCTATCACCACCTCTGCCCACAGCGCCGGCGGCACGGAGACACCGTCAACATCCACGGCCACCGGGTGCGCCATGTCCTGCCGGTAGTTATCCACGTTGGCCGCCATCCACGCATGAACGGTCATCCGATCGTGTTCCTGGGTTTCCAGCGGCTCTCCCGGCAGGCGGGAGGGGTAAAAGCGTATGGTCACTGGTAATACTCCACTTTCAAAAATTTACGCTCAAACCGCGCCAGTGGCAGTATGCTGACGTTGGTTCCGGTGTTGTTCTCCATCACGTACAGCAGGCCGTCGATCGCGAGAACAATCGCCACGTGCGTTACCATGCCGCCCTTGTAGCAGGCGGCCACCACGCCCTGCGCCGGTTCGCAGCGGGTAATGCTGCTGAGAAATTCCCGGAAGGTACTGTGCATCCGGTCGCCCTCTTTGATCACCCCTTCAAACGCGGGCCACGGCGGCAGACCGAGGTCGCGGCGCACCTCATGCACCAGGCCGTAACAGTCGAGAACGGGAAAGGCGCGGCCGCCCATCTGCCAGGTGACAGACCGGTATTTATCAATGTCGAGCATGGGGACCTCTGGTTTACGGGATGTGGCGCAGCCCAGGGAAGTCGGCCAGCGTGTAGCGCCGGCGCGGCCAGGCCTTATCAAGGATGTTCATGTAACCGGCGCTGATCTGCACTTCGGTGGCTGACCAGGAGCCTGACTTGATCGCCAGGGTAAACGGCCTTTCGGAAGGTGCCGTAAGGTCGGTCGAAACGTAAGCCCGGTAGGTCAGCAGGCCTTTAATCTGCGCGGCCAGCGCCGCGCGGATCGCCTTCGATACCCTGCCGTTGATATTGCCGATAGCAAACTTCAGGTCCTGGGTGCCGTCGGTGTTTTTGGCCGGCAGCGCGAGGTCAATACCACCCGCCTCAAAGGTTACGGTCTGGCCATTCTCCAGCGTGGCGGTGATGTCCTCGAAGCCCTTTGTCACGTAATACACTTCACTGCCGGCGGTGATCTGCAGCGTTTCGATGATCACTTCCGTTCCTGACGAGGCGTAAAGGCGGTTGAGAATGCTGATGGTCATGCTTCAGGCCACTCCCTGTTAATCGCAATATCAATGAGTGAGGAACCGGACACCAGTCCAGGATAAAGACCCCAGCCCGGAGGCAGCAGCGGACGCTCCCACAGTTCAAGCGTGGCGCTGTAACGCCAGTAGCGCCCACCCTCCAGCGTTGGCCCCTCGTAGATGTCAGTGAAACGGCACACGTAACCACGAACGCCGATCGGCGTTTTAAGTTTCATGTTGAACCAGCTGGCACCGTCAGCGATCACGTCCCTGAACCAGGCTTCGAAAATTTGCCCTTGGGTATCGTCCATAATCCAGCTGGCAGAGACCTCACTCGGCGTTGAGGTGTAAAGCCGGCGCTGACGCGCGCGCCCGGATGCCATCTGCGTTCTCAGCAAAGGTGAAACGGGCTTAAGCCCGTAGCCATCCTGCAGCGGGAGCGGCAGGTAGTCGTGGGGATAGTCAATGTTAGAGGTTATGCCCATCAGGTTTTCTTCACCCCCGCTTTGGTTTTGGCCTGTATGGCTTTATGCAACAAGCCTGCACCCGTAGCTACCGACTCAACTGCTTTCATGTAACCCTGCTGGGCTCCGTCTGCAGCGGCTTTCTTCATCATGGCGATCTGTACATCAGAGGGATCGCCGTTGACGTTGAAATTTAGCACTGGAGCATAGGTGGCCCCGCCACCAGCACTCTGCTGGTTAACTCGCTCAAGAGTTGCATCAAGTTTTGCAGATGTCTTTGCAGTAGTAACTCGCTCTCCTTTTTGCAGAAGCCAGGTGCCTGTTTCTGGCACTGAATCAATACCGTCATGGGCCTGGCCGGATAAAGCTGAGCTTACGCCAACCATCAGAACACCAGCGGCAGCGGCAGCAGCAACCGCTGCACCTGGTGCAACAGCAGGGCCAACGTATGGAATTCCAATCATGCTGGTAAATGCCTGCAGGGCGGCCATTGCCACTTGCGCAGCAGCGTATTGCAAAAGTGCTGCGCCCATAGACTGGATAAAGGTTGCTGCAAAGTCCTTAACATTTAGCTTTCCAGTTTCAGCCCACTGGATAACCATATCAGTCAAGCCACTAAACGCCTGGGCTCCAACTTGTTGCATGTTGCTATACAAGTCCATTGATGCCTGCATCTGGGTTGATAATCCAGAAACAAACCCGGCAGTACCACTATTCTGGAGCTCGTCTAATTTCTTATAGTGTTCATCCTGAATATCCAGCCGTTCAGCAAGAGCATCTTTTAATGCTTGCGTCCCTCTGTCATAAAAACTCTTCTCAATCTTTCCTGATTGATAGCGATTTTGTAAATCACGCTGCTGATTTAAAAAGTCTTCTTCTAAGGAAAGTTTCTCTTTCAACCTCTCCCTATCATTGTCACTGAGCGAAGCACCTGCAATATCGATGCCAAGTGATTTCTTTGAATTCAAGTTGGAGGAATTCAAAGTTGCAACAAACTCTGCCAGCTTTAGATTTTCTTCATTTTGCTTTTTCAGCGCACGGAGGCTATCAAGCTCTTTAGCAAGCAATTCTAATTTCTTTTTCTGTGAATCATTTATACCTGAAAGCTTACCGTCCTCCACATCAAAGCGCAGCTTCTGCAACTCCGTCACTTCAACGGTTTTTTTACCTGTTGTATCAAGTAATGATATCTGACGCTGGTAACTCAATTCTAACGCTTTGTATGCACTATCAAGCTTTTTCAAACCAGCGTCTGGTTTGGGTTTCCCGTTAGTGTTTCCAGAGCCAAGTGAGAACTGACTTGCACCAACAACTGCTGCAGGGCCTACAGGGAGAGTACTGGCTGCAGCATTCAGTTTTTCACGCCTTTTAGTTAGTAGGTCGATCTCTTTATCAATTTCTTCACTGGATGGCATTGTCCCTATACTACGCTCGACAATAGTTGACCAGTCGTCAGAGGTCTCCCTGGCCATTTTCAACCATTTGAGTCGGCGATCGATTATGGATGAATTTTGAGAGTCACCTATTGGGTCTGACCCTTTCCAGTTTTCGATAAGACCTCCAGCAGCAGCACCGGCTTTAACAAGCCAGTTTGCAAGGTCTACAACGCCTTCAACCAGAGAGGTCAGTCCTTTAAGCACGTCAGGATCAGTGAGAACATTAGCTATATTATCAATCGACTGATTTAGCGGCCCCAGGTCGACTTTAGCCAGCCCCGTAGCAATCTCAATCTTGAGTCCCGATACTCTGTTTTCCATCTCTTCGAAAAGATCATTAACTTTCAACAAGTCATCTATAGACTGCTGATTAGGTGCTATTCCGTAATCTTTTGCCTGCTGTAAAAGCTCTTTTAACTTTTCATTATTATTATCAAAAAGAGGGATAAGTTTGGACAGGTCATTCCCTAGACTTTCAAGAATGGCGACTTTTCCGGCATTAGTACCTATCTTGCCTAATGCCTCACCTATAGCCATCATTTGTTTATCTGGTGATACTTTTGACAGCTTCTCAGCTGAAAGGCCCAATGTATCTAAAGCTTCAACTGCCTCGCCTGACTTATTTAGAACTGCCTCACCTATCTTTTCACTCAAGTCTTTAAAAATATCCCCCATATTATCACCAGCAACACCTGCCTCTTGCGCTGCAAACTGCCATGATAATAAGTCTTGTGTTGATATTTTTAGCGCTGTCGCAAGTTTGTCTGCGGAGCTAACTTGCTCCGCTGTGCTTTTAAGTAGTGCAAATCCGGCCACGCCCACTGCTGTTGCAGCTGCATACCCGATAGTCGCCATACCTGCAACAGCACTTCCTGCAAGCTTTATATTGTTTTCTACTTTTTTTCGCCATTCTTCCGAAGCTCGCTCAGCTCTGTCCATGCCTGAAACAAACCCACCCACTTTAGCTATCAAATCAATAGTGAGTGTGCCAAGAGATTTGTTAGCCATTTAAATCTCCAGATAATAAAAAACCCGCCAATTGGCGGGTTTTGCTGAAAATGATTAAGTTAAAAAACTTTGCCCGTGTAGCCTGCACCTACCTGAGCATCAGCAGACTCTATTTTACCATTCGAGTAAAATACGGTATGTGATTCAGAACCTGTATATCCTCCGTAACTGTTTTTTGCATTAACAGTCAGGGGAATCAGCCACCCAAAGCGCATTTGCCCACCAGAATCAGCTAAAATACCATCTTTAAACCAAGCTTTAGAGGGCTCACCAAAGGTGTATTGAGCAGAGTAAGGGTCCTTGAGCATTCTACCCCACCAGTCTTTCACCTGCTGCTGGTAGTCATTTGGTAGCGATCCATAGTTTGCCATCTGGATTTGCGTCTGACTTGGAGGTGTGGCTGCGCACGCAGACAACATTAAGGCCAGAAGTAATGGTGTTATTTTCTTCATATGATCCCTCAATTAAGTTTAAGTATTAATCCTAAACACTAATTGTGCGCTGGGAAAGTACTCAGGACCACTCTTTCATCGCCTCTTCGAGGCTAACGGGCTTCTTATCAATGTGAGGGGCGAAATCCGTAACATCAAACGGTGGTGTTTTTTTGTCGCGGTTTGTGTTGGCGATCAAGCTGGAGATCAGCGCAGCCCCCCATTCAATCCGCATGATGGGATTCAAGCCACCGTACTTCTGCCGGTACTTTAGCCACAAGCGGAACTCACCCAGGCTCATCATCTCCTGAGCTTCGGCTATTGTCCTCCCCCCTATCCCATTCATGACGAGCTCACACCACACCTCATCATCGGCGGTTAGCTCTTCGTCTTTCCCAGGTTATTTACTTCCTGAATAGCCACCAGCAGCGCGATGGTTAATGCGCCGTCCAGCGCCCCGCGTTCTGCGTCTGCCTCGCCGGTGATGTCCTGGGGCGTGAAAATTGCCTTACCTTCTTCGTCACAGATTGCAGCTGCAATGCGGCCTGCAACGTTGTCCACCGCCCCCCTGGTTGCAAGAAGATCGGATTTGGTCGTGTGATAGCCTTCAGGCCGAACAAACACAGTCGCTTTAATCTCGTCACCTTCTGTATTTTTCCAGGTGATTTCTTTCTCTACCGGGCGGCCAGTAAACGCCCCTAACTCCTTCATTGAGGCCATAGTCAGCTTCATGGGTTGATCCTGTATCAGAAGTGGATTGGGGGCGTTTCCACCCCGAAATGTATTACGCCGTTAAGCCTGAACCTTCGGCACCCATACGGACGGGCCTGAGCGCTGGATAGCGGCAGTCGTGCTTACAACCGTGTTGGCCTGAAAGTCGAAGGGAAAATCACTGACGTACCCCTGGAACACAAAGAAAGTCCGATCATCAGGCAGGATGAGGCCATCTACCGAGCCTGGCGCGTTAGCAGCAGCGGCAGTTGGTTCGGATTCACCATCTGCCCACGCCACGGCAAACGTGAGCAGTGACTCGTCATCAGATTCGGCCAGGCTGTGCAGCATGATGTGACTGGCATTTCTCGGATCGGCATTCAGTGTGACGGAAGCGGCAGCTGGCGTGCGCAGGCCGCGCTTATAGGTGCGGCTGTTTCGCTCACTCAGACAGGTGTCTTCAATCTGGTCGGCGGGGTTGCCGCCAGGGGTAAATCCAGTAATGCACTCTACTTCGCTCACCACTCCGGCAGAGAGAACGAAGAGCTGTGTGCCTTGCGTCAATACGGACATAATTATCTCCGGTCATAAAAAAACCGGCACATGGCCGGCATTGTTGGTAAGGGGGGGTTAGCGGTTCACTATCCAGTCAACATCGAAGGAATAGCGGTAGGTCCTGGTTTCACTGTCCCGCATCTGGCCGCCCCATCGGGTGATATAGGCATGGGGCTCAATGGCATCACGGAGCGCTTTGGTAACAGCAATCACTTCACCGGCTGTTTTTGCGTACACGTCCACCTGCAGCGAGTAGCTGTCGTGATCCGGTACGCCATCCAGATACTGTGGAGGGCCGCCGCCGATGTTCTGCCAGACCGCATAGGGGTACTTAATATCGCCATCGTACTGGCCGAAGGGATACAGCCTGACCGGTGAATCACCAATCAGAGCCCGAACCGCTGGGCTGACGGCACACAATTCAAAAATAGGTGCGATCATGAATTCCCAGCCCTCCGCTGTGCCCGCGCAAGCGCGCGGTCTATCGCCTTCTCGTATTCAACAACGAAGGTCACAAGAACCTCATTGACGCTCGACTCCGCGGCTGGCCGCATGAATGGTTGGGCTGCCATATGTTCGGTGCCAAACTCAATCAGACGCCAGTGCGGCGTAGGGGCGTTTTTCTCCTTATCCGGGTGATCCTTCAGGACCGCGCCATACATCACACCGATACGGAACCCCAGATCGCCGGTTCGCTTGAATAAACGGCCATTCCAGCGCAGCGCGATGTTATCCGCGATGCTACGGCCAGTTGCGGGGTCGTCAATTCGACCAGCGTTAGCTTTAGCCTTATTGACGATGATGGTAGCCGCGCGGCGCAGCGCAGAGCGCCCGCCTTTGCGCTTCATGTCCGCACTGATGACGTCCAGCTTCCCAAGCAGGGTATCTATCCCCGTAAGGCTAAAACTCACACCATCAGCCATCGTTAACCCCCTCAGAGCACGGCAGCGTCAGATACTCGCGCCCACTGCCCGGATCGGCGAGAACGCCTTCGATATTGAATATCTGGCCGCGGTGCAGAATACGTTGCTGACGCGTCACACCGGCCCGGTAGCGAATTTTGATGCGGGTAGTAACTTCCCCCTGCCCGGCCTGCGCCGCGACGAACTCACGAACCGACAGCGGTGAAACTTCTGCCCACAGCGTGGCCACATCGACCCAGGATGATTCTACCGCGCCGGTTAGCGGGTCCTGATGCTGCACCTTGTCCTGCAGTAGCACGCGATGTCGTAGCTTACCTGCCTGCATAAATCACCCCATCGGTTTGCCACTCAGGTAAGTTTTGATGCCCAGGCTATCCTCTTCCAGCTCGTCGGTAGCAAACGACTGAATGATGATCGCGCTCAGCGACTCATTCGACTCGGCCAAGCGGGTTATCGCCGCCGTCTGTTGTTTCTTCGCCGCCGTCTCGGCGGTCAGCGCTGCTATCAGCGCGTTTACCAGTTGCTCGTTCATGGGCTATTTTCATCCACTTTTCAAGCCACTCGCGGCGGCGTTGGCAGGCGGCACAAGACATAACTCAGACACCATAAATTTTATAAGGCTGTAAGAGAGCCTCAACGGCCAGCGGCAGAGTTGCAGCTGCGCCAGCTGTGCTGACAGCCTCTCTGTTTTCAAACCAATGCCCGATCAGTAAAAGCATCGCGGTTCGAATATCGTCGTCAAACAGCAGTCTGTTTTCATCGGTATCAAACCCCGGATCGGTGTTCAGTGTATAAAGCTTTCGTCGGGTCCAGGTTTCTACATAACGCCAGGCGGCGCGGTTGAAAATATTGAGCAGCTCATCATTTTCAACAGCTTCTGGATCAATCCGACAATGAGCTTTAATGATGCTCATCTCGATCATGGGGAGGCCTTATTTTGTCTTGGCTTTCGCTTTAGCGAGGGCTGGCTGCTCTGGCTGCTCTGGCTGCTCTGGCTGCTCTGGCTGCTCTGGCTGCTCTGGCTGCTCTGGCTGCTCTGGCTGCTCTGCAGGATTATCTTCATCCGCCAGCTGCGCATAAAACTTTTTGATAAGCTCGCGGCCATGCTGCTCGGCAGTTTCAAGCGTGGTGCCGGCGTCCTTCACTTCTCCATCGTGATAGATGGGTTTCAGCAATTTCAGTTTCATGGTTAGCTCCAGCTAAAAAGCGGCCCGCAGGCCGCTAAGTAAAAGGGATTTATGCGCCGCCGCCAGCAGCTGGCGGAGTGAAGGTGCCATAGATGAAGGCCTCAGGGCGCTTAACCGCCAGCGCAAGACGCTCTTCACAACGAATTGAGATCATGTTTTTCTCAAAGTCGTCGGCGTTCTCGGTAGAAATCACCACGTTGGCATCTTCACGATCGAAGATTTGTGCGCCGGCATTGAATGCCCCGGTCAGGAATTTACCCTGGAAGGCCGCCGCCTCAGTCGCCACCACCGGCAGCCCCCACAGAGTCGGGCCAGTCAGCGCTGCCGGATTCGCCAGGATATAGCGGCCCAGCGTGTCTTTAATCAGTTCGATCTTCGCCCAGTCGATGAAGTGCAGAACATGACCCGACGCAGGGAATCGCGCCAGCTGGGCCTGCAGCATCGCAAGGCGCAAATCATCAATGCCGTTCTGCTGATCCACTTCAAACGCCGCTGCATACACAGACGCCTGCGGGATGATGCCTTCGAGGTGAGCACCGGTCCCGTCACCAAACAGAATCTCCTGCTCTTCTACATATTTCAGGCCATAACGCAGCTCAGCGTCGATGGTTGACTGAAGCTGCGGCATATCGTCCAGAATCTGCTTGGCCGCCTTGAAAAGGTGCGCAATGGTACGTACCGGGGTGATCTTCTCAGCGAACTGAATATCGCTGTAAGGTTTGGTGGTGTTCTCAGCGACCGCCTTAGCATTGTTGGTGAATCCAGTCTGCTGCACCCAGTAAATGGTGTTGGATGCAGTGCGGCCAGGCGCGATCAGGTCGCGAATGAACAGGCGCTGTTTTGGCTGAGCATCGATACCCGGAAGGCGATCGGGGGCCACAATCTGACCCGGTACATTCACCGTCAGCAGAGCGGCACTTACCGGAATGCTGAGACGTTTATTACCTTCAACACCGGCAGCAAATGCTTTCAGCGCTTCGGCAGAAATAACCTGCTGACCGACGGTCTCAACCAGTTTTGCCGCGTTGCTGAGCGGCATCTGAGCGACGTGCTGTTCCAGCTCACCCAGCGCAGCTTTCAGCGTTTTTTCAGCTTCACGCATGGCGTTAAACTCTGACGCCATTTTGTCGACCGCAGCCTTAGTTTCTTCTGAAAGTGAGCCGGATTTTTTAGCTTCCTTCAGAGCTTCTTCCGCTTTGGCGCTGAACTTGCCGTTGGCCTCTTCGATACTGGCCGTTACTTTTTTCAGAATTTCGTTTACTTCAGACATAGTGATTCCTTATTTGCCGAACGCGGCCAGCGCGTTATTGAGTTCTTCGAGATGTTCAGGACTGATTGTTTCGGTAGCGCCCGGCGTACCATCGTGATCAGCAGCAGCGCCTGGCTTGCTGCCGTTTAAAGCGTTCAGAAGCTTTCTCCGCTCCGATCGGGTCGTGCCCGTTTTAGCCAACAGCGCATCAAGTTTGCGCAGCGCAGCAGCAGGGCTGTCGTCACCATCAGAGATTTCGTCCGCAGAAAGCAGGCGATCGGCAAAGCCTTTGTTAACGGCATCGCTTCCGCCGATGTAGGTTTCGCCGTCCATCATCGCGCCAACATCCTCTACGGAGAGGCCGGTACGGTGCGCGTAGATGTCGGCCATCGCCTGATCAAAAGGGGCCATGTCTGCCGCAATCTGTGCCAGGTCATGCCGGTTACCCATCGCATAGACCCAACAGTTGTGAATCATCAGGAACGCTCCGCGCCCGATCTGAATTTCGTCACCGGCCATCGCGATAATGGAAGCGGCTGAAGCCGCAAGGCCCAGTACTTTTACCGTCACCTTGCCTTCGTACTCACGCAGCAGGTTGTAAATCGCCAGGCCTTCGAACATGTCGCCGCCCGGTGAATTAACGTTCACCGTCACGTTAGCACCCCCGATTGAACGCAGGACGCCAGCGATACGGCTGGCTGTCACGCCATCCCCCCAGTAATCAGCGCCAATCACGTCAAAAATAGAAATACTGTTCTCATCAGGCTTTGCGGCTTTGATGCCGCCGTTCCAGCGTTCCATAGCGGCAGCCGGCAGGTCCCGTTTTGAGAGCGCAGAAGGCCGCCCCGCCGGCGCTGCCGGAAGGCTTTTCAGTGTCATGGGGATAGCTCCTAAGCCGCCGTTTTCAGCGGAGATTGTTCGAACGGAATGTCAGGGAAGACGTAGTTATGAATTTTCAGCAGACTCGCTGCCTGCAGGGCCTGGCTGTTTTGCTTGAGGTCCTCAAGTGGCGTCAGGTTCAGCTGCACTGTGTAGAGGTCACCACCTTCAATCGGCGGCATATTCTCAAGCCGGCGAACGTCATTACGGGACATCCAGCCATTTTGAAGAGCCGTCGTGTAATAGGCTGAACGACCCGCGCTGTCGGCCCTTAGTAGCCCTTCTACCGAGAACTCCGCGAAGTAATCCTCGTCACCATCAAGCAGGCAGCGGGAAATCTCCTGTTCGATATTTACCAACAGAGGGCGCAGCGTATTGGTCAGGAACTGCAGGTTCATACCTTCAACGCTCGACGCCCAGCTGCTCTGTTTATCCGCGTGGCCGACCATAAAAGGCGGGACACGGAACCAGCGACATATCTCTTCAATGCTAAATGCACGGGACTCAAGCATCTGCGCCGCTTCAGGATTCATAGTGACGTTCTGGTATTTAAGCCCACCTTCGAGCACCATGATCTTTCCTGAGTTACGCGATCCGATAAAGGCCTGCATATATTTCCGCAGACGCTCGCGCTGAGCGTCATCAAGCGCCATTTCCGCCGAGAGGAAGCCCGAACTTTGAAGGCCGTTTTCAAAGATTTTTGCAGCTGACTCTTCAACCGCCATCGCCGAACCGATAACGTCTCGCCCGGCCATCATTGGCATCATCCCGCACAGACCATCCAGGCCGAAGCCGCGAATGTGCATGATGTTTTTAACCGGGATTACGCGCTGCACTGAGTTGTCGGTATAGCGGTATTCAAGCACGCCGCTGTCGAGTCGCTTAACTACCATGTTCTGAGGTAACAAAGGGATCAGCGCAACAAGCTTGCTGCCGATCATCTTCTTTTCGACAAATGCATTACCGCGCAGGCAGATGCTGGCCACGACCATCAGCATGAAGCGGGAGGGCGTCATTTCTTGATTTGGCCGGCGGCACAATGTCACATAGGCCGGATGATCGGCGGCGAGCTTTCTTGAGCCATCAGCCTGCCGAACATAAACCTTCAGAGGCAGTGTGGACACGGACTCGCTTAACAAACGCACACAAGCCCACACCGCCGACAGCCGAATTGCCTTGTCAGCTGAGACTACCTTCCCGCTGCTACTGGTGCCCATCCATTCCTGCCAGAACTCCCCTGTGGTCAGGCTGATAGGAACGCCAAGCCAGTTAAGAAGAGCGCTTTTAACCCTTCCGGGCTGCTTGTTGTGTTTCATCAGATACCTATCATGATTGGGTTTTCCAGGAAACCGCTCAGGTCTTGCTTATCACCGCCACCGTTCACCAGCAGTCGGCTTTTTGCAGTGAACAGCGCGACAGGCCCGTCGATTTTGTTTTCAGGAGTCGATTTATTGGGAAAGATGTTGTCGTTTTTGTCCGGTTTTACCGTCACGTTCGACATCATCCAGGTCATAACAGGGTTGCCGTCATGGCAGATTTTGTTGCCGTACACCTCTGCCTGCACTGATTTCATCGCCTCTGACAGGTTTTTTACCGTCTGAGCCACCTCTACCAGCGGCAAACCATCGTCGGCAAGCGCCAGGCTAAACTGCGTGGCGCTCCAGGGATCGAAGGCAATCTCTTTGAGGTTCTCACCCGCTACCCACTCGACAATCTCGGCCTTGATCAGCCCGTGGTCGATGACATCACCATCGGTCAGCTGCAGATGTCCGGCAGCTGACCACTTACGGTAAAGTTCAGCAATATGGTTCGGCGCAGTCTCCAGCCGCCCTTCAGGCAGCCAGAACTTAGGCTCAATATGCGTAACTCCCTGCGGGTCCTGCCAAGCTTTGACCGCAGCGCAGATATCTATCTTGTTTGCCAGATCGACACCCAGCCACATCGGCCAGTGCTTACGCTGATCCGCCGGCGCGATACCACGCATTTTTCCCCAGCGGTCCATGTCCATCCAGGCGCTTTCGGCTGTTACCCAGATGTTCAGGTGCTTGGTGAAGAAGTTCGGGCGGGCCGCAACCTGCTCTTTGGCCTTTTTAGCCAGGCGGCGCATGTCGTCCCAGCGCTTACAGACCCCTAAACCGGGGTTAGCCTTCGGCCAGTTCGCTTCATCAAACGGGTCATCGCCTTCATCCAGCGTGTAGATAACAGCAAAATAGGTGTCATCATCCACCACGCCGCGCAGTACCTTGATGGCATAATCACGCTGTTCGTAGCAGATACCCTCTTTATTCGTTCCCGCAGTGGTTATTGCGAACAATAACGACTGAAGACGTGCGCCAGTGGCCGTCTCGAGAACATCCCACACATCGCGGGTACGGTGTGCATGAAGTTCATCAACGATCCCGCAATGAATATTCAGGCCGTCCAGATTGTTCGCGTCACTGGAAAGCGGCTCGAATTTTGACGCCGTGCGCTCCTGATGGATATTCAGCTTAACGTGACCAAAAAGCCGCCCGAGAGTTTTCGGCGCTTTCTTGATCATGTTTTTGGCATCGTCGAACACGATGCGGGCCTGATCGCGAGTAGTGGCAGCGGAATAAACCTCAGCACCACCCTCCCCATCAGCGCCGGTCATATACAAACCGACACCAGAACTAACAGTTGATTTAGCATTTTTACGAGCTACTTCTTTGTAGGAAGTACGGAACCGGCGAACGAAGACTGTTTCGAAGTCGTCGTCGACAATTTCTTGCCCAGTCATCTCATCGATCAGCGGAATAACGAAACCAAAGAGATTAATCAGAATAAAAATATGCCACGGCATCAGCTCAATCGGCTTACCTGCCAGGGCACCTTTTACATGCGGAACAAAATTATAAAAGTCGAGAATATGCTGGGCGCGATCCTCGCTGAAGTAGATGCCGCGCTCCGGCCCATGCTCTAAATCATTGAGGAATCGCTGACACGCCAGGCGCACCAGTTCGCCAGCAACGATCTCGCCAGCCAGCACGCTTTCCGCGTACTGAATACCAGCCTGAACGGTTGCCATTCATCATTTGCGCTTTTTATTAAGAAATGCATCCAAAAGGTCTTCTTCGGCCTCACCGCCTGCATTGATTTTGCTGCGTGAGGATGGGCTCATGCCAAATTCTGCCATCATGCCTCGTAGCCGCTTCCATGCATCTGCCAGCATAGCTACGCGTGGGTGAGATTTGATGAGCACATCGCCCGTCATCGTTGTAACGGTATAAGTCTCCCCCTCCTGTTCGATCACATCACGATGCTTACGCCATTCAACGTATGCGCCGATCAACAGCTCAAGAGCCATGCCATCAATGGTCGTGATCACCCCCATTCCATCCAGTTCTTGTGCAACTCGCTTGAACCAGTATTTCTCCTGCTTATTAAAATGCTTCGGAATAAGGGGAACCCCTGAAGGGGGTTTTGGTTCGTTCTTGTTAAGAGCTCTTTTCGAAGGGTTACCTTTAACCAAACGCAGAGCTGTCGGGGTTCTTGGTGGCCCTGGCATGATAGAAACCTCCTATTAATTTCAGGTCACGATGACCCATAAAAAAGTTCTGTAACCTGCGGCGGTGTGAAAAAGGGTTAGGCGGCGGTACTTTGCTTAGAGGGACCCAGAGATTTGACCCGCCCCTCCCCTGCCCCGCCCTGCAAATGAGAATTGATATCAATAAAATGAAAATGCACCATGTTGGTGAGGAATGATGCTTGTTATTGAGAATCAATTTCATTTACATCTATTTTCACTGGATTCCCGTTCATTTCATCGTCTAGTCTCAATGTGACCCGCATCGTGGGCGGCTCAGTTGCATCTGTGTCTATTACAGTGGCAACCTGATTGCTCAAAAGTTTGCCGTCCACTGCGATGCCGTAGCCGATGAATCTACTGCCGTGGTAAAGGTGAGCCAGCTGTGTCTTGCTTTGCATCATGAGTTTCTCTCTCCTGCGGTCTTCGTTCTGTGGCAAGGCCAGCACAGCGCCTGCAGGTTCTCATCAGCATCCGTTCCGCCCTGAGCTTTCGGGATGATGTGGTCAACTGTGGTTGCTGCTGTCGCCCTGCCGATCTGCAGGCACAGCTGGCACAGGTGTTTGTCTCGGGCAAGGATGCGAGGCCGGATGACATCCCACGTGCTGCCATAGCCTCGCTGGTGTCGGTTCCTGCCCTGCTGATGCTGTTCCCATCCGGTATTGCGATGGGCTTCACAGTAGCCCGAACGATCGGTGGTCGTGGCCGCGCAGCCACGCTTACGGCATGCGCGGGGAATTGCTTTAGGCATTGATAACTCTAGGCAGGTGATGCCCGGTCAGGGCGGGTTACTTAGTGGCTTGGGTAGTGATCTCGCTTAACACGGTGATCGCTTCCACTGATTCCTGCACTGCTTTGGCAGCACGGGCCACGTAGTCGGTTTCAGAGAAGGTGCGGTTGAACTGGTTGATGAACAGGCGGTGCTTAAACGCGTCGTTCTGGATAAAGGCCACAGCCACTTTAGCCGCGGCGGTGTCGTAGTTCAGCGTCTGCAACAGCTCCAGCTGGTTGCTCTGCTCGGTGGTGATCGTGTTTTCTGCCATTTTTACCTCTAAGTTTTAAGATTGATAAATTACTTATCCGTGGCAACAGATAGATGCAGCAAAAATGCAATATATCTTCTGTTTACTTTTCGAAATCACAATGTAGATTGTTCAATGCCACTTAACAATTAATGAGGACTTTGAATGGGCTACACACAAGCGGAAAAACTACAAATCCTACTTCTTTGCGATATTCATGAAGCTCTTGGGATACAAAACAGCTATGACGCAAGCTTTATCCGTGAAGCTGTAGAATCTGAGAACCTTTGGGCTTTAGAGTGGGAATATCACTCTTTATCTACTGATAAAGAAAACCCAGATGACGTTAGGCACGTCTGCGATGTCCTCGACATGTATGACCTGTTGAAATTTACTTACGATCATCTATCTCCTGAGGATCAAGCAAGGCTAGCAGACGAGGTTACAGCTTTTTCGCCTGAATACTCTCTCACATGGCCGGGGTTCGACGGCAACAATGAAGGTAACCTGATGGGTATTGCTCGAATGTTTAAAAAAATGGGCAGATTTAACACCCAAGAACTGGGAAAAAATTCTCACCATCCAACTTATGATACTTCTGAAAGGATGTTGGAAGTTTTTCTCCCATTAAGGAGAGATTTTCACCATGCCAGAGGCCTAACATATGACGCTTTGAAAGAAACTTTACAGGCAAGAATCCACCCTGATAACAGATAATAATTGAGGGCCGTTTCATCGGCCCTCCAGTTGCCATCAAAACAATCTAATTTTATAGGTATCTTAATGAATTTTTAAGTCTCAGATCTTCAATATTTCTCACGCCAGCAAGCTGACTGTTAGCTTGTTCAATAACAGTCAGCAGCGGATCAATCCACAGCACTGCTTGGCAGTAAGTCAGGGTGCCGGCGGTAGCGGTGCCAGAACCGGCGCTGTCAGCGATGCCGGGATCGGCGTGCATTGCGCTGGCACGTAAACTGTTCGCGTACTCGAGCAACCGGCCAGCAACGCCAGCAGGCACAGCGAGAGCACAGGTCGGCTCAGTTTTGAGGATGGTGCGATATGCAATCTCTTTCTCCTGCTGCCTGCCGGTGAGCGCTACAGCGAACTGCAGCTGACTGGCGGCTATCTGATTAAATCGGTTGAACTGGAATGACTGCGTGGCGATTACGGTTCCCTGCTGTTCGTTATCGCGCTGCAGCTGCGCATTAGCGTTAACCTGTTCGCTGTACTCGCCGTGGTAGTAGACCGCCGCGCCGCCAAGCGCAATCAGCAGCAGCAAAAACACGGCCACAAGGATCAGCGTTACGTTCGTTGTCTTCATTTGTCCAGCCCCCAGCACGTCAGCTCAGCTTCCTGATCCCGGCGCTCAACCTGCCCGTAACAGCCGTTCGCCTGGCCTTTGGTCAGCCTGCAGTCACGGCCCTTGTCGTGGACCCACCAGCGCATCGCCTCACACGCACCTTTGCGATCGCCAGCGTTCAGCCGCTTATAGAACGTTGAGGGCAGGCAATTTCCGGGGCCGATGTTATACGGGCAAAAAGAAGCGATACCCGCCTTCTGCGGCTCGGTCAGTGGCACCTTGATGTTGCGCTCCACCCAGGCCAGCGCTTTGCGCTCCTCGACGTCGTTAACCTCGGCGCACTTCTCGGCAGTCAGCCGCATGCCCTTCACTACCGCTTTACCATCAACGCGGATCACCCCGCGACAGATTGTCCAGATGCCGGAACTGTCGAGATAGGCCAACAGCCGGTTGCCCTCTTTCTCGTCCAGAAACCGATCCAGAATGACGGACGCCGGCGCACCAGCGAGAATCAGCCCCAGCACTGCGGCGCTGACCTTAGCCTTCAGGTTTGCCATTACAGCCCCTTGGCCGCTTTGCGTCGGTCTTCTTTAATTTTGAAATAGAGATTCGTAAGGTAGGTCAACAGGCCGAAGCCAAGGCTACCCAGCACCCCGATAGCAGCCCACTGTGAAGGAGTGACCTGATCCATAAGTTGAAGCACCCAGAACCCTGTACTGCCAGCTGACGAGCCATAGGCCAAGCCTGTTGTTAGTTTGTCCATGCGATACATACTCTCACCCCCGGCATTGCCGTGGCGCTGTGTGCGGTTGAAAGGGAGGAATAAAAAAAGGCCGCCGAATGGCGACCTCTGCTTCTAAAACTCGCAAGTCATAGTATGACTAGAAGTGTGTGCCTCGACCAATTATCTGAGTCAGCTTATAAGGCAGGGGAAGAGCTTTTCTCTTCGAGGCATCTTCTTCAGTAGTCGGGAGATTTTCAAATAAACGCTTAGGCAAATAAAATCTCACATGCCCCTTTACGGTAGAAAACATAAGGTGCCCATCCCCATCAGGATTGGGATTGCCAAGCGCATATACCGGATATACTTTTACGTTGGAATGGCTGTCATAAAAACTGAGGTAATGAGTTGCAGTAATTTGCTCGATCATAAAAGACCCTCAAATTAGAGCACTCCTGCGCCCAAGATTGATGATGTGAAACTTCACTTGACATGGTTAAAGATTCTAAAATCCCATCATTGATGTCAAATATATCCAAAAATGGCAAACTTTGCAAGCATCATGATGGGATAAGTTATAATTTATATTACACCCTGCTGACCTGTAACCTTCTTGATTTGACGGTCAGTGTAACTCTCTTCTTGATAGCAGAGCGTCACCAGAGACTCATAGAAGGGTTTCCAGTTATACCGCCAGGTGCGGTCAGGTAACGATGGCAGGGTTTCAAAAATTACCCGGTAAACCACTGACGACTTCTGACGGCTGAAGCCACGGCCATCACAGCGCGGACACTTCTTGTAAACCGGAAGCCCCTGCAGTTCTGTTTTCTTTTTGTCGATCGTCTTACCCGTACCATTACAGCGGCAGCGATTACTGACCTGCCCTGTCCCGTTGCACTTCTTGCACAGCACCTGATCAACTACCTTAACCTCACGGAATCTTTCGAAATCAGACGGGCTTTGTTTCATGTCTTTAGCCCACTGAGGCAGCCGCATTGCATAGTGGCTTTTGGTGACCATCGACTCCTTCGAGTGGAAACCCTTACCGCAGCAATCACCACATTCGCTTTTATCTTCTGCTGACAGCGCATAGTCCTTGTAGGCGAACTCTGCGAGGACTCGCATACAGAGCGGAAACGTCTTACCTGCCGCTTTTCGAATGGTTTTTGGTGCCCGTTCTTTGGCGGATTCGGTCAACCAGGAGATAGCCGCCTGTTTGTCATGAGCGCTCACACCCGCCTTCGCCAGATAAAGCGCGAGGCCAATACCAGCACTAGCCTGTGTCATCCCCAACGCGGCCATCACATCAGTACTGCTCAGGCTGTCACTGGCCGTTGCTCTTGAGCTGTCGGAAATGTGCATTCCCTTCGGTGCGAAAAACCGTTCAATGCCGTCTAAATTCATCACTTCTCTCCCAAGTTTTCCTTACCCGTGGCAATCACACCGATAGCCAGGGCTCTGTCCAGAACGCGCAGCAGCAGCTCAGGCTGTGTGCCGTACTGCTCTTCAAACGCCCTTACGTCTGCATGAAGTTCATCGTGATGCGCCCTGCAAAGCGGTATCACGAACAGGTCATGCGCCTTTGTTGCCATACCACCCAGGCCGTAGCCGATA
This sequence comes from Erwinia sp. Leaf53, assembly GCF_001422605.1. NCBI lineage: Bacteria > Pseudomonadati > Pseudomonadota > Gammaproteobacteria > Enterobacterales > Erwiniaceae > Erwinia > Erwinia sp. Leaf53. Next base: position 187,093 of record NZ_LMLK01000021.1, read on the forward strand.
AGGTGGTGTGGGTCGTCTGCCTGTCTGCCACAGCACAGGCAGGGTTCTTTCTTCACCCAGCGGGTGTATTTATCGTTTACCCAGCGGCGGCGCTTCGGTCGCAGCAGGAAAGATTCAGGGGTCTCCGGGTCGACGGCCAGCTCAACTACCTGAGCGACTTTCTCAGTCAGCATCTCGGTGGCCGGCGGTTCGTGGTTGATAGCGGACTCTTTCAGAGTTCCGCGCGGTGCCGGTAACGACGGCAGTCGCAGAACGCGGCGGGACAGCGTGTCAGGCATCAGGCTGGCTACGTTATTCATTGCAGCCCACAGCGCCACCTCCGGCAGGGTGACATGGTGCCCTTCCGGCATCTGGAATGCGTTGCACATGCGGTACAGCACCCACTCAGCGGCGTTACTGTTACCCGTAGCCTCCAGTTCGGCGCTGGGCTCCTGTTCGCGCAGCAGGTTGTCACACTGGAAGCACAGGCGAACCATTCCATTACCCGCGCGCAGGGTCGTCTTACCATGGCTGTGATCGTCCGTGTTGTGCTGGCAGCCATCAGACCCCATCAGCCACCAGCTGAGCGCTTCCATACCACCGGCAGCCTCGATAACCTTCGCATCAGAGAGAAACGCCACGACGTCGGGATCGTCCAGCAGCGGCTGTGCAGCATCACGAACGCGACCAGCTGGCAGGGTCTGCATAAACTCCGGCAGCGTACTGATCAGCACACGGCCAGAATAAAACAGGGGCATGGCATCGCTGCCGGGTTTAAGCAGGACCGTTCCCAGCTGGTCCACCCGGTACGGGGTCAGGATGGCTCTCATCTGGCCCCCTTAGTGGAAACCATCATCAGGCGGATAAGCTCTGCTTTCGTGGAGGTGTAGAAATGTGGCTGTGTTTCACGCGGGTTGCCTGGGCTGGTCATGTTCTTGCCGTAGCGCAGCCCTTTTGCGGTGATCGACCAGAACTCTTTACGGCCATTTAGCGCCCTGCTGGAGTTGCTGGGGCGGGACAGGCGCTCAACGATACCCAGCTGCTGCAGGCGTCGATAAGCTTCATTGGTATTTACTGCGAATTCGCTCTCACGTAACAGCGTAGTCAGGGAGGATGTCGGGCGGCTTGAACCGTCAACAGCACCATCCGGGGCGTCTATCGCGTACTGCGGGGCGAGGTTGGGCAGGCCAACTGCGGTTTGAAGCTTCTGGCATGCACCCAGGACGGATGAATTAGACAGGTTCAGCTCTTTCCGCATAAAGCCCAGCAGTGTTACGCCCGCCTGCATCATATCGTGCGCTGAGTGGTTAGCGTGACCTGTCACGATGGCGTCAAAGGTGCGGATAACTTTCAGGTGGAAGGCGGGGCTGATCCACATGCCGTAAGCATAAACCAGCTCTTTACAGACGTAGGTGCCCTGCTGGTTGCCGCCCCGGATAACCTCGACAGGGAGCGAGTTGCTTTTTTGCAACTCGGTCACCAATTGTTCAATCTGCTCATTCCTGAGCCAGAAGGCGGGCTTGTGCCTTGTCTCTCCACCAGCAGCGCGATGTAAGTCGTTCAGGCAGTAGCGGCCTGCTTTATCCTGGCGTACAGAAACGCCGTCAATTACGAGTAACTGATTCATTGTTCTCTCCCAATTTAGTGTTCAGGAACCAGTGTCTGCAAACGACTGGAACCACTGATCAAATGCACATGCTCGGCCCTGCCATCACAACCTGACTTCCTTGTTTTATCGATGAAATTCACTGATCGTTACCTCCGCCTTACCGTGACTGGTCACGCTCCCCCACTCCACCAGCATCCGCTTTATCTGGCTGTCGTCTGCCCACACGCCCGCATGGGTCAGGCCGTCAAACAGCGCCTTCTGAAAGTTGTCCAAGTCACGTTTCGCTTTATTGGGTGGATAGAGAATTACGTGCACTTCGATGTCGTGGGTGATCGCCTGTGGGCGGCGGCGCAGCTGCTCGTACACTGCGGCTATGGCGTTTACCCGAAACTTGCGGCCACGCTCACTGATCAGCGCCCGCCCTTTGACGGAGCGCCAGTAGCCGTTAACGCTGGGCGGGAATGGCATTATTAAATTAAGCAATTCTCATCTCCATTAAAGTGGTGACTTATCTCACCTGAATCAGTAAATTCACATATCAATTAGAAAGTTAACCTTTGAGTAATTCATGAGAAAAATCTTTACCGCCATCCTCTTATTGCTGAACGCATCTGCGTTTGCTGCCACTAAAACGCCAGTTAAACTTGAAAAAATGCAGGCCGTATTCGAATGCGCAGGGCTCGCTGGCGAAGGTCACGGACTTGACTCAAATGGTGAAAATGTCAGGGACTCATTGGCACTGGCTCTTATCATTTATAAAAAAAATATCCCTGATGAAATGTTGCTTTCCTACCAGTCACATCCCGATAAACTCGCTACCGACTTCGCGCTTTTCTATCAGCAGTTTGGGGTGACAAATGCGGTAGTTCTAATATCCGAATCCCTGAAAAAAAAAGGGATCGTTGATTATGGCGACAATCACATTCGTGAAGCCCGGCACCTTTGGGACGCCAGGCGCTGCAATCTAATCATTCGTGGTTAATCCCTCCCCTGTCATTGATGGGAGCTCAGAGCTTTCCCTCCAATCAGTTGCACGCTGCTGTCACACTCGTTACCCCAGATATGCCAGCCCTCTGCCGGACGGCGGGCGAACAGCTCAATACGCGGCACATCTCCGTAAAGCTGCTCAAGCCGGTAACGGGCCTCCGCTGGCTTGGTGCTGTGCTGACTCATGCAGGAATAAATCACCTGCTTCACCGATGCACTGACGCGTTCCAGCCCTCTCCCCTTGACGGCCACCAGCACCGATTCCTGATTGCCCCGCGTGTAGTTGCCGGGGTTCATCCGCGTTTCAGCGTTCAGCATCATCAGAAGGTCGTCGAAGTCGTGGATGGTCTGCTCTTCCAGCGCGCGGTTGAAGCGCTGCTCGGCCAGCGCGTTGAACTTCACCCAGGTGAACAGGAACATCTGACGAACATCGAATCCCCACGCCGCCGCCAGTTCTTTGGTCTCCTCGTCATGAGTGCCGGTGTACCACATCGCCAGGACAGCGTTATCGGCTGACAGCTCCCACACGGGGAGCCTCTTCAGTTCAGTCAGTGACATCGTGCTGTAGTGGTTACCAGCCGCACCGCGGCTGATAGTGTTCCCGTACTGCCACGGCGGATCGGCATAAATCAGGCCGTATTTCATGCCGACGCCTCCCCAACCATTTCGCCCATAACCCGCTTAACGTCAGCACGCAGCTCACGAATGTTTGTCCAGGTGTGGTTACCGGTGCGCTCAATCAAGGACAGGAACTCGGCTACAGCGGTCCACTCAGCGCGGCTTTCTTCGTAAACCTGAGTAATGCGCTCGATGGCCGTCTGGCGATATGGCAGGTCACCCAGCTTCGCTGATACCCACTCTTCAATCTGCAGCTGATCACCAGCCTGGCTAATCAGGTTGATCGCCTTCTGTATCGTCTCGGCAGGAACCATCAGGCACTCCGGCGCTTCTACCGAGTCAGCTGCCCAGGTGTGCGCGTAACGGGATTCGCTAAACGAAAATTCGTCTTTCTCCCCGAACGCAGCTGCTGCACAGGCCCATACGGTCAGGCCGCTTTCGCTGATGATGTCGGCTTTGGTCAGCGGTAAGGCTTTTTCGGTAAGGGTGTCGTCAGTTACCGGCGCAACCGGATCGCTCTTAACACCCTTACGGTATTCCTCCAGGATAGCGTTGATTTCGTCGGCCAGCTCTTCACGTACCACCAGCGCCTTCTTGCCGTCGGCTGACAGGTCGAATTCAGCATCCACCAGCAGTTCTGCCAGGCGGCGGGATTTGACTGCGCTGAACTGCGGCATGGCTGCGGATTTGGTCAGTTTCTTTTTGCCTGACGCTTTGGCCTCGGCCAGCTTCTGCTCTGCCACCGCACCAGCTTTGGTGCCGAACTCACGGGACATGGATACTGCAGTCGTGGCCGATACCTCGTTCGCCTTCACCATCCCGATCAACTTGTCGCCGCACTCCAGCAGCTGCAGGTGTTGCTCAACGTCTGCCACTGAACGCTTAACCTTTTTGGCGATTTCAGCCTCGGTAAAGCCCTGGTTCATCAGGCGCTGGTAAGCACCGGCACGCTCCAGCGGCAGCAGCGCACGACCCTGAGAACTGGTCACCATGATCGCGATACGATCAGCCTCAGAACCTTTTGGCGCGTCTTTGCACTCAAGGCGGGGAACATCGGTACCAGCCTCGATAGCGGCCAGTGCACCGTAGTAGCGGTGGTGGCCGTCTACAATTTTGAGGCCCTTCTCAGTCACCTGGACCAGCAAAGCCGGTACTTCGTCGCCAGCGATGAAAGCATCCCGAAACTCTTTGACGTGCTCCGGGTCAATTTCACGGATGTTGTAGCCAGGCTCCACGTAGAACTCTTTAACGGCCGCATACCAGATTTTACGGGGAACAATGTCAGTGCCGGATTCTTCGCGGTTTTTGTGTACTACTGAAAGTGAAGTCATTTGCTTACCATCTCCATCGCCAAAGCTAAAAAGGTCAGTACCAGCAGAACGCACCCGAGACGGATGCCGTGGCAGATAATTTCGTCGCGCTTAAGCCGCGCCAGCAGTTTGCTTTTCACCAGCCGCTCCAGACGTCCAGCGCAGGGACGGATACCGAAGCGATCGAACTGCTGAGGTCATCCCAGCGCCGTCCGGTGGTGCAGCCGTAAGCAATGCACTGCTCCCGGCGGGCGGCGGCTTTATCGCGGGCAGCCTCGTTGCGGGTTGAGTCCATAGCCAGCAGCCAGACGCGGGCAGCGCGACGCCACAGCTGTTTTTTCTCCAGCTCCATCGCCTGCAGGGGTAGGCCAGGTACTCTTTGTTCAGGTTCGCCAGCTCGCTGCCGTCCGGAATACGGTACACAAACGGCTGGCCCTTCGGCGCATCGCGGACCACTGACTCAGCGGCGAACAGCTCGGCCATCAGCGGCTGAATCAGCCGGCGGGAGATGCCTGCACCATCGGCGATCTGACGCGACGTGCAGCCAGGGTGTTTACGGACGTACTCGATAGCCATTTCACGAATATTCATGCTGCTTTCCCTCCCGCCGTGCGCCGGGCGCACTCTTTCCAGATGCTGTTCCAGCGGCTGACCGCGAAATCTGCACGCATCCCACGAACGCCCGCTTTGCTGGCCTCGGCCTTGACGGTTAGCTCAAGCTGGCTGGGGTTTTTCAGTGGTCTGCCGCTTCCGATAAAACGGCGGTAGGCGGCGTCACGCTCGGTCACATCGACGCTGTCACCACCGATTACCTCACCACCCTCCTTGACCCACTTCCCGTTCACGCACTTCGGACGGCCAGCCTTCAGCCAGCTTTGAGCACCAGAGAGGTAGCCGGGGAACTTGGTAGGCTGGAACAGGGTTGCAGGTCGCAGATATTCGGCCATGTCCAGATCGCCTGACCACTTGGCGTTCAGGTAGTCGACGGTCAGGATTAGTTCGCCAGTCTCAAAGCCTTCGCCCAGACGGGCCCGGATATTCTCCAGCGATGATTTGCTGACCTGGTACCGTGAACCGGTAACCATGTTCAGATGAGCCAGAACCTCTTTCGCAGAGTCAGTCAAAACGACTTCGGGGTCGGCATCCGCAGGAGGCTGACAAAGAGTTTTTTTATCTGACGGGTCATGTTTTGAATTTACTAACGGATCGCCCCCAGATTCTGGCGGGTCAAACTGGTTATTTTTGCCAGATTTCGACGCGTCAGATTTTGAACCGTCGAATTCTGATGCGTCAGATTCTGAACGTTCAGATTTTGACGGGTCAGAAACTGGAGCCTGAGCGCGGGCAGCAGAATCACGCAGCTTCGCAACGTTCAGGTGGTAGACGTTTGAGGCATTACGGTTGCCGATCCGGCGCTGCTTGCGGCTCAGCCATCCAAGCTTTTCCAGTTCACCAATCGCGGTACGAACGGTGCTGATGCCCGCGCCAGTCTGACGGGAAATAGTCTCAACGCTCGGCCAGCACACGCCGTCATCGTTGCACCAGTCAGCCAGGCGCACCATCACCAGAAGCTTCGTGTCTTTGATGCCCGAGGCGGCGCAGCCGTCCCAGACGTAGGAAGATAATTTGACGCTCACGACTTACCCCGGCTCTTTGCCAGAAGGTTGAACCGTGCCCACAGGTAGATCACACCTACCCGCGGCAAAACCTTCTGGTAGTTGTTGACGCCGGTCTGTCCCGGTATCTTTGTTCCATAGACGAAACGGCCACCAGCAAGAGCCTTAACACGCAATTGCGGAATGCCGGCGTTTACGAGTAAACTGTTCATGTGTTGTCTCTCCCAAGAGTTAAACGCACCGAGAGCCACGGGCTGCAACCTGGTGGCTCTCAACTTTTCTGCTGGTCATCAATTCCACCGCATCACCCTGAACACCGTGTAACGCAGCCCACGCCAGAAAGCCTTTTGCCGTGTACTTCATCGAACTGACCACCTGACGCGCGATGTGCCGCAGCTCATGGCGATCAACAATACCGTCTTCCTCCGCGTCGATTTTTGCCTGGGCAATCTGGCCCCGCGCCGCTTCCGCACGCATCTGAATGCTGAACAGCTCAACGTTGTCCATGTCTTCCTGAACCGGGTTGCTGATAACCAACATGCCGAACTGCGCAGCGAAGTAATCAGCCAGGAACGGATAGCCCACAACGCGCTGCAGAGCGTCCATGTGCTGAATATCGAAGAAGCGAGTGCCGTTTTTCATGTGCAGGCGGTTGTTAAACTCACCGAACGACAGGCCCAGCTGATCGGCGATCTGAGTGTTGGTAAGGCTGCTTTCTCTGCAGGTCTGGATAACGAGCTTCTGTAAATCCACCATTTCCTTCTCCTTTTGGTAGTGAACTGCCTATAAGGCGGCGCTTTGCTTTTGGTAAAGTGATGCTTTGAAGTTGAGCTGCCCCGATGTCCTGAATGCTGCTTCGGCTGCCCTGCCTTTTGGAATCAATCCACCAGGGCGTTTGCGCCACTGATAGAAGGCTTCTGGAGAGATACCGAAGAACTCGGCAACCTTGCTCGGTGAACCAAAAAACCGCTCTAACTCTTCTGTTGTCATAGCTCCTCCTAAATTTTCTTAGATAATATTACCTAACCTAATTTAGGTCAAATAAAACTAAGATAATTTAGTTTTCTAAATTAGGGATAAGACGAATGGGTACGTTTGGCAGTCGATTAAAAGCGCTTCGTAAAGAGCGTCGATTCACTCAGGCTCAGTTGGGTAATGCGATTGGCGTATCTGATGTCACCGTGGGGTATTGGGAGAAGGATCAGAATGAACCGCGCGGGGTTTCACTCACCAAACTGGCCCGATATCTTGGTGTAACTGAGGGCTTCCTGATGTCTGGGAAGGAGGATAAATCGAATGTTTCACCCGTCAGTATGGGGGCAATGCAGGTTCCGATCATAAGCTGGGTGCAGGCCGGATACTGGACATCTGAGACTGACGCCATGAACCGTGAAGGGTTCACTGACTTCGTCCTTACCACCGAACCACACTCTATGGGCACGTTCGCCTTAAAGATAAAAGGTAAATCGATGGAGCCAGAGTTCAAGGAAGGCGATGTGATCGTCGTGGACCCTGACCTTTACCCTAAGCCTGGTGAGTTTGTTATCGCCAAGAACGGCAGCGATGAGGCAACCTTCAAGCGCTACCGGTCTCGCGGCACCAGTGAGAATGGAGAGGACATTTTTGAGCTAGTCCCTTTGAATGATGACTATGCAACCATCAACTCACTTACGGTAGAAGTACGCATAGTGGGCGTTGTTGTTGAGCACCGAAGGAACATGCGCGCCTAACCACCTACCTAACACATCGCCAAAAAATCAAATCTAAATTAATTTAGCTTTTACGCTTGACCAAAAAACTAAATTAACTTAGATTTTACTCATCGCACCACACTGGATGCAAAGAGAGGGTTGAGTATGTCAGATGTTCAGCAGCAGATGCATGAACCGCAGATCATCGCCAGCGATCTTACTAACGATGAGCTGTTCGGCTGGATGGGAAGCAAAGTGGCGAATATGAGGCTTTTAAAGTCAGCTATGTACGAAAAAACTGAACTGGAAAAAAGCCTCGCTCTTCTGAATGAACAGATTGAAAGCCTAACTATTGCTGCGGCGATAGAGTTTGTTGACCAAAAGCAGGATCCCACTCCAGATCCAAAATGTCATCAAATGAACGCCTGTAAGAATGAGCATTAATACCATGAAGATACTTCTTTGCATCTTCAGGAAGATTATCTAAGCGCAAGTTTTCTTGCAGGACAAACAAAGACTGTTCAAGTGATAAGGATTCAATTTCGTTGAGGGTCCAGCCATATTTTTTAAGTATAAGATGGTGAATAGTGTCTTTGTTTTTTTGAGGATTAAATATAGATGAATGATTTATACGGTGCTCCTCAAGTATGATGTCCAACGAAAACAAGAGGATTGCCCTGTTGTAAAGAAGAGCTACATCGTCATTTTCTGTTGAATCAGAAATATTTACACCCTTGACTTTAGCAATTCTCTCTTTTATTCCAATGAACAGTTTTGATAAAGGCCTAGCCATTGATTTTTCTCTTCTTGGTTGTGTGAGAACTCCAAGATACCACCGCAGCCTGAGGTGGAGAAGTAACCAGGCACTGTTTTGCGAATGCTGTGTGTAGTCTTGACGGTTGGCAGGGTTTCACCGATCCAGAGTGATTTCCATCAGGCCTTGCTAACCGTCCTTTTTACTCAGCTCACAACAGCAATGCCATTCGGGTGAAACGGGCTCATAACCCAATCTTCTCCCTCTCAAAGAGTGGCATTCCTGTTGTGGTGAATGCGCAGGCATGGTTAGGGCTGGCAATCAACCCTGACGTCGGGTGAAGTCGCTGGATAACAAACCCGTCTCGAACGGTGGCTAAACCAGCGCACGTGAACGGCGAGGAGCACCGGCTACCGCAACAATATTCGGCCCTTTGCACAGTCTGTGAATGTAGTCGCCTCATAAGCGAAGTAAGGCGGGTTAGATTCCCGCAAGGGCCACCAGAATCCAGAGTCGTGTGGCGGTTCGGCGAAGAGGCCATGATCCATATTGGACCGAAAGCTAAATGGACCCACAAAAACGGCGAGTGATGTCCAAGCTCAAGTGACGTTAAAGAGCCGAGGCCACTGCGTGAGTGTGGCACACAACAGAGAGAGCTTTGAGAGGGGTCACAGGGCCAGGGCTGATTAACCTGACCCATAGTAACAATCCAATAAGCGGTGGCGATAACCAAGCCAGGATGACCAAAACCGTTAGGGCAACGCTCAGGAATGGCCTAATCAACCACCTGAGCGCCCCGCTCAAAGCCCTCTCTGTTGTGTCGCACCCGGTGGTGATCGGGCTCCTTACCCGATGCAGGCTCAACTCCTGACGGCACATACTTCGCGGGAGAAACACGGCTGTGGCGCGTTGCAGCGCCCACCAGCCAATTTAAAACACTTCGGTTTGCTGAATTATTGCCACCTCGGCAAGGGATTCGCGCAGCCTGAAAACAGGAACAGCCATGAACCACATAATGATTGACCTCGAAACGATGGGCAATAAACCAAACGCCGCTATCGTGGCCGTGGGTGCCGTCTTCTTTGATCCGGCCACCGGTGAGATCGGTGCGCAGTATTCCTCCCCTGTCCTGCTGGCGAGTGAAACTACCCACGGCGCAGCGATGGATGCCGATACCGTTATCTGGTGGCTGCAGCAGTCCAGCGAAGCGCGCGCAGTTATCGCCTGTGCAACGAAAAGTATCCTGGTCGTTCTCCATGAGCTGAGCATCTTTGTTAACGAGCACAGCACCGCGCGGAATGTGCAGGTCTGGGGCAACGGCGCTTCATTCGATAACGTGATCCTGCGCTCCGCTTATCAGCGTATCGGGCACCCTGCTTTCTGGCCGTTCTGGTTTGACCGGGATGTGCGCACTATGGTTGAACTCGGGCGGCAGATTGGTATCGACCCCAAGCGTGATACTCCATTCACCGGCGAACGCCACGATGCATTGGCCGATGCTATCCATCAGGCGCAATACGTATCAGTTATCTGGCAGCGTCTTATTCCGGCCACCAGCGAGGCGCACCCATGAACCGCTACATCTACCACTATTGTGCCGCTCGGGGTAATTCAACTTTGTCGGGCATTGCTCAGCTGGAGTATCGGATTACCTCACAAGATGATCTGAATAGGCTGAAAAAACTGGTAAATAGCGGCCTCAATTTTAAGGTTGAGGCTATTACTTCTCTCTCCTATTTAGGGCGTGAAAACGAGGATATCAGCCATGCGTGAGCGCGGGATCATCTTCAACGCCGAAATGGTACGCGCCATTCTGGATGGGCGTAAAACTCAGACGCGGCGGATCGTTAAAGGTCAGCGCACTGGCGAAGTGTGGAGCGTTAAACCTGCCGGAGTCAAAAAGCACAATCGCCATACTCATGACTGGTGGTTGCCGACTGGCTCGTTACCTTATTCCGCGCTGCCAGCATGCCCGTTCGGCCAGCCAGGCGATCGCCTGTGGGTGCGTGAGACGTGGAGTGAAGACTTTGCGAATTATTATCCCAACGATCGCGTTTGGTATGCAGCAAATGACGACCGCCGTCGGGATATTGAAATCGTAGATGGAGTGCGCGGAATCTACAGCCCTGAAAGCGATGTGCATGTGCCTTTCCGCTGGCGCCCATCCATCCACATGCCGCGCTGGGCCAGCCGTATAACGCTGGAGATTACCGGCGTTCGGGTGGAGCGGTTATATAGCATCAGTGAACCAGACGCAGTATCTGAAGGGTTATCGCCAATTCGGTGGTATTCACATCCTACAGAAGGGGTGGTGCGAGACACAGGCGGCATGGTTGCAACCATTCGATTCAAGGAGCTGTGGAGTTCAATCTACGGCGTAGACAGCTGGCAGGCTAACCCGTGGGTGTGGGTCGTTGAGTTTAAGCGCGTGGAGGATGGGCAGCCATGAAAGATATTGACCTGAACAAACTGAAAGACCTGGCGATTAAAGCAGCCGCTGGCAGCTTCCCTGTGCCACATGCGTTTGAAGAAGACCGCAACTATTGTGAAGCGGAAATTAATTACCTGAGCTTCGCAGAAGCTGTAACCCCCGCGGCATTCCTGGCGATCGTCAACGACCTACAGGCCGAAGTAGCTGCCAAACAGCAGAACGTCGATTACCTCGCTGACCGTATTCCAGAGACGCAGCACAACGGCATGATGCAGCTATCCCACCAGCTGGAGGAAGCGCAGGCGCTGTTACGCCACACTCAGGATAAGCTGGGGAAGGCACTGCTGCGCAATAGTGAGCAGGCGGTGCAGCTGGCGCGCCGGGATGCTGCAACTGGTGAACCGATAGGTTATATCGATCCCGATTGCCTCAAGGAATATCGCGGCGTTAAATCTGGCGGGAGCTGGTCAGCAACGCCGAAAACCGGTGAGTACAACCAGACGCTGCCAATCTATCTGGCCGCTCAGCCCGCAGCGCTGCCGCCGGAGTGCTCCCTAGATGGCTTAGACCACCAAAGCAAAGACTCGGAAGACATTCGAAATCTGGCTGAGTGTGTGGGATGGAACGCCTGCCGCGACGCTGCGAAAGCGCTGGGCTGCCAGCCGATTCCGGTGGTTAAGCTGCCAGCCAGGTTTAAGCCTAAAGTCAGCAGCCTGCTTGGCAATCATGCTGCGGTTATGGCATCCAACAGCGATGGCGGGTGGGTTAATCTGAAGGGAGTGATTGAAGCACTTGACGCCTCCGGGATTAAGTGGGAGGTGGAACATGAAACATCTGACTGAGCAGTTCAGCCGGGAGCGTCTGAAGTTGATGACTGGCGATGACATTTACCCTGTAGCCACTATTGGCGAGGTTCAGGCGCTGGCCCGCATCGCGCTGGAGCTGCAGGACGCACCCGGCAAGGTCTACCAGATACGTAAGCTCGACGGCAGCGAAGAGTGGCAGCAGTGGCTTGAAGTGAGTGAGACTGAGTATTACGCCAACGTCAGCAATGAGGGCTGGGGGCGGCGAATTCTTCATTCTTCGCCGGGAGGTAGCGAGTGATCCATTATCACGGAGGCCCGATCACGCCCGATACCGCCGCGCTGAAAGCCTGGCGCGGTCGTCATGCATTTATATCTTTTGCGCACCCCGGCCAGTTGCCGCTGGCCTCCGAGTTTTGCCAGTCGTTCGCGCTGGATAATGGCGCATTCACCGTCTGGAAAGCAGCTGGAAAGAACAAAATTGACTGGTCTGATTATTACGCCTTCGTGAGACGCTGGATGAATCATCCCGGCTTTGACTTCGCCATAATCCCGGACGTGATCGACGGTGGCGAAGCGGAGAACGAGGCCTTGCTCGACGAGTGGCCGCATGGGGAATTCTTTGGTGCACCAGTCTGGCATATGAACGAAAGCGATGAGCGATTCGTCAGGCTCTGCAATGAATATCCGAGAGTGGCGATCGGGAGTTGCGGAGAGTATGACGTCCGCCGGCCATCGCTGGCGGTGTCCCGCATGAAGGACCTTATCCGGCATGTAACCGACGAATATGGGCAACCAGTCTGTAAGCTCCACGGCCTGCGGATGCTTAACCCGCTCATCTTCACCAAGTTGCCTTTAGCAAGCGCCGACAGTACTAACGTGGCGCGTAACATTGGTATAGACAGCAAATGGCGTGGCACCTATTCGCCTCAGTCGAAAGATACAAGGGCAGCGCTGCTGGTTGAGCGTATCGAAGCGCACAACAGCGCAGGCGCTCTTATCTACTGTGAACAGCGCGACAAGCTGCATGTTCAATATTCACTGGAGGTCTGAGCATGCCTAAACCACCAGCAGAACGTAAAGCTGCGCAGCGGGCGCGGCAGAACGCCACCGGCACTAAGAAGCTGGAGCTGAAACTCGACCAGCAGGAACTTGCAATGCTCAAAAGTAACTGCGCCACACGGCGGCCAGGCCGGCCCCCTTACGACATGACCGAGTATATCGCCCTGCTTATCCGCCAGGACGATGCCAGAGTCAGAAGCCGGTTCCAGATCATTCGAAAGAAACGCTGCTCGCGGTGTGGCGATCAGCTGCCAGTGAACAACTGCCCTCTTAAGGGTGAAGCGGCATGCTGGGTTATGCGCAGCGGGTACGAATTAAAGTTAACCGTGTGACATGTCACGCTAATCATTTTCAACCTGTTGCAGCAGGCTCGGGAGATAACCATGAACCAAAGTTCACATGCCCACCCAGGGGAGTCCGACATCATTTCTGATGCCGATATCGTTGTGCTGACCGGATATAAAATCCCATCAAAGCAATGTGAGTGCCTCCGTGAAGCGGGTATTTTTTTCATTACACGGCGCGATGGTCGGCCACGCACCACCTGGCATCACTTCAACGATCCACTGTCGATGAGAAAAGCCCGGACAGACGACGACATCGAACCGAACTTTGGTGCACTGGATAACTAATGCCAAGAGTAAGAGCGAACAAAGAAGACTTGTGGATGCCACCCCGTACATATCGTGGCAGGTCAGCTTTTGAGTTTAAGCCTAGGAACGGGGGAACTATACGCCTTTGTGACATTACAAGCACACAGTCACAAGTGTGGGCGGCTTATGAGGCGCTTATCAACGACAGGCGCGACGAGGATGCTTTCGCCGGATTAACAGAGCGTTTTTTCTCTTCTGCTGATTTTTTCGAGTTGTCTGTAGAAACGCAAAAAGACTACAGGAAGTATTCAATCAAGGTCCTGTCCGTGTTTGGACAACTTCCACCAGATAAAATACGACCTGAGCATATCCGTAAGTACATGGATAAGCGCGGGCTGAAAAGTCGCACTCAGGCTAACAGGGAGAAGGCTTTCATATCGAGGGTCTTTCGGTGGGGTTATGAGCGCGGAATGGTCAAAGGCAACCCAACGAAGGGGGTTAAACAGTTTAAGGAAGTGGCGAGAGACAGGTACATCACCAATGCCGAGTATGCAGCTCTCTACAGCGTTTCACCGGCGATCGTTCAGGTAGCTATGGAATTGGCTTACCTGTGCTGTGCCAGGCAAGCGGATGTGCTGGAGATGAAAAAAGGCCAGCTGATCGAGGAAGGGATTCTGATTAAGCAAAGCAAGACTAGCGTGGCCCAGATTAAAGCCTGGAGCCCACGGCTTGAAGCCGCGATTAAGGCCGGTGCGGGGCTTCCCCTGAAAAAGGGAATGAGCAGCCTGTATGTGATCCATCAACCTTCTGGCAGTAAATATACGCGCGATGGATTTAACAGCCGTTGGTTGAAAGCGAAACAGGATGCCAAAGCAGCGTTCCCGGACGTTGATTTTGATTTCACCTTTCATGACCTGAAGGCTAAAGGCATATCAGACTTATCAGGCACGCTGTATGAAAAACAAGCCATTTCGGGACACAAAAATGTTGAGCAAACGGCACGCTACGACAGGAAGATCGCGGTGGTTCCAGTGGTTGGAGGGCAGAAAATTTAAATAATATTATGAAGGGATATTATGAAAGGACTCGCAGAAACAAAAAAACCGCCTTTAAGGGGCGGTTACGACATCATTCAACTGCTTGTTTTTATTCGTTTTAATCGGTAGTGCGAAGATGGTGCCCAGAGTGGGACTTGAACCCACACAGCCATAAGCCGAGGGATTTTAAATCCCTTGTGTCTACCGATTTCACCATCTGGGCATGGGAATAAATTGGAGGCGCGTCCCGGAGTCGAACCGAGGTAGACGGATTTGCAATCCGTAGCATGGCCACTCTGCCAACGCGCCTTAATTCTGCTGTCATCAGAGAAATTTCTCTGCTGAACTAATCTGGAGCGGGAAACGAGACTCGAACTCGCGACCCCGACCTTGGCAAGGTCGTGCTCTACCAACTGAGCTATTCCCGCTTAGCTTTCAACGTCTTACTTGCTGACGTTGACTGCTGCTTTCGCCTGGCAAACCGTGCTGCCTTTCGATGCGTTGCATTCTACTGAGATAGCGAACTGAGTCAATAAAATAATCCTTACTTTGCATCTGTTTGCTGCTTTTTGAACCGCTTAGATCATCCTTCGAACAGATCGCCGCGCGCGGCGCTTAAATATTGATACATCGACCAGAAGGTCAGCACCGCAGCAATGTACAACGCCACCACACCAACGCCCTCAATCAGCGCATTCGGCCGCCACAGCAGCGCAAACAGCGCCAGCATCTGCGCGGTAGTTTTGACCTTGCCGATCCACGACACCGCCACGCTGCTGCGTTTACCGATTTCTGCCATCCACTCGCGCAGCGCAGAAATAAAGATCTCACGGGCGATCATCGTCGCCGCCGGCAGGGTGATCCACCAGGAGTGGAAGTACTCTGCCACCAGCACCAGCGCGATGGCCACCATCACCTTATCGGCAACCGGATCGAGGAATGCGCCGAAGCGGGTGGTCTGTTTCCAGCGGCGCGCCAGGAAGCCGTCAAACCAGTCGGTGATCGCGGCCACGATAAAGATCAGCGCGCAGACCAGCGGAGCCCATTGAAATGGCAGGTAAAATGCCAGCACAAAGAATGGGATTAACACTACGCGAAACAGGGTAAGCAGGGTCGGAATATTTAGTGGCATAATTACGCTAACTGTTTGGACAGAGTCGAATTTGTTTCTATGTTCCTACATTGCACCGGGTGTTGCAATGCTTAGTGTTTCAGCGCATAGAAGATTTTTTCGGCCAGTGCCTGAGAAATTCCCGGGACTTTCGCTATCTCTTCCACCGAGGCATTCGTCAGCGGTTGCAGGCCCCCCATATACTTAAGCAGCATCTGCCGACGTTTAGGACCAATCCCTTCAATGGTCTCCAGCGAGCTGGTGTTCTTCACTTTTGCGCGTTTGTTGCGGTGGCCGGTAATTGCATGATTGTGAGAGTCGTCACGAATATGCTGCAGCACGTGCAGGGCCGGCGAGTCCGGCGGCAGCGAGAACCCCTCCCCTTCCGGTTCGAGGAACAGCGTTTCCAGCCCGGCTTTACGATCGGTGCCTTTGGCGATGCCCAGCAGCAGCGGATGGTGTTTGTCCCACTCCACCTCCAGCCCGGCGAACACCTCTTTCGCCTGCGCCAGCTGCCCTTTACCGCCGTCGATCAGCACCACGTCGGGGATTTTGCCCGGCTCCAGCGCTTTACCGTAGCGGCGGCGCAGCACCTGATTCATTGCCGCGTAGTCATCGCCAGGGGTGATACCGTTAATGTTGTAGCGACGGTATTCGCTGCGCAGCGGGCCGTTGGCGTCAAACACCACGCAGGAGGCGATAGTCTGCTCGCCCATGGTGTGGCTGATATCGAAACACTCCATCCGTTTAATCGGCGGCAGTTTCAGCGTTTGCGCCAGCGCTTCCAGCCGCTGATGAATAGTAGAGTGCTGCGCCAGCCGGGTCACCAGCGCGGTGGCGGCGTTGGTGCGCGCCAGCTTCAGGTAACGCGCGCGGTCGCCGCGCGGTTTGTTCTGAATCGTCACCCGGCGCCCGGCCAGTTCGGTCAGCGAATCGGCCAGCAGCTCTTTTTCTGGCAGGGTGAAATCCAGCAGGATATCGCTGGGTAGCGTACGCGCCTGGCTGCCCTGCAGGTAGAACTGCCCAACGAAGGTCTGTACCACTTCCGCCAGTTCGGTGCCGCCAGGCACCCTGGGGAAGTAGCTGCGGCTCCCCAGCACCTTGCCCTGACGAATAAACAGCACGTGCAGGCAGGCCATACCGGACTCGAATGCCACGCCAATTACGTCAAGATCGTCGCCCTGGTTGGAGACAAACTGCTTCTCGGTGACCCGACGCACCGCCTGGATCTGATCCCGCAGCCGCGCGGCCTCTTCAAAGCGCAGCCCCTGCGCCGCCTGTTCCATGCGGGCAACCAGCTGGTTAAGCACCTGATCGTCTTTACCCGAGAGGAACAGCCGCACGTAGTTGATCTGCTGTGCGTACTCTTCTTCACTGACCAGGCCGGCCACGCAGGGGCCCAGGCAGCGGCCAATCTGATACTGCAGGCAGGGGCGTGTTCGGTTACGGTAAACGCTGTTTTCACACTGGCGCACCGGGAACACCTTCTGCAGCAGTGACAGCGTCTCCCGTACGGCGTAGCCGTTAGGGAACGGGCCGAAGTACTCGCCTTTGGCATGTTTAGCGCCGCGATGGCTGGCCAGCCGCGGATGCGCGTCACCGCTGAGAAAGATATAGGGATAGGACTTATCGTCACGCAGCAGCACGTTGTAGCGTGGCTGGTAGAGCTTGATGTAGTTATGCTCGAGCAGCAGCGCTTCCGTCTCGGTATGGGTGACCGTAACGTCAATCTGACGGATCAGGGCCACCAGCGCTTCGGTTTTACGGCTGGCGAGATTGTCACGGAAATAGCTGGAAAGACGCTTTTTCAGGTCTTTCGCTTTTCCGACGTAGATTACCGTTTCCTCGGCATCATACATCCGGTACACGCCCGGCTGGCTGGTGACGGTTTTCAGGAACGTTTTAGCATCAAACACATCACTCACTACTGATTTACGGCTCCGTACTGTACAGACCATGACGAATGGCCAGGTGGGTCAACTCGACGTCACCGCTGATGTTCAGCTTGCTGAACATGCGATAGCGATAGCTGTTAACCGTTTTCGGGCTAAGACTGAGCTGTTCGGAAATTTCCGTCACTTTCTGCCCTTTGGTGATCATTAGCATAATCTGCAATTCGCGTTCCGACAAACAGCTGAACGGCGAGGCCGCCTTTTGCGGCTCAATCTGGCTGAGCGCCATCTGCTGCGCAATATCTGAGGCGATGTAACGCTGCCCGGCATTCACTGAACGAATCGCGCTGACCACTTCCTGCGGCGCGGCACCTTTACTCAGGTACCCGGCGGCCCCGGCCTGCATCACTTTTGCCGGCAACGGGTTCTCAGTATGGATGGTCAGCATGATGATTTTGCTGTCCGGCGTGTAGCGGATTATCTTGCGCGTCGCTTCCAGCCCGCCAATCCCGGGCATGTTCATATCCATCAGCACCACGTCAACGTTGTTAGCGCGGCACCACTTGACGGCATCTTCACCGCAGTTGGCTTCACCGACTACCTGGATACCTTTAATATCCTCAAGGATACGACGAATCCCAGCGCGTACCAGTTCATGGTCATCAACGAGAAAAACGCTTATCAAACGGAACTCCCTAAATGGCTGAGGCAGGTAACGATTAGTCACACAGGCAGGCTGATTATGTTACTCCTTTTCCGGCGACGAAAGAACAGAAATAATAGCCACATTAAGGCAAACGTTTATTTAACAGACATGAAAAAAAGTAATAATAATAATTATCCCTTTCCAGAAATCTTTTTTAGCTACCATAAAAAACTCAGTAAAGCGCCGACAAACAGAATCAATAAAAACTATACTAATCAATTAGATGATTATTAATCCATGAGTTTTTATTATGCGTAACGGCAATAACATGCTCAGCTTTTGCGCAATTTTTGCATTTTTAGTCACATCATTCAGTGGCGACAGGCAGGCAGGTAAACGCCAGATTCTCCACGCCAGGCATCCTGAAGCAGGCCAACGCGTCACGCGATTTTTTTCCTGCAGAGTATGGTATGCTTTTAACACTTTCAGGCAGACGGCCGCGCGGCCAGAAACCTGTTTTTCTTTATGATTTTCAGGAGCGATTATGAGTCAGATTGATTTTTCAACCAGCGATGATGCTAAAACCCTGGCCCACGAAGTCACCTGTCTGAAGCAGTTAGTGACCCTGATGCTGAAATCGATTGGCCAGGCTGATGCGGGTAAGGTGATCATTAATATGGAACGCTACATCGCCCAGCTGGAAGACGCCGAGCAGGCTGAAGTGCTGGGCAATACGGTGAAACAGATTAAAGTCGCCTTCCGCCAGTAACGCTGCCTCAGATACCGTGCTGAATGGCACGGTATCTGCCTTCCCTTACCTGACGAAGATCATCATGGGTTTACTGATTAAAGCCGCCGTCGGCGCGCTGGTGGTGGTGCTGATTGGCATTCTGGCCCGTACCCGCCACTACTACATTGCAGGGCTGATCCCGCTGTTTCCGACTTTTGCCCTGATCGCCCACTATATCGTTGCCAGCGAGCGCGGCATTGAGGCACTGCGTGCCACGCTGATTTTCGGCATGTGGGCCGTTCTTCCCTATCTGGCGTACCTGATTTCGCTGTGGTATTTCGTGGCGCTGATGCGGCTTCCCTGGGCGCTGCTCGCCGCCGTTTGCTGCTGGTGCGTGGCAGCCTGGCTGCTGATTACCTTATGGTCGAGGTGGCAGGGATAACCTCACTGCACCTGCTGCCCCCAGTTGGCGGAAACGCCAAGGGTCGGCAGCACCTCTTCCGGCCTGAAGCGTCGGGCGCCGTGGAATTTTTCCGCCAGATGCGGCTGCTCCACCGGAATTTTTACCGCAAAAAGGTTGTCTTCAGACTGAATAATGCCCGGCGGCAGAGGATCGAACTGCACGCGCTGCGCGTCGAACAGATTTTCGAGCAGGGGGGTGGCCGCGCTGAACAGCAGATCGATGCCGGACTGGCTGGCTAACTGTACAGCATGCCAGAGGATAGTTAACGGCAGCTCCGCATCGATCTCCATACGCGCGGAGAAGCGGGACATCTCCCAGACCCGCTGCCCTTCGGCAAGAGGGTGTTCTCCCGGTGCGAGGATGCGGTGACGGTCAGGATCCTGCCACGGCATCAGCCGCGCACAGCCGCAGATGCCGTGCTGGGCTGACCAGGCAATCAGCCACACCACTTCGGAGCGATCGTAGCGATCGAATTCCTGGCCCGGCGTACTGAGGCGGGAGGGAATTGACCAGCCCTGGCCGCTGGCAAAAACGCTGTAGCGGTAACTTCCCAGTTCGGCCAGTAACGATGAGGGCATATCCCTCAGTCTGGTCTGAATAATTTTCATCTCTGCTCCCCTGTCGCTTTCGCTCATGTATTCCGTTTAAACGGTTCGCGCAGGGTTGCTACCCCTGTCGCAGGGTAGACAACCGATTGGTAATACGAAACTACTAAAGTTAGTAGTTGCAACTTCATTTCATATTAATCCGATAGCTGCGGCGTAAGATGCAATTTGCGTTTTGTTCGGTGCATTCAATCGTTTTTGCATGTTTTTCTGATGAAAATTAACCGTATTCAACGAAATACTGAGGATCAGAGATATTTCCATCGACGTTTTCCCCTCAGCCGTCCATTTAAGAATCTCCAGCTCTCTTTTACTCAGCTCCAGTTTTGTCGATGACATGGAAATATCGTTCAGTCGGATTAATGCCGTTAAAAACAGATCCAGCAAATACCTGAGTTTAAGCTCCAGCTCGGTGGTCAGCACGACCTCTCTTTTGCTGCTCGCCGACGAGAATGACAATATACCGATGGCCCTGTTTTTTGCCATCGCGGACGCCGAAACGCCCGCATAAATGCCGTGTTGCCTGGCCGCCTCAAACACGCGTGAATTGCTGTCTGGGAGAGTCTCATCCCATACCCACAGCTCGCCGGGCTGATGACAAATTTTTAACACCGGATCCTGATCATAAAACGCGTGCAACAAATAATAGTCCAGCCACGCCTGCGGATAATTGGTGTAAAGAAACGTTTTGGGCCGGGTAAATGGCACCGGTTGCCGAATATACAGCGCGTAAAAATCGAATTCCATCTCGCGCATTTGCTGCTCTGTTACGCGGGTAATCTGAGCAACGTCAGCGCCCTGACCGAAGGCTGAATACGCTTCGTTTCGCCAACTGAAATAGTTCTCAGCAGTCATCAATGCCTCAATGGAGCCAGGAACATCCTCGCCCGGTTTGCCACCACCGCCGGGGAACCGCCCACACCGCTAATGGCAAGAAAATTAATTTTAAAGATGAATTTTAACGCCGGGCAATCAATTACAGGCAGAAGATGATCTTTTTCCTCTGCCTGATTCAGATCGGTAATCAATGAACCCTCAATTAAGGAATGAATAATACCTGAGGTTATCATTACTCCTTGTATCATCCGCATTCACTCACGTCAGCAATAACAGAACAGAGATACTGATAAATCACCTATAACAAGAATAGGATTTTTCCTACTACTATTCAATAATTTTGACCCGCTTACGTGCAGTTTTAAGTCCAGGTTTGTTACTGCAAATTTATCATAAATGGCATTTTATGCGCCCAACCCCCTTCACTCGATGATTTAATACAATGATAAGTAAGAACTTTACTTTAAAATGCGAAAAGTTTGGTTTTTTGAAGATTGATAAGCCAGCCTGAATAACGGACTTTAGCGGCAGCGCCCACGCCGCACGCTGGTCCGGCCATTGACTAGCGGCACAGATTAAAACCCCGCATGCCTAAATGAAAGTGATTAGCATGCGCAGCGTTGTACTCCGGCCCGAGCGCATTACCAAACCAGACGCACCCTTCACTGAACACCTGCCTCAGCCAGCGCCCCTCGGGGGTCTCCCGCGGCCATTCGCGCAACACGTCGATGCGCTGGCCGTTTGCCAGCCGGAACCCGCTCAGGTCCCACGCGTCAGCGCTGGCGTGTTCGCTGAGCCGCCCCTGTGCCCGATGGTAAATGTTGCGGCAGGCGTAGCTGCCAAGATGCTCGATCCGCACCAGCGGTGACCCCAGTTCGCTGAGAGCACGCGGCCGCAGCGTCTGGCTGACCAGCATGGTGCTGCTGACCGCCAGCGGGCAGCTGCTGAGAAAACTGCCGCTGAGCCGCACGTCACCGAAACCGGTGATGCGCAGCGGATCGTCCAGTGGACAGTTGCCCGCGGAACGGCCAGGCCGGCTGTAACTGACCAGTCCGGCTTCGCGGGCCCTCGCCATCACGTCCATACAGGCCGCATCGCTGCTTAGCCTTTGCAGTTTATAACGCGTAACCAGCGTCGGAGGATCGCTGACCGACAGCGGAGCGAACGGGTTCCACCACGGCGGCAGCTGCGGCCAGAGTATAGCGGCCCCCCCTGCCAGGGCGGCCAGTAAGGTCAGCGTAACGAGCCAGCGCATCGCTCCTCCGCCGCATCAGAAGACCGGCCAGCGCCGGATTTATGTTCATATACAGGCATCGATTCCAGTTTAGCTCCATTTTTTGCGCTTTCCGGCGCTTTTTTACGTTAAGCTCCAAAGCCGTGGTAACGGACCAGGCTTTCGCAGTCGCCGTCACTATTGCTAAAAAGAATTAGTCAGTAACGACTTAAGTACATTATGTTATGTCACTTATGTCTGGCATCGTCAGATCAAGGAAAAGCCAACAGAGCTTACTCGTTATTACAGGACAGGAACCCGTTATGGTAAACCAACTCAAAGAGGCCGCGCCCTCTGAAGACGCGCCGGTGGAACTCCGGCGTAGTCTGCATAACCGTCATATTCAGCTGATCGCCATCGGCGGTGCTATCGGCACCGGCCTGTTTATGGGATCGGGCAAAACCATCAGCCTTGCCGGTCCGTCGATCGTCTTCGTCTATATGATCATCGGCTTTATGCTGTTTTTCGTCATGCGTGCGATGGGCGAGCTGCTGCTCTCTAACCTCGAATATAAGTCATTCAGCGACTTCGCCGCCGATCTGCTTGGCCCGTGGGCCGGCTACTTTACCGGCTGGACCTACTGGTTCTGCTGGGTGGTGACCGGCATCGCCGACGTGGTAGCGATCAGCTCCTACTTCCAGCTGTGGTTCCCCGGGTTCCAGGTGTGGATGAGCGCCCTGCTGTGTATTGTGGTGTTCGTGTCGCTGAATATCGCCACGGTGAAGCTGTTTGGTGAGATGGAGTTCTGGTTCGCGATTATCAAAATCGTCGCCATCGTCGCGCTGATCGCGACCGGCATTGTGCTGGTGGCCATGCACTACCCTTCACCGGGCGGCGGCCATGCGGCGCTGAGCAATATCTGGGATCACGGCGGTATGTTCCCGAAAGGGCTGAGCGGCTTCTTTGCCGGCTTCCAGATCGCGGTGTTTGCCTTTGTGGGTATCGAACTGGTGGGAACGGCGGCGGCTGAAACTCACAACCCGCGCGTGGTGCTGCCGCGCGCGATAAACGCCATTCCGCTGCGCATCATTATGTTTTACGTGCTGGCGCTGCTGGTGATCATGGCGGTAACGCCGTGGAACCAGGTGGTGGCGGATCGCAGCCCGTTTGTGGAGATGTTTGTGCTGATTGGCCTGCCGGCCGCGGCCAGCATCGTTAATTTTGTGGTGCTGACCTCGGCGGCGTCATCGGCTAACAGCGGTATCTTCTCTACCAGCCGTATGCTGTATGGCCTGTCGCAGCAGGGCGTGGCGCATCGCCGTTTTGGCATGCTGTCCCGCCGTGCGGTTCCCACCGCCGGGCTGTTCTTCTCCTGCTTCTGCCTGCTGGGTGGGGTAGCGCTGATCTACCTGATCCCGAACGTGATGACGGTCTTTACCCTGGTGACCACCGTGTCGGCGATTCTGTTTATGTTCGTCTGGACCATCATCCTCTGCTCGTATCTGGCGTACCGTAAAAAGCATCCGCAGCGTCACGCTGAGTCTGCCTATAAGATGCCGCTGGGTAAGCTGATGTGCTGGGTGTGCATGGCGTTCTTCGCCTTTGTCATCGTGCTGCTGACGCTGGAGGATGATACCCGCCAGGCGCTGATGGTCACGCCGCTGTGGTTCCTGCTGCTGGCCGTTGGCTGGTTTATGCGCAACCGTAAAAAAGCCTGATAGCTCAGGGAGGCCGGCATCTGCCGGCCTCTGATTACCGTACCCGAATCCCTTCGATCACCATCCGCTGCACGTTTTCCACCGTCTGCGCAAAAAAGTCCTCATCCGCCAGCGTTTTGCCGGTCACCGCTTCCACCTGGCTGGCAAAGTCGGCGTAGTGCTGGGTGGTTGCCCACAGCATAAAGATCAGATGGTGCGGTTCGACCGCCGCCAGTTTGCCCTGCCCCACCCAGGTTTCAATCACCTGCGCTTTATCTTCCACCAGATGACGTAAATCGCCGGCCAGCTCAGCCTTCAGCAGCGGTGCGCCCTGCAGCATCTCCAGGCAGAACAGCCGGGACGCCTGCGGATGATCGCGCGAGACTTCCAGCTTGAGGCGGATATAGTCACGAATCGCTTCCAGCGGCTGCTGGTCGGCTCGCAGCGCGCGCAGCGGTGCCAGCCAGACGTCGAGCAGGTCTTTCAGAACCGCAATGTAGAGCGCTTCTTTCGAGGGAAAGTAGTAAAGAAGATTGGTCTTAGAGACGTCGGCACGCTCTGCAACCTTATCGAGGCTGGTGCCGTGGATGCCAAAACGGGAAAAAAACTCCAGCGCGGCGGCGAGGATCGCCGTGCGTTTGGCGGCTACCGCACGGGAACGGCGCGTGGCCGTTTTTGTCGGAACATTATCAACAGAATTCACCGTAACTCCTTTTTCCACGGGACTCGCGGAATCATAGCAAATCGCCCGGCGCACTCCTACCCCGCTCGACGGTTCGCTGCAGCCACTCGACGCGGCGCGCTGCCCCACCGGTTCCTCTGCCGGCCGATCCGCTTTTCCTGTTCACCCATGTGCTGCTTATAAGCGAGCCGCGCCTGCTTCCCGGTTCCCGTCCGCACTGCACTTTTAGCGGGCAGCCTGCCTGCTGGTTGTGCAGCCATTTTTGACCAAATGGTCTGTTACAGACCATTCACTCCATTCACCGAAATCAGTAACAGATTAACTGCATGATCTGATTGTACTTTTAAATAGTGGCACGGCCTTTGCAATCTTTCTCACGAGCGCCGCGATCGGGGAGTGCAGGAAGCAACGCAGCGCCGGGATAACATCACACACTTAAACCAAGGGGTTTCGTATGAAAATGGGCGTCTTTATCCCGATCGGCAATAACGGCTGGCTGATCTCCCGTAATGCACCGCAGTACATGCCGACCTTCGAGCTGAACAAGGCGATCGTGCAGCGGGCGGAGCACTACAACTTCGATTTTGCGCTGTCGATGATCAAGCTGCGCGGCTTCGGCGGCGAAACCGAGTTCTGGGACCATAACCTGGAGTCGTTCACGCTGATGGCCGGCCTGGCGGCGGTGACCTCGCGCATTGAGATCTACGCCACCGCCGCTACCCTGACCCTGCCGCCGGCGATCGTCGCCCGCATGGCATCGACCATTGACTCCATCTCCGGCGGCCGCTTCGGCGTCAATCTGGTGACCGGCTGGCAAAAACCGGAATATGACCAGATGGGGCTGTGGCCCGGCGATGAGTACTTCTCGCGCCGCTATGACTACCTGACCGAATATGTCAGCGTGCTGCGCGATCTGTGGGGCACCGGCAAATCGGATTTAAAAGGTGAGTTCTTCACCATGAACGACTGCCGCCTGAGCCCGCAGCCGCAAAAGCCGATGAAGGTGGTATGTGCGGCGCAGAGCGACGCCGGCATGGCCTTCTCCGCCCGCCACGCGGACTACAACTTCTGCTTCGGCAAAGGGGTGAACACGCCGACCGCCTTTGCGCCGACCACTCTGCGGATGAAGCAGGCCGCCGATGCCGCCGGCCGTAACGTCGGCTCCTACGTGCTGTTTATGATTATCAGCGATGAAACCGACGAAGCCGCCCGCGCGAAGTGGGAGCATTACAAAGCCGGTGCCGATGAGCAGGCGCTCTCCTGGCTGACCACCCAGAGCCAGCAGGACCAGCGCTCCGGCAGCGACACCAACGTGCGGCAGATGGCCGACCCGACCTCGGCGGTCAATATCAATATGGGCACGCTGGTCGGATCTTACGCCAGCGTGGCGCGGATGCTGGACGAGGTGGCCACCGTGGAGGGCACCGAAGGCATTTTGCTGACCTTTGACGATTTCCTGCAGGGCATTGAGAACTTTGGTCAGCGCATCCAGCCGCTGATGCGCTGCAGAACAGACGCGATTGATGCCGCACAGGAGGTGGCCTGATGAACCCGAAACAGCCTGTAGTGTGCACCACCGCCAGCCAGCACAATGCCGTGACCCTGCCGGCACGCCCGGAGCCGATCCGGTTCCCGCCGGAGCAGACCGCGCTGATCGTGGTGGATATGCAGAACGCCTACGCCAGCGCGGGCGGTTATCTCGACCTGGCCGGTTTTGACGTTTCGGCCACCCGGCCGGTGATCGAGCAGATTAAGGTGGCGGTCGCCGCCGCCCGCGCCGCCGGCCTGCAGATCATCTGGCTGCAGAACGGCTGGGATGAACAGTATGTCGAAGCGGGCGGCCCCGGCTCCCCCAACTGGCATAAGTCCAACGCGCTGAAAACCATGCGCCGCCAGCCGGAACTGCAGGGCACGCTGCTGGCCAAAGGCGGCTGGGACTATCAGCTGGTCGATCAGCTGACGCCGGGCCCCGGCGACATTGTGCTGCCTAAACCGCGCTACAGCGGCTTCTTTAACACCGCGCTCGACAGCATGCTGCGCAGCCGCGGCATCCGTCACCTGGTGCTGACCGGGATTGCCACCAACGTCTGCGTCGAGTCGACGCTGCGCGACGGCTTCTTCCTCGAGTACTTCGGCATCGTGCTGGAGGATGCCACCCACCAGGCGGGGCCGGCGTTTGCCCAGCAGGCCGCGCTGTTTAATATCGAAACCTTTTTCGGCTGGGTGTCTGACGTCAGCAGCTTCTGCAGCGCGCTGCAGGCAGAACCCATCCCGGCGGCGCAGGCCACCGCCCTTTAACCGGAGCACGCTCATGCCTAAAACGATTATCACCCCGCCGGGCACCGGCGTGCCGATTGCACCGTTCGTCCCCGGTACGCTGGCAGACGGCGTGGTCTATGTATCAGGAACGCTGCCGTTCGATAAGGACAACAACGTGGTGCATGTCGGCGATGCGGCGGCGCAGACCCGCCACGTGCTGGAGACGATTAAAAGCGTGATCGAAACCGCCGGCGGCACGCTGGAGGACGTCACCTTTAACTCGATTTTCCTCACCGACTGGCAGCACTATGCGGCGATCAACGCGGTGTATGCCGACTACTTTCCGGGGGAGAAGCCGGCCCGCTACTGCATTCAGTGTGGCCTGGTGAAGCCCGACGCGCTGGTGGAAATCGCCAGCGTGGCGCACATCGGTCGTTAAGGAGGCTGCGCATGCACATAACCCTTTCCGGCCGTGACGACGCGGCCGCCACTACGCTGGTGTTGTCCGCAGGGCTGGGCGGGCTGGGCAGTTTCTGGCTGCCGCAGCTGGACGCGCTGCGCGCGCGCTATCGCGTGGTGAGCTACGACCAGCGCGGCACCGGGCGCAGCGCCGATAGCCTGCCGGCCGGCTACAGCATGCAGCAGATGGCCGATGAGCTGATCGCGGCGCTGGATGCGCAGGGTATCGATAAATTTGTGCTGGTCGGCCACGCGCTCGGCGGCCTGATCGGTCTGCAGCTGGCGCTGGATCATCCGCAGCGCCTGCTCGGGCTGGTGGTGGTCAACGGCTGGCTGCAGCTGGACGCCCACACCCGCCGCTGCTTCCGCGTGCGCCAGGATCTGCTGCTGAACAGCGGCGTCGAGGCCTTCGTGCGCGCCCAGCCGCTGTTCCTTTACCCGGCGGACTGGCTTTCCCGGCATCAGGCGCGCATTGAAGCCGAGGACAGCCTGCATATCGCCCATTTTCAGGGCACGGATAACCTGCTGAAACGCCTGCAGGCGCTGATGGCCTGCGATTTCAGCGCCAGCGCCGCGCAGATCGCCCTGCCGGTGCTGCTGCTCTGCTCACGCGACGATCTGCTGGTGCCCTGGACCTGCTCTGAACAGCTGCAGGCAGCCCTGCCAGACGCTACCCTGCAGCTGATGGACTGGGGCGGTCACGCGATGAGCGTGACCGACAGCCCGACGTTTAACCGCTTATTGCTGAACTGGCTGGAGACCACGCCGTTCTCCACGCCCCACCGTCACCCCACTCCCGTTACCGGGTAAGGAACCGCAATGTCCCTGGCCACACTGAATCCCTCCCCTTCCGCCGCCGTGGAACGGCAGCAGTTTCGTAACGCGATGGCGCAGCTGGCGGCAGCGGTCAACATCATTACCACCGATGGCCCGGCCGGCCGCGCCGGCTTTACCGCCTCGGCGGTGTGCAGCGTCACCGATACGCCACCCACGCTGCTGGTGTGTCTGAACCGTTCGTCGTCGGTGTGGGAGACCTTTACCCGCAACGGCCGCCTCTGCGTCAATACCCTGGCCGACGGGCATCAGCCGCTGTCGAACCTTTTCGGCGGCAAAACGCCGATGGCGGAACGCTTTAACGCCGCCAGCTGGACGACGCTGGCCACCGGATCGCCGGTGCTCAGCGGCGCGGTGGCATCGTTTGACTGCACGCTGATCCGCACCATCAGCGTCGGCACCCACGACATTCTTATCTGCGAAGCGCAGGCGCTGATCTGCAACGACCAGGCCCACGGCCTGATCTACTACGACCGTAATTATCACCCGTTGCAGCGCAGCGCCAGTTTACCGTAACGCCGCGGGCAGGGTTTCCCTGCAGCGGGCTACCCGGCGGCGGTGCCGTCACTTAACGCAGTTCCCTCACTCTGGAGAAGACGATGGCGAGTTCCTGGTTTCCTCAATGGTCCAAAACGCGGGCAGGCTCTGCGGAGATTGTTGCCCCCGATGAAGCGTTACCTGCCGGACAGACGTTGGTAATGGGCCTGCAGCATGCGGTGGCGATGTTTGGTGCCACGGTGCTGATGCCGTTGCTGATGGGGCTGGATGCCAACCTTGCCATCCTGATGTCCGGCGTGGGCACGCTGCTGTTCTTTGTGATTACCGGCGGCCGGGTACCGAGTTACCTTGGCTCCAGCGCCGCATTTGTCGGGGTGGTGATTGCCGTCACCGGTTACAGTGGCCAGGGGATGAATGCCAACCTTGGCGTGGCGCTGGGCGGCATTATCGCCTGCGGTGCCCTCTATACGCTGATCGGCGTGATAGTGATGAAGTCCGGCACCCGCTGGATTGAGTCGCTGATGCCGCCGGTGGTCACCGGCGCGGTGGTGATGGCGATCGGTCTGAACCTGGCGCCGATCGCCGTGCGCAGCGTGTCGGCCAGCGCCTTTGACAGCTGGATGGCGGTGATGACGGTGCTGTGCATCGGTGCCGTGGCCGTCTTCACCCGCGGGATGGTGCAACGCCTGCTGATCCTGGTCGGGTTAATCGTCGCCTGGGGGCTTTATGCGCTGCTGACCAACGGCTTTGGCCTCGGTAAGCCGGTGGACTTCAGCCTGCTGAGCGCCGCGCCCTGGCTTGGCCTGCCGCAGTTTACCGCGCCCTCCTTCAGCAGCCATGCGATGTTCAGCATCGCGCCGGTGGCGATCATTCTGGTGGCTGAAAACCTCGGCCATCTGAAGGCGGTAGCCGGTATGACCGGCCGCAGCCTCGATCCGTATATCGGCCGGGCCTTTGTCGGTGACGGGCTGGCAACCATGCTGTCAGGCGGCGTCGGCGGCAGCGGGGTCACCACCTATGCAGAGAATATCGGCGTAATGGCGGTGACCCGGGTGTACTCAACGCTGGTGTTTGTTGCCGCCGCGCTGATTGCGCTGCTGCTGGGCTTTTCGCCGAAGTTTGGCGCGCTGATCCACACCATTCCCGGCCCGGTGATCGGCGGTGCGTCAATCGTGGTGTTTGGCCTGATCGCCGTGGCCGGCGCGCGCATCTGGATCCAGAATCAGGTCGATCTCAGCCAGAACGGCAACCTGATTATGGTGGCGGTGACGCTGGTGCTGGGCGCGGGGGATTTTGCCCTGAATATCGGCGGCTTCACCTTCGGCGGCATCGGCACCGCCACCTTCGGTGCCATTCTGCTGAACGCTCTGCTCAGCCGTAAAGGCGCGGCAGCGCGTGCTGACAGCGTCATCCGCCAGCAGGGTTAAGCGTTATCACACTTCAGCGGCGCGGGCTCCTGCGCCGCTTTTTTTCGTTTCAGCTTCAGCTCGCTGACCAGCACCCCCAGCACGATCAGCGCCCCCCCCAGCAGAGCGATGGCGGGCAGGCGTTCGCCGGCGATCCGCCCGACGATGCCGGCCCACACCGGTTCCCCGGTGTAAATCACCGTAGCGCGGGTCGGTGAGACGCTGCGCTGCGCCCAGTTCATCGTGACCTGAATAATGGCGCTGGCCACTCCCAGCCCGACGGCGCTCCACAGCAGGTACGGGCTAAAGGGCGGTACCGACTCCTGGTTGGGCAGCATCAGCAGAAAACCAAACAGCGAGGCGGTCGCCAGCTGGACCACCGTTACCCGACGCACGTCAACCCGCCCTGCGCTGGCGCTGATCAGGATGATCTCGGCGGCAATCGCCAGCGCGCTGAGCAACGTGACGATCTCTCCCACATTAAAGGCGACCGATCCGACGCTCGGGCCGGCCAGCAGCAGCAGGCCGATGAAAGCCAGCAGCACGCCGATCCACGACATCAGGCCCGGCATCCGCCCGAGGAAGATCCACTGCAGCAGCGGCACCAGCGGCACGTACATGGCGGTAATAAACGCCGACTGGCTGCTGGTGATGGTCTGCATGCCGTAGGTTTGCAGGCCGTAGCCGAGGCTGATGCTCAGGCCGATCAGGGTACCGGCTTTAACCTCCTGCCAGGTCATGCCGCGCATGCTGCGCCAGAAGATCGCCCCCAGCAGCAGCGACGCCGCGGCAAAACGCACGCCGATAAAGAAAAACGGGCCGCTGAACTTCATCGCATGGTGGACGGTGAGAAAGGTGCCGCCCCAGATGATAGTGATCAGCACCAGGATCAGCTCCTGACGGCTGAGAGAGAGTTTGTAACGCGAGAAAAAACCAGCCATAGCCCACCCGGAAAAAAATTTGCGCCAGTGTGCGCACTTCGTGCGGGCGGGTCAAGCACATCGCCACAGGCGCCGGCATGGCGGGTTGCGGGAGCACACCCTATTTTCGCGCCGACAGGCACACCGGCGGCGATCTTCTATACTGAGGAGTCAGGCGCACCGGACGGTGCGCCGCCTGTGGCGAGAGTCCGATCCTTCATCATTCAATCAGGAGAACGGAATGACAACGCATCAAGCAAAAGCCCACCATGTGGCACAGTGGGCCGATCTGCGGCTGACCTCCCATGAGATCGCCGAAGCGATTTTTGAAGTGGCCAACTACGACGAGCGGCTGGCCGAAACCATCTGGGCGCAGCAGGGCAGCGACGACGTGCTGATCCGCGCCTTTGAAAAGACCGACCAGGATATTCTCACCTGGGATAACAAACAGGTCGAACGCCGCAACGTGTAGCCTGCCGGGGCAGGCGTCTCTGCCCCGGACTGCCTTACCGGCCGTGAGAGTCCTCCGAAACACGGCCTGTCCCCTTTTTTGCCTACTACGCTTATTCCGTGCAGCAACACAATGGCCCACTCAGGGTGAAAACTGACTCAAGGAGAGCGCAATGTCCTATCAGAGCATTAATCCCGCAACCAATTCGCTGATTAAGTCCTGGCCCGACCACAGCGATCGGCAGATCGAGCAGGCGCTGGCCACGGCCGATGCCCTCTACCATTCAGACTGGTCCAAAGGGCCTATTCAGCCACGCCTGCAGGTTCTGCATAAGCTGGCCGACCTGATTGACGCACGCGTCGATGAGCTGGCCAAAACCGCCAGCATTGAGATGGGCAAGCTGCTGCGGCAGAGCCGCGGCGAAGTGCAACTTTGTGCGCAGATCGCCCGTTATTACGCCGACAACGCGGAGCGTTTTCTGGCACCTGTCCCCTATCCCACCGACCTCGGTGAAGCCTGGGTCGAACACCATCCGATCGGCGTTCTGGTGGCGGTAGAGCCGTGGAACTTCCCGTTCTACCAGCTGATGCGCGTGCTGGCACCGAACCTGGCGGCCGGTAATCCTGTGCTGGCCAAGCACGCCGCCAACGTGCCGCACTGCGCGGTGCTGTTTGAGCAGCTGGTCAGGGAAGCGGGCGCGCCGGAGGGGGCCTGGACCAACCTGTTCGCCAGCAATGAACAGATAGCCGACCTGATCGCCGACGACCGCGTGCAGGGAGCGGCGCTGACCGGCTCCGAACGCGCCGGCAGCGCTGTTGCCCAGCAGGCCGGTAAACACCTGAAGAAAACCACCCTGGAGCTGGGCGGTAACGACGTGTTTGTGGTGCTGGATGACTGTGACCTTGATAAAGCGGTAAAAAACGGCGCGGGCGCCCGCCTGAGCAACTGCGGCCAGGTTTGTACCGCCGCAAAACGTTTCCTGGTGCATGAAAAGGTCGCCGATGCCTTTCTG
The DNA here is from genome assembly GCF_001422605.1 of Erwinia sp. Leaf53. NCBI lineage: Bacteria > Pseudomonadati > Pseudomonadota > Gammaproteobacteria > Enterobacterales > Erwiniaceae > Erwinia > Erwinia sp. Leaf53. The sequence goes on from NZ_LMLK01000021.1 coordinate 219,298, forward strand.
CAGAAGCTGACCGAGGCGTTTAAAGCGGTCAAAATTGGCGACCCGCTGGACGAAGCCACCACCCTTGGCCCGCTGTCGTCGGCGGACGCGCGCGATCGCCTGCAGGAACAGGTCAGCCGGGCGCTGGAGAACGGCGCGCAGTTGCTGATCGGCGGCGGTCCGGTAGCCGGCCCCGGCTGCTTCTACCAGCCGACCATTCTGACCGGCATCACCCGCGATAACCCGGCGTATTTCGAGGAGTTCTTTGGCCCGGTGGCGCAGGTGTATATCGTCAAAGACGATGACGAGGTGGTGAAGCTGGCTAACGACTCCCACTACGGCCTGGGCGGCGCGGTGTTCAGCCAGAACATTGCCCGCGCACGCGCGCTGGCCTCACGGATTGAGACCGGAATGGTCTATATCAACTCCGCCAGCGACACCGCCGCCGAGCTACCGTTTGGCGGCGTAAAACGCTCTGGCTTTGGCCGCGAACTGTCCGATCTCGGCATCAAAGAGTTTGTGAATCAGAAGCTGGTGGTCGTGGCATCGTAAACCGTTCGTATAAAAAAAGGCCGACATCACGTCGGCCTTTCTGTACGGCGATTGTAGCGAATGGAACTTAGCCGGCCGCAGGCTGGGCCGGTTTCGCCTCTGCCTGAGGCTGAGCCTCTTTGGCCGCAGGCTGGTCAGCCGCTTTATCCACGGCTTTGTCGTTAGCCGCCTTTTCTGTTGCGGCTTTATCCGCCGCGGCCTTCTCTTTCTCTTTCGCGACCTGCGCAGCCTTGTCCGAAGACGCTTTGGCCTGCGCAGCCTTCTCTGCCGTTGCTTTATCCGCTGCGGCTTTAGCCTGAGCTGCTTTCTCAGACGCTGCTTTATCCGCTGCCGCTTTGTCCGCCGCTGCCTTATCGGCTGCGGCTTTAGCCTGAGCTGCTTTCTCAGACGCTGCTTTATCCGCTGCCGCTTTGTCCGCCGCTGCCTTATCGGCTGCGGCTTTATCGGCTGCGGCTTTGTCACCAGCCGCTTTCTCTGCCGCATCCGCATTCGCGGCCGGGGCTTTCGCCGCATCAGCCGCTGCAGCTGCCGGAGCCGCTACCTGCAGTGGAGTGCCCTGCAGCGTATCGGTCAGCACTTTGGTGAAGGTGTCCCACGAGCAGAAGCCGTTGGCATCGGTCGGGCAACCGGCCATCTGCAGCGTCACGCGCTTCGGCGGGGTCTCTAGCGACAGCGGTTGTGCATCACGCAACTGTTCGCTGCTCTGGTAAACGTACTCCACCTTGACCAGGTCCCGGTCGTTTTTCTTGTCGTGCCAGCGCTGGAACTGCACCATACCACCGATCGGCGTGCGTTCATTCTGCCCGTTCAGTTCATAGGGCTTAAAGTCCATCGCCGACAGCAGCGAAGCAATGTTGGAGTCGTGGCCAACCATCAGCGTCACCGCCGGGGTATCGTTTTTATCCTGCTCTACCAGCAGGCTGCGAATGTAGTCAACCAGCGGTGCGGCAACGTTGCGGGCCACCTGTGGCGAGGTAAACAGGGCATCCTGATAGCCATTTTTGATCGCCGACAGCTCCTGCCACTGCTCCGGGGTTTTGATCTGCCCCCAGGCCACCTGCTCCAGCGGCAGGCCTTCGTAATACTGCAGGGTAAAGGCATCCACCAGCGAATTGCCTACCTTCAGCGGACCGGCAACGTTCGGCTCCTTGCCCTTGTCAGCACTGAAGCTGTTCTGCCCGTCACGGCTCAGATCGCACTGCTTTTTGCCGTCGCAGGCCGCAGAATTTTTGTAATCAATGATTTTTTCCAGCCGCTGGAACGCCGGTTTCAGCGCCAGCTTCTCACCGGCGGCGTTCATCGCCGACAGCGCCTGCTGGTGGAAGGCATCACTGCCGTCTGTGATCTCCGGACTGAAGATCGGATCCATCACGCCCATCTCATCCTGATGGGAAACGCTGATATCACAGCCGGGGAAAGCACCGGTAATAAAGAACTGTGCGGTGGCCACGGTACGCTGCAGGCTGTTGGCATAGGCGTAAATAGCGCCTGGATTCGGGCATTCGCCGTCCTTCACCAGCCCCTGCTGCGCCAGCCATTCACGGGTGTAGCGCCCCATGTAGACCTCCAGCACGCCACCTTTGGTGGTCAGCTGACCTCCCTGCACATCCCACTTTGGCCAGGACTTTTTGGTCGCCTGCGCCAGCACGCTGCCGTTATCCGCCAGCGGAGCACGCAGGTTGTGACGGCTGAGCATCAGTACCTGTTCCAGCTGATAGTCGCTATCGGCCGCCCACGCGGCGGAGCCGGAAAGTGCAGAGCAAACGGCGACTGCACACAGAGTTAACTTATTGATCATAAGTGGGTTCCAATACTCGCTTGAAGTGTAATGAGGGTAATATAGCAGATTCTGACGCCGGCGGTTTAGAGGCTTCACTGCGTTGAAACGAAACAAGATGTTTACACAATGCTCTGCCCCTCTCTGCACAGAAGAAAATAACAGGAAGCAGGGGAAAACAGAAGGCATTAAACGGGCGTCAGGGCGGTGTTACCCACCCTGGTCAACAGTTAGCGGTGATTGAGGCTGGCAAAGGTCTCGCCGGCGGCAACCAGACGCAGCAACAGCGCAGAGGGCTGCCAGAATGCCGGCTCATCGCGGGCATAGTCAGCGATATCAGCGAGGACCTGTCTTAAGCCAATCCCGTCCGCCCGGTACATCGGCCCACCGCGATAGCGCGGAAAACCGTAGCCGTTCAGCAGTACCACATCAATATCCAGCGGCCTGCCCGCGATGCCCTCCTCAAGAATACGGGCACCCTCATTGATCATCGCGGCCAGATAACGCTGGACGATTTCGTCATCGCCGAAGGCGCGTGGCCGAACGCCGGCACGCCGACGCTCGGCCGCAACGATCTCCAGCACCTCCGGGTCGACGGTACCTCGGGGTTCGCCGGTATCGTAGCGATACCAGCCGCGCCCGCTTTTCTGACCAAACCAGCCCCGTTCGCACAGCCGGTCGGCCACCTGCACATAGCGCTCCTGCGGGCTGCGGCTGGCCGCACGGCGCTGGCGGGTCGCCCAGCCGATATCGCCACCGGCCAGGTCGCTGGTCTGGAACGGACCCATCGCAAAACCAAAGTGCCTTAACGCAGCATCGATCTGATAGGGCGAGGCGCCCTCCTCCAGCATCGCCTCTGCGGCACGCCGGCACACCGAGAGTATCCGGTTGCCGATAAAGCCGTCGCAGATGCCGGTGCGCACCGGAATTTTCCCCAGGCGACGCGCCAGCCCGAAGGCGGCGGACACCACGTCGCAGGGCGTCTCCGGCGGGATTACCACCTCCAGCAGGCGCATCACCGGAGCGGGCGAAAAAAAGTGCAGGCCGATCACCTGCCGCGGCCTGCCGGTAACGCGGGCGATCTCCCGAATGTCGAGATAAGAGGTGTTGCTGGCCAGCATGGCGGTGGGTTTACAGTGGTGGTCAAGTTCGCGGAACACCGCCTGCTTAGCCGCCAGATCCTCCCATACCGCTTCCACCACCCAGTCGGCGCTGGCGAGATCCGCATAGCGGGTAGTTCCGCCGTAGCGTGCCAGCCGGGCGTTCACCGCCGCAGCGGTGACCCGCTGCTTCGACACCTGGCGATGATAGTGTTCCTCAATTCGTTGCCGTGCGGCCGCCAGCCGCGGCTCATCCTGTTCGCACAGCACCACTTCCAGCCCGGCGTCCAGCAGCACAATGGCAATGCCGCTGCCCATGGTGCCACCGCCAACTACCGCCACCTGACGGCAGGCGACCGGTGGCATCGGTGCGGTCCTGGCCAGCTTCGCGGTGCTGCGTTCGGCGTTAAAGGCGTAGAGCAGCGCCGCATGCTCGGGGCTGTGCTGACAGCGCATAAACTGTGCGGCCTCCAGTCGCAGCCCCTCGTCAAACGACGATTCACAGGCGGCGGCCACGCACTCAACAATCAGCCCCGGTGAGAACTGTCCGCGATACGCGCTGCTCAGGCTGCCCCGCGCCGCGACCAGCGCCGCATGCCAGGCCGCTACGTTCTTCAGCGCCGCCGTCTGGTGGCGGGTCGGGCGCGGGCCTGAACCGCTGGCCAACAGTTCCCGTGCCAGCGCCAGGCCATCGCGGCGTGCCTCGGTTCCCAACCGGTCCGCCAGCCCCTGCGCTACCGCCTGGGTGGCACTCAGCGGACGGCCGCTGAGGATCAGCGCCAGAGCCGCCTGCGCCCCCATCAGCCGCGGGGCGCGCTGGGTACCGCCCGCTCCCGGCAACAGCCCCAGCCGCACCTCAGGCAGGCCGAGGCGGCAGCCGTCCACCGCCAGCCGGTAGTGGGCGGCCAGCGCAATTTCCAGTCCGCCGCCCAGGGTGTTGCCGGCCATGGCGGCGATCACCGGCTTACCGCAGGACTCCAGCAGATTGCACAGGTCGCGCAGCGCCGGCGGCTGGCGCGGCTGGGCAAACTCGCGGATGTCCGCCCCGGCGGAGAAATGCCCCTCCGCCCCCAGCAACAGCAGCGCCCGCAGGCTGGCGTCGGCTTCCAGCCGCTCCACGGCGGCCCACAGCGCGGCACGCACCGCATGGCTGAGGGCATTGACCGGCGGGTTATCGAGGAGGGCGATCAGGATCTCGCCATCGCATTCAAGCTGCACAACGGGCCGTTCGACGTTATCCATGATGACTTTCCTTTTTTTTCCGTTCCAGGGCAGCAACCGGCGGGGCCAGCCGGTAGCTGGCCGGGGTGCGGCTGAGTTTGATCGGCGAGGCCACGCCGCGATAGCCGTCACCAATGGTGACCAGCATCTGACGATGGGCGGTATGCGGGTGGTTCAACGCCGCCGGTACGTCCAGCTGCGGCGCGGCAGGCACCCCACTCTGCAACAGCCGATCGGCCACGGCAGCCCCCTGCCGATCGGCCAGCAGCTCCACCAGCAGCTGGCGCAGCGGGATGCGGTTGATGGAGCGCAGCGCCGGCTCGGCAAAACGCGGGTCGTCACGCAGCGCCGGTGCATCAAGGCAGTCGCACAGCAGGGCAAACTGCCGGTTATTGCCAACGCCGATAAACACCGGCACGCTGGCCGTCGGGAACACGTCATAGGGATAGAGGCTGACGTGGGCGTTGCCGGTGCGCTGCGGCGGCTGCCGGCTGGCAAACCAGTTGGATGAATAAGGGTGCAGCAGCGAGATGCCGGTGTCGAACAGGCTGCACTCGACGAACTGACCCAACCCGCTCTGCGTCCGCTCGTACAGCGCCAGCAGAATACCGCTGACCGCGTTCATCCCGGTGCACTGATCGACCAGCGGGATGCCGACCCTTAACGGTTCACCCTGTGCCTCCCCGTTGACGCTCATAATGCCGCACAGCGCCTGAATCGCCGCGTCGTAGCCCACCCTTCCTCCCAGCGGGCCATCGGCACCGAAGCCGCTGATGCGGCAGTGGATCAGCCGTGGAAATCGCTGCGACAGCAGGTCAAAACCGAGGCCCCACTTCTCAAGGGTGCCGGTTTTAAAATTTTCAATCAGTACATCGGCATCGGCCAGCAGTTCATACAGCGCTTCAACGCCCGCAGGCGTGGATAAATCCAGCGTTGTGCCGCGTTTGTTGCGGTTGAGGCCAAGATAGTAGGCGGCCACGCCGTCCTGGAACGGTGGCCCCCAGAAGCGGGTTTCGTCGCCCTTCGGCGGCTCAACCTTGAGCACATCGGCACCGTGGTCGCCCAGTACCTGGCCGCAGTACGGGCCGCCCAGTACCCGTGACAGATCGATAACCCGGACGCCGGCTAAGGCTCCGGTGACGTAGAGCGTCATCAGCGGGCCTCCCCGGGCAGTGCCCACGCCGACGCCAGCAGCCGCGCTTCGTCTTCCGCGCTCAGGCCATCGTCTGCCGCCAGCGGGTCGGCGGGCAACAGCTTGTGCTGCAGCACCAGCCCGGCCAGCAGCAGACGGTCTGGCAGCTGCGCCTGCTGGCTCTCCCAGGCCATAATCGTCGCGCTGATCAGGTGGTACAGGGCGCTGGTGGCTCGTCGCACCTGCCCGCCAGCGTTATCGGCCACGGCAGCCTGCACCAGAGCAAACACCCGCTGCTGCGCGTGGAGGAACTGCTGCTGCAGCGAACGGGGCAACTGAGACTCATCCAGCAACCGGCCCAGCCAGGGCTGCAGCGCATCCAGCGAGTGCTCGCGCAGCACGGCACGGCGCACGTCCAGCGCCACAATATTGCTGGTACCTTCCCAGATCGAACCAAGATGCGCGTCTCTGACCAGCCGCGGATCCCCCCACTCTTCGATATAACCGCAACCACCGCGGATCTCCATCGCGTCGCCGGTCACCCTGCGCGCGTCACGGCAGGCGCGGAACTTGATCAGCGGGGTGAGTAGCCGCAGCAGCGCATAGGCCTGCTTATCGCCGCCGTCCGCCTGCTGCAGCACGCAGGCCGTCTGAAACACCATGCTGCGCGCCTGCTCCGCGGGCAGCAGCAGCTTCAGCAGCTGGCGGCGCATTAGCGGCATCTCAATCAGCGTTTTGCCAAACGCCCGCCGGTGACGGGCAATAAAGAACGCTTCGCTGACCGCCCGGCGCATCAGCCCGGCGGAACGCACGCCGTTAGAGAGCCGCGAGTTGTTGACCATATCGGCCATCTGTACAAAACCCCGTCCGGCTTCCCCCACCAGCCAGGCGCTGGCCCCCTCAAGACGAATCTCACCGCTGGCCATCGAGCGGGTGCCCAGCTTGTCTTTCAGCCGCAGAATGCGGTAGGCGTTAAGCGAGCCGTCCGGCAGCGTGCGCGGCAGCAGAAACAGCGAGACGCCTTTCATCCCGTCCACGGCACCGTCAATGCGCGCCAGTACCATCGCCAGCCCGGCATCAGGGTTAGAGCAGAACCATTTGTCGCCGTACAGCAGATAGTTTTCCCCCTGCGCCACCGCCCGAGTGGTGGTGACGGCGATATCGGACCCGCCGCCCTGCTCGGTCATAAACATCGCCCCCTGCAACAGGCTGGCAGGGTCCCGCGAGGTCAGGCACGGCAGATAGCGGTCAACCAACTGGGGTGAGCCGAATTTTTTCAGGGTGCGGGCCAGCGAGTCGGTCATTGAGACCGGGCACATCAGGCCGAACTCCGCCTGCACAAACAGATAGGTAAACAGGTATTTTACCAGCGGCGGCAGCTGTCCCTGCCAGCCGAGCTGGTCCGGGCAGTGAGAGATCGCCGCCAGCGCAAACTCGCTGAACGCGCAGTGCTCCATCTCGCAATACGCCGGGTGTTTAATCACCTGCTGAACGTCGTCGCCGGTACGGGTGCGCTGCTGCAACTGCGGTGGATTTTTATCGGCGCGATCGGCCAGCTCACTCAGCCGCCCCCCCGCCAGCGCCCCAAGCTTCTGCAGCAGGGGTCGCAGATGATCGGCCAGCCCGGCGGGCAGATAGGCGTTAATCAGCGCGTCCAGCGTGGGATCGGTTTGCCACAGGCTGGTGCCGAAAGCGTCCGGAATAGCGTTGTGTTGATCGTTCAAGGGCATCATGGCCTTCTCCTGTCATTGCGTCAGCCCCTACCTTTTGCCGTTTACGCAGGATTGTCTAATACCGTCTGACTATCGGCTGATAGGCTGGAAAAATCGTGGTGCATCAACGGACACTGAGGCAGGCAATAGATGGATATTCGGCATTTACGTTACTTCCTGGTGCTGGCGGAAGAGCTGCATTTTGGCCATGCGGCCAGACGTCTGCTGATCTCGCAGCCGCCTCTAAGCGTGAGCATTCGCCAGCTGGAAGAGAGCATCGGCGCACGGCTGTTTGAGCGCAGCCACCAGCAGGTGCGGCTGACCGACGCCGGGCAGGCGCTGATCCCGGCGGCCCGGGCGCTGATTGCCGGCATGAACACCGCGATGGAGCAGGTACGCGATATCAGCAATGGGGTGACCGGCCACCTGCGAGTCGGATTTGTCGGCGCGCTGCTCTATCAGGGATTGCCCGCGCTGCTGCAACGCTTTCAGCAGCAGAGGCCAGGATTACGGCTGAGCCTGCTGGAGCTGAACACCCGCGAACAGCTGAGCGACCTGCTGCACGGTGGCCTCGACGTGGGCTTTGTCCATCACTGTCAGCTGCCGGCCGGCATTGCGGCGCAGCGCTTTTCCCGCGACCGCATCGCCCTGTGTCTGCCGCAGCAGCACCCGCTGGCAGGCCAGCCGAAGGTCGGTTTAACCCAGCTGCGCGGGGAACACTTTGTGGTGTTCTCCCGCGCGCTGTCGCCGTTTTACTACGATCGCATTCAGTCGCTGCTGCTTGCTGCCAGTATCGACGCGGATGCCCGCTGTGAAGCGCGCCACTGGCTGAGCGTCATTGCGCTGGTGGCAAAAGGATTTGGCGTGGCGCTGGTGCCCGCCAGCCTGGAACATGCGGCGATGGCCGGGGTGACATTTGTGCAGCTCGACTGTGCTGTCACGCAGTCTGAGGGCTGGTGCGTATGGAAAAAGGACGATCCGCGTCCGCTGCTGGCGGCGCTAACGGCCATGCTGCCGCCGCACCTGGCTGAAGATGGCGAACGGGGCCAGTAGATCCTCTCACATCATTATCCAGGGCTGCCGCGTAGCCTGCCCGGGTGCCGCACCGCGTAATCTCTAAAAGCCGTGTTTTGCTGCAGAGCCACACTCCCCTCCTCTTCTGCTCCGGCTAAAACGGCCACGCCTGGCCACGGACAGCGGATGCCGTTTCACCATCTCTTTCACCCGCTCAACGATATGCTGGCCGATAGGGATCGCCGACGTGGCCGCCGGGGACGGTGCATTACACACGTGCAGGGTGCGTTCGCTGGCGACAAACAGAAAGTCGTCGATCAGTTTGCCGTCGGCAGAGACCGCCTGCGCCCTGACCCCCGCCGGGTACGGCTGCAGGTCGGCCAGTTGCAGGCTGGGGCAGTACTTCTGTACCTGCCGCAGATAGCCCTGTTTGAAAAACGAGTTTTTCATCTCGTTGATGCCCAGTGAGAAATTTTGTTTCAACAGTTTGCGCACTCCCGCATTACGCGCCATTTCGAACAGGTCCCGGCAGCTGATGGCGCTTTTCCGGTAGCCTTCGCGACGCCAGGCCAGTACCGCATTCGGCCCGACGGTGACGCCGCCATCAATGGTGCGCGTCAGGTGAATGCCGAGGAAAGGCACGGCCGGGTCCGGGATCGGGTAAATCAGATGATTAACGATGTGGTTGTGCTGGGCGTCGAGGCGGAAATATTCGCCACGGAACGGGCAGATGATAAAACCCGGTTCGATGCCCAGCATGCTCACCAGGCGATCTGCCATCAGACCCGAGCAGGCAATCAGATAGCGGCTGGCCAGCTCCTCCTGTGCGGTTACCAGGGTGACGCGGTCAGCCTCTTCACGCAGCCCGAGGATCTCCGTCTGCAAACGTATCTCCCCACCGGCTTCGGTGAACACCCGCGCCATAGCAACGGTAACCTTATGGTAGTCAACGATGCTGCTGGAGGGTACGAATATCCCGCCGAGACCGGTGATATTCGGCTCGCGCCTGGCAAGCTCACCGGCCGAAAGCCACTCGCGCTCCAGTCCGTTAGCTTTGCTGCGCTTCCACAGCGCCTCCATCCGTTCCATCTCCAGCGGCGTGGTGGCCACCAGCATCTTGCCGCACTGCAGCCAGGGAATCTTCTGCGCGGTGCAAAAGGCTTTGGTCGCCTGGTTTCCCGCCAGGCAGAAATGTGCCTTAAGGCTGCCGGGCTTGTAATAGACCCCGGCATGGATCACCCCGCTGTTATGGCCGGTCTGGTGCTGTGCAAGGCGGTGCTCTTTTTCCAGCACCACAATACGGGCATCCGGGTAACAGGAGATAAGCTGCATGGCGGTGGAGATGCCGACAATTCCTCCGCCGGCAATCGCGAAATCATACATACGATGATGCCCCTCAGTGCCTGGCGGCCACTATTGCCCGCACAGCGGAGTGAAGTAGCCACGCTGGCGCATCAGCTCGCGCCGCAGATCGGGATGCGGGGTAAACCGATCGCGGCCATGCAGCCAGAAATGATTGTTGATCAGCAGGAGACTGCCCACCGGCACCGGGAGGGCGAATTTGGCCGGGCTGTTCTCCAGCGCGTCTGACAGATCGGCCAGCCAGTTCCCCTCGCTGAAGTCCCGCGGCTGCACAAACTGATCGATATAGCTCATCACCGGGCGGCCGCACTCGTCGGTGCTGAAAATCGGGTGATAAACGTTTTGCGGAGCGTTCTTACTCGGCGGCGAGGCCCAGCGCATACTACGGCGGGCCAGCGGGTGGTGAAAAAAGGTTTCCAGCTGCGGCCAGTCGTCCAGATGCAACAGCAGCGAGTCGCCACCCTGCATGTTCTGCTCGTCAATTTTCATCATCATCACGTAGTCGGTGGCTTGCTCGACATAGGTGCCGTCGTTGTGCAGCTCCAGCGGTTTATCCGGCTTACGCAGGTAGCTGTCAGAGCTGTCGACATTTTTCACCACGAAGCGCGCGTAATACTGCCCGCTCATCGAATCGAAGTTGGAGCGACCAATAAGATGGGCAATTGCCGTGGCCAGCCGCACCATATCGTCGGCCTGTTCCACCTGATTAAGCCCATCGGCGGCGATCAGCAAGGCTCCCTGCTCGCGGCCCAGTAAGGTGGTTAACAGCAGCGGGCGCAGCTGACCGCCACACAGTTCGTCCAGAATTTTAGCAACGCGAAAACGCAGCATCGACTTGTACTCCAGCGCCTGCACCGGCCAGCCGCTGCACTGTTGCAGAAAGCGTTGCGTCAGCTCAGCGCTGAAACGCAGTTGGAGCAAACGGCAGGAAACGGCAGGAAACGGCAGAGACGGATAACGACACGCCGGGGATCGGCGGTTTTTGCTGGCGTCTGACGGGGGTTAAGGTTCCCATGATGGAGTTCTCCTGAATGGTCGTGGGCGACAGGCGGCGGCCTGTGCAGACAATCGCAGGTTATATCGACGTTTTTCAGCATGAGCGACATTTGATGCGCAGCACCAAAGCAAAAACCCCAGTCTCTTTCGAGACTGGGGTTTGAATTTGATGGTGGAGGAACAGAGATTCGAACTCTGGAACGGTTTCCCGTCGACGGTTTTCAAGACCGTTGCCTTCAGCCACTCGGCCATCCCTCCGCTAACTGATGGAGCGAAGTATAGGGAGTATTGGACACGTTGCCAAGTAAAATTTTCTCTAGTTTGTTGATTTAATGAACATTTAGATTCAGGTGCTGATTAAAGCGCCGTTATGCGCAAATTCACATCACGATCGGGTTATTCTGACGTCAGCCGGGCAAATCCGCGCCGGGAGGATGCAGGGTCGCAGGGTCGCAGGGTCGCAGGGTCGCAGGGTCGCAGGGTCGCAGGGTCGCAGGGTCGCAGGGGCAATGCTGACGGAGCAGGCTTCAGCAAGCCCGTTATTTTTCCTGCACAAAACAAAACGGGCCAGCTTGCGCTGACCCGTTGAATTTGATGGTGGAGGAACAGAGATTCGAACTCTGGAACGGTTTCCCGTCGACGGTTTTCAAGACCGTTGCCTTCAGCCACTCGGCCATCCCTCCCTGCGGCTTGTAAAGTTGATTTTTCTGCCAGTGGGCAAAAAAAAGCGTTCCGGCTATCGACTGCTGCAAAAAACGCCGGATTGATGATAAATAAAGCGGGCAAGCGAGTAAAGAAGGGTAAAACGCCTTTTCCTGACGGAAGCCTCTCTTTATGCTCGTTTTTATTTATTGGACCTTGAGAGGTGCTTTATGGATCGCCTTGTTACTTCCGCCAGTGATAGCTCGCTGCTCAGTACCCACCGGGTATTACGTAATACCTACTTTCTGCTTGGGCTGACGCTGGCGTTTTCAGCGTTCACCGCCACCATGAGTACGGTGTTTGCGCTGCCTGCGCCGGGCTTTATTCTGATGCTGGTTGGTTTCTACGGGCTGATGTTCCTGACCTATCGTCTGGCTAACAGCCCGGCGGGGATTCTGGCCGCCTTTGCCTTCACCGGCTTCCTTGGCTACTGCCTGGGGCCGATGCTGAACAGCTTCCTGTCCGCGGGTATGGGTGACGTGATTGGCCTGGCGCTTGGCGGTACGGCGCTGGTGTTCTTCTGCTGTTCAGCCTATGTGCTGACCACGCGTAAGGATATGTCGTTCCTGTCAGGTATGCTGATGGCGGGCTTTGTGGTGCTGCTGGTGGCGGTCGTCGCCAACATCTTCCTCAACATCCCTGCTCTGCATATGGCGATCAGCGTGCTGTTTATCCTGTTCTCCGCCGGCGCAATCCTGTGGGAGACCAGCAACATCATTCACGGCGGCGAAACCAACTACATTCGCGCTACCGTTAGCCTGTACGTTTCAATCTACAACATCTTTGTCAGCCTGCTGAGCCTGCTGGGTATGTCACGCAGCAACTAAGCCTTACGGCGCAAGATCCGGCCCCGCCTCGTGCGGGGCTTTCTGTTTAGTGCGGCTGAGTTTTGCTACACTGCGCGCCGCAAAACAAGACGTGGGGCAACAGAGTGCAATTTAACGGTAAAGAGATCGAACGCGATGCGGAAGGCTACCTGAAGGTGGTCACCGACTGGAATGAAGCGCTGGCACCGCTGCTGGCCGCCGAAGAGGAGATCGCGTTAAGCGAGGCACACTGGGAAGTGGTCCGCTTTGTGCGGGAGTTCTATCTGCAGTTCAATACCTCCCCCGCCGTTCGCATGCTGGTCAAGGCGATGGCGCAGAAATATGGTGAAGAGAAAGGCAACAGCCGCTATCTGTTCCGCCTGTTCCCTAAAGGCCCGGCCAAACAGGCCACCAAAATTGCCGGCCTGCCCAAGCCCGCCAAATGCCTGTAATACGCACCCGCGAGGTAACTCCCCTACAGGCGCGTAAGCGGAAGAAGTAACAGCCTGACTTACACGCTGTAGTAACAATTCCCTTAGTGCAGCCGCACGCCCTCTGCCGGGTGCGGACGCGCAGCGTTACCCGGTGGTGAAACCGCTGGGTAACGCATTGCCGACGTGCGGCTCCACCAGCACCTTATCGACACGCGCGCTGCGCGGACCACCCGCCTGTAACCACGCCAGCAGGGCGTCCAGCTGTTCAGTTTCGCCGCAGGCGAGCACCTCCACGCTGCCGTCATCAAGATTATTCGCGTAGCCGCGCAGCCCCAGCCGTAGCGCTTCACTCCGCGTGCTGTAACGAAACCCGACGCCCTGTACCCGGCCGTGCACCCACATTTTTCGAGCCTCAATCGCCATTTTTCCTCCTTACCCCGGCAGCGATTGCTTTTTGGCAACCGGCACCGGACAATACCCGTCGATCTTTCTGAATATAAGCATAGCAAATATGACCGTTCGTTTAATTCTTGCCAAAGGGCGTGAAAAGTCCTTACTTCGTCGCCATCCGTGGGTCTTTTCCGGCGCGGTTGCCCGCCTGGAAGGTAAAGCCAGTTCGGGTGAAACCATTGACGTCTGCGACAGCCAGGGAAAATGGCTGGCGCGTGCCGCCTGGTCTCCCGAATCACAGATCCGCGCCCGCGTCTGGAGCTGGGACGCAGATGAATCCATTGATATCGACTTCTTCGTCCGTCGCCTGCAGGCGGCCCAGCGGCTGCGCGACTGGCTGGCGGTACGTGACGATCTCGACAGCTACCGGATTATCGCCGGGGAATCCGACGGTCTTCCGGGCGTCACCATTGATCGCTTCGGCAACTTCCTGGTATTACAGCTGCTATCCGCCGGTGCGGAATACCAGCGCGCCGCGCTGATCACCGCACTGCAAACCTGCTACCCTGGCTGTGCCATTTACGACCGCTCTGACGTCAGCGTGCGTAAGAAAGAGGGGCTGGATATGACGCAGGGCGTGGTGCTGGGCGACACCCCGCCAGCGCTACTGCCGATTACCGAACACGGTATGAAACTGCTGGTCGACATTCAGACCGGCCACAAAACCGGCTATTACCTCGATCAGCGCGACAGCCGTCTGGCGACCCGCCGTTACGCAAAAGACGGTCGTGTGCTGAACTGCTTCTCCTACACCGGCGGCTTCGCCGTTTCCGCGCTGATGGGCGGCTGCAGCGAAGTGATCAGCGTCGATACCTCACAGGACGCGCTGGACGTGGCGAAACAGAACGTTGAGCTGAACGGGCTGGACCTGTCTAAGGCGCAGTTTGTGCGTGATGACGTGTTTAAACTGCTGCGCCGCTACCGCGACGAAGGTGAAAAGTTTGACCTGATCGTGATGGACCCGCCGAAGTTCGTTGAAAATAAAAATCAGCTGATGGGCGCCTGCCGCGGTTATAAGGATATCAACATGCTGGCGATGCAGCTGCTGAATCCGGGCGGCACGCTGCTGACCTTCTCCTGTTCCGGCCTGATGACCACCGACCTGTTCCAGAAGATTGTCGCTGACGCCGCGATTGATGCACGCCGTGAAGTGCAGTTTATCGAGCAGTTCCGCCAGGCGGCCGATCACCCGGTGCTGGCCAGCTACCCGGAAGGGCTGTACCTGAAAGGATTTGCCTGCCACGTTCTGTGACTTGAAAAAAGGTTGTCCTGCCCCGATATTATGTTCAGGGCAACTTTTTCAGGAGGTCATGATGATTGCCAGCAAATTCGGTATTGGCCAGCAGGTGCGTCACCAGCTGCTGGGTTTCCCTGGCGTGGTGGTGGACGTTGACGCGGAGTACTCGCTGAAAGATCCGGCGGTCACCGAGATCGACGGTTACGATGCGTTTCGCACCGCACCCTGGTATCACGTGGTGATGGAAGATGACGAGGGCCAGACGGTGCACACCTATCTGGCTGAGGCGCAGCTTTCGTGGGAAGCCCCGGATGACCATCCCGGGCACTCCTCCCTTGATGAACTGGCCGCCTCGGTGCGTCAGCAGCTAAGCGCGCCTCACCTGCGTAACTGAGTCCGGCCCCGCGATCGGCGGGGCCGGATTTCAGGCGCTTTTCAGCAGCCCCAGCCGCGGTATCTCTACCTTCGGGCAGCGATCCATTATTACCTTCAGTCCGGCGTCAGCCGCCAGTACACCCGCCTGTTCATTGATCACCCCAATCTGCAGCCACAGCGTTTTAGCGCCAATGGCGATCGCTTCCTGCGCTACCCCCCACGCGGCTTCAGAATTGCGGAATACGTCAACCATGTCTACCGGCTGCGGAATATCGGCCAGCCTGGCGTACGCCTTCTGCCCCAGCAGCTCCTTTCCCGCCAGCTTCGGGCTGACCGGGATCACCTGATAGCCCTGCGCCAGCAGAAACGCCATCACGTGGTAACTGGCGCGCGCCGGATTGTCACTGGCCCCCACCAGCGCAATGCTGCGGGTGGTATTCAGCACGTCAGTAATCGTTTGATCGCTCATCTAAGGCCTCCATTTGCTGATAAAGCGTGTCAGAGAGTGTGGCTGACACGGGCGACGCCATCCGGGGATCGCCGATCCCGGTTGTGCGTTTTATGATATATAGCACGATTAAATATTTTAAAATGTTAATATGCTGCCATACTGAAAGACTTTGATACATTCGAATTTATGCCGTCGCTGACCGGGCTGGAGAAACAATGAAGTTGTATAAGGTTATCACCGGGTTGGTCATGATGCTGGTTGCCGCCGCGGTACCCGCCACCACGTTAAAACTCTCCCCTGAACTGGACCTGCTGGTGCTTGACGGGCGCCGGATTTCAGGATCTCTCCTGAAAGGCGCCGACGGGCTGGAACTGGAACGTGGTGAACATCAGCTGCTGTTCCGCCTGGAAAAAAACCTTAATCCACTGGCCCACCAGCGCGACACCTGGCGCTCAGCACCACAGATCGTCACCTTTATCACCAACAGCCGTTCGGTAGTGATCCAGTTCCCGGCGATCGGTACGCCACACGACGGCAGGGCCTTTGATAAAAAGCCGCAGTTCAGGCTGGTCGATGAGCAGGGTAATGAAATAGCCAGCAAGCGCGACCGGCTGCTGCAGCCGATCAACGGCGATGCGGAACAGGTGATGATCCAGTACAACCTCACCGGTAAAATTGCCTCGGTGCCGCGTTTCGCACAGTCAGGGCAGCGTTCAGCGCTGGCCGGCCCACCGGCCGCAGAGATGGCCGACAGCCACAGCGCCGCCGAGCGTATGTTGCACCTGTGGTATCAGCAGGTGGACTCCGCCACCCGCCAGCGTTTTGTGATGCTG
Source organism: Erwinia sp. Leaf53 (assembly GCF_001422605.1). Classification (NCBI taxonomy): domain Bacteria; kingdom Pseudomonadati; phylum Pseudomonadota; class Gammaproteobacteria; order Enterobacterales; family Erwiniaceae; genus Erwinia; species Erwinia sp. Leaf53. The sequence continues at coordinate 235,431 of NZ_LMLK01000021.1, forward strand.
CTGAAGGCGCTGCATACCAGTTGATCCCGCTTTGCCGCTGGCGCTACACTCAACTCCCTGTTTGACCTGATAATAACATCACCCTCTTTGCTCACAGGAAAGTTGAATGGACCAGACAAGCCGTACCCTCGCGCCGAGTAAGCATATTGCGCTGGTGGCGCATGACCACTGTAAAGACACTCTGATGCAGTGGGTAGCCGCCCACAAAACGCTGCTGCAGCACCATACGCTCTACGCTACCGGCACCACCGGCAATCTGGTGCAGCGCGCTACAGGACTGCCGGTCACCGCCATGCTCAGCGGCCCGATGGGCGGCGATCAGCAGGTGGGTGCGCTGATTTCAGAAGGCAGGATCGACGTGCTGATCTTCTTCTGGGACCCACTTAACGCGGTACCGCACGATCCTGACGTTAAGGCCCTGCTGCGGCTGGCCACCGTGTGGAACATTCCGGTGGCCACCAACCTGGCGACGGCCGACTTCATTATCAGTTCACCGCTGTTCTCCGGCGAGCTGGCCATTCAGATCCCTGACTACGAGCGTTACCTGCAGCAACGTCTGAAGTAACGCCCGCTGGCGTCAGGGTTTTCTCAACTGCGGAACGCCCTGACGAATTAACTCTGCAACAAAGGCCGAAGGCTGCTGGCGATCGACCATCAGCCACACCTGGTGACGGGCGCGGGTCAGCGCCACGTAGGCCAGCCGCCGCTCTTCCGCATCCGGGAAATCTTCTGCCTGGGGTAGCAACGCCGCCTCCATTACCGATTCGCGTGCCGCGGCCGGGAAGCCCTCTTTACCCGCGCTCAGCCCCAGCAGGATCACGTAATCCGCCTGCTGCCCCTTACTGGCATGAATGGTCATAAAATCCAGCGTCAGATTAGGCCAGCGGGTCGCAGCCTTATCGAGCAACGGCGGCCGGAGATAGTGATAGCGCGCCAGCAGCAGCACCCGTTCGCCACTTTTTACGTAACCGCTCATTTTATTAATCAGCGCTTCCAGCTGGTCATCCGGCAGCAGCTGTACCGCTTTAGCACCGCCCTTCGTCAGGCTGTTGAGCGGCTTTTTTAACTGATGCGGGTTGCTCTGCACAAAGCGGTTGGCCACCTCGCCGATGCGCTGGTTAAAGCGGTAGGTGGTGTCGAGCACGCAGCGGTCACCTTCACCAAAGTAGTGATGGAACGCGGTGGTCAGGGTCATCTCGGCGCCGCTGAAGCGGTAGATCGCCTGCCAGTCATCACCAACGGCAAACAGCGTGGTCTGGCTGTTCTGCCGCCGCAGCGCAGACAGCAGCGCGGCCCGCTGCGGGGAGATATCCTGAAACTCATCGACGAGGATATGCTTCCACGGGCTGACAAAACGGCCTTTTTCCAGAATATTGACCGCCTGATGGATCAGGCCGGCGAAATCCACCGCTCCCTCCTCCTTCAGCGCGTTTTTCCACGCTTTCAACAGCGGCGCCATCAGCCGGATACGTTTGCTGAACAGATCGCGCACCGCTTCCGGCGCGCTGTCGATCATCGCCGCCTGCGCGCCGCCGTGCGTGCGCATCAGCCCCAGCCAGCGGTCGAGCCGGCTGGCCAGTTTTTTAGCCAGCCGGTCATCCTGCCAGAAACTGCCGTCGTCCAGCTGCCACTCCAGCTCATCGGTCAGCCACTGCCGCCAGCCGCTGGCCTGCGCCTTCTTCTCGCTGCACTGCTGACGCCAGGCGTCGATAAGCAGCCGATGGCGGGCGTCGGTATCGCTCTCCAGCCGGCTGACCACCGGGGACTTTTTACTGCCCTGCTGAATAATATGCAGCGCCAGCGAATGGAAGGTGCGCGCTTCGATCTCGTCGCTGTGCAACCGTTCGCTGATGCGCGCGTTCATCTCCTGCGCCGCCTGGCGGCCAAAGGCCAGCAGCAGGATCTGGCTGGCGACCGCCTGCTTACGCAGCAGCAGCCAGCCGGCCCGCGCCACCAGCACCGAAGTTTTACCACTGCCCGCCCCGGCCAGCACCAATACCGACTCTTCGCCGTTGACTACCGCACGCGCCTGGGCGTCATTCAGCGGCGAGCTCTCGACGCCGTCGAAAAAGTCAGCGTACTGCTGCAGCATACGCCGGGTCCATGCGCCGTTACGCGCCTGGCGCTGGCTTTCACTGTCCTGCAGCCACTGCAGGCAGTACTCATAGGGTGGACGGCAGACGTCAAAATCCGCCAGCCGGTCAACGGGTAGCGGCAGGGCGGCGAAAGTGTCATCGATTTGCTGTTGAAAACTGCTGATGTCCGCCCGTTTAAGCCAGCGGTCCTGCTGTTCCAGCTCGCGCAGCCGCCCGGCCTGCGCCTCCAGCACGCCGGCGGCAATGCCGCTCATCTCTTCGCTCCACTGCTGCCACGCCTGACTGAAATAGTGGTAGAAACGCTGAGTTTCACCCCATTCCGTTCCGTGTAAACGCACTACTTTGTCATCCGCGAGAGAGAATTCCAGCTCTCCCCACACCAGCCCGCGCTTGCACCTGACCGCCAGCAGCTGGTTAAACGGGATGAGATACTCATGCTTTTCGCCGCTCACCTCGACGCCCGCGTTCAGCAGCCGCACGCGATTATAGGGATGCTGTGCCAGATGCTTGCCCAGCGACGTTGCTTTCAGTTCCATTCCGGTGCCCCTGGGCTGCGGTTATTTTCTTCTGACGACAGTTTAACGGGCGCGGCGATACCGCTCCAGTGCTAAAACACGTTACAATCAAGCGATTGTCCTGACACCTTGTCTGAGAAGGAGCCCCGCGATGCGAGCAGTCCTCAATATTCTGAATTTTGTTCTTGGTGGCTTTCTGACCACGCTCTCCTGGCTGCTGGCAACCGTGGTCAGCATTATCTTTATCTTCACGCTGCCGCTCACCCGCTCCTGCTGGGAGATAACTAAACTGTCGCTGCTGCCGTTTGGCAACGAAGCCGTTCACGTCGATGAACTTAATCCGGGCGGCAAAAGCGCGTTGCTCAACTCCGGCGGCACGCTGCTCAATATCCTGTGGTTTATCTTTTTCGGCTGGTGGCTGTGCCTGATGCATATTATGGCGGGTATCGCCCAGTGCATTACCATTATTGGCATTCCGGTCGGCATCGCCAATCTGAAAATCGCCGCTATTGCGCTGTGGCCGGTCGGCCGCCGCGTGGTGTCGGTTGAGGTGGCACGCGCCGCGCGCGAAGCCAATGCGCGCGGACAGTTTCGTTAAGCCACGGGGATGACCGTACTTCTCTCCCGCGGGCTGCGCCGCTACGCCTTCAATACCAGCTGGCTGTATAACCTGCGTATCACCCTGGCGCTGGCCGGTACCGCGGCGCTGCCGTGGTGGCTGGATCAGATTGTCTGGACTATTCCGCTGACTCTCGGGGTGGTGGCCGCGGCGCTGGCCGACCTGGACGACCGCCTGAGCGGCAGGTTGCGTAATCTGCTGATCACCCTGACCTGTTTTTGCATCGCTTCGGTCTCGGTGGAGCTGCTGTTCCCCCACCCCTGGCTGTTTGTGACAGGCCTGGCAATCTCCAGCTGGGGCTTTATTTTACTGGGTGCGTTGGGGCCACGTTACGCCACCATCGCTTTTGGCGCCGTGCTGATCGCTATTTACACCATGCTTGGCATCAACCTGTTTGAGCAGTGGTATCTGCAGCCGCTGTTACTGCTGCTGGGGGCCGTGTGGTACAACCTGCTGACCCTGAGCGGACACCTGTTGTTTCCGATCCGCCCGCTGCAGGATAATCTCTCCCGCTGCTTCAGCCAGCTGGCGCAGTACCTCGAGGCGAAAGCCAGCCTGTTTGATCCGGACCTGGAACAGAATGACCGCCAGGCATTGATCGCCGTTGCAATGGAAAACAGCAAGCTGGTGGCTGTGCTTAACCAGGCGAAAAGTTCGATCCAATCGCGTCTGCGCGGCGATCGGGGCCAGCGCGGCACCCGACGCACGCTGCACTTCTATTTTGTCGCGCAGGATATTCATGAGCGTGCCAGCTCGTCGCACGTGCAGTACCACCACCTGCGTCAGTCATGGGGAGCCAGCGATATCCTGTTCCGCTTCCAGCGTCTGCTGACGCTGCAGGCGCGCGCCTGTGAGCAGCTGTCGCAGGCGATTCTGCTGCGCGTGCCCTACCAGCACGATCTGCGTTTCGAAAGGATGTTCCACAACCTCAACGCCACGCTGGCGCGTCTGGACGCACAGCAACCGGACAGCACCGAGCTGCAGGCGATGCACTATCTGCTCAATAACCTGAAGGCGATCGACGCCCAGCTGGCTACCATTGAGTCCGAACAGGGTCCGCCCGGCACACCGCCGTCCGATCAGCGGCTGTCCAGCGACGGGCTGACCGGCTGGGGTGATATCCGCCTGCGGCTCAGCCGCCATCTCAGCCCGGAATCGCCGCTGTTTCGTCATGCGGTTCGCCTGTCGCTGCTGCTATGCACCGGCTATGCCTTTATTCAGCTGACCGGGCTGCAGCATGGTTACTGGATCCTGCTGACCAGCCTGTTCGTCTGCCAGCCCAACTACAGCGCCACCCGCCGCAGGCTGACGCTGCGTATTCTCGGTACGCTGGCAGGCATCGCCATCGGCCTGCCTCTGCTGTGGCTGGTTCCCTCTACCGAGGGGCAACTGCTGCTGATCGTACTGTTCGGCGTGCTGTTTTTTGCCTTCCGCACCGTGCAGTACGCGCATGCCACCCTGTTTATCACCCTGCTGGTGCTGTTCTGCTTCAACCTGCTGGGAGAGGGTTTTGAGGTGGCGCTACCGCGCATCATTGATACCCTACTGGGCTGCGGGCTCGCCTGGCTGGCGGTGATGTTTATCTGGCCTGACTGGCGGTTCCGCCGGCTGCCCGCCGTGGCACAGCGTACCCTGAACGCCAACTGCCGCTATCTGGATGCGATTCTGGTGCAGTATCACCAGGGTAAGGACAACCGGCTCGACTATCGTGTGGCACGCCGCGATGCGCACAACGCCGACGCCGAGCTGGCATCGGTGGTATCCAGCCTGTCGGCCGATAACAAAAGCGATCGGGCGTTACGGGAAGCGGCATTTCGACTACTGGGCCTGAACCATCTGTTCCTCAGCTATATTTCCGCACTGGGCGCGCACCGTGAACGGCTGGAAAGCAGTGAAATGCTGCAACTGCTGGATGACGCCGTCTGCTATGTCGATGACATTCTGCACGCGGACGTCGCCAGTGAAGACCGCGCACAGAGGATGATCGACAACCTCGCCGAGCGTATTCAACACCAGGAGAGTCAGGTCAATACCAAAGAGCCACTGGTGCTGCAGCAGGTCGGTTTACTGGTCGATCTGCTCCCTGGAATTGCCCGGCTGAACAGACAGTTAGCCAGCCGGTAAGACCTGAAACGGTTATCGCCGGTCGCGCTGCGCATTCATGTAAAACCAGATGCGCAGCTCCTCCTTCACCGCACGCGGCAGGGCTTCGTAATGGCGGCCGACAATTGCCCCCTCCAGCGCGAGGAGTGCGGCAAGGCCAAGGTTTTTATTGCAGGCCCGTAGTTTCAGCCAGCACTGTTTCGCTCCCTGCTGACGGAGATGGTTGATGGTATAAATACCCACCTGGCGCAGCAGCATCTCCATACGAAACCCCATATTGGGCAGATCTTTAATCCGCCGGTTGCTGATGCGCGCCTCGCGCTGCCGCTGGGCACCTTTCAGGCACAGGCTGGAGAGCGCCACCAGTTGATCGCTGTCCGACCAGAGCGCGTTGTCTACCCGATAGTAGTTCATCTCAACCGGCACGCCGCGCTTATGCATACTTAGCGGCACCATTTTACGTTCCGCGATGTAGGGCTGCACCTGTTCACAAGCCCGCAGGTAGAGTTCCCCCTCCGCCACCACCGCGAATACGGTCTTTTCTACCGAGAGACAATAGCCGCCAAATTGCGTGCGTGATTCCACGCAGCCCAGCGCGGCCAGACGCTGTTTGGTGGCTTCAATTCTATCCTTTGAACTTTTCATCATCATCCTCCGCGTCGCTTAAGAAAACTCTCACAACTTCCTTTAAATCAACGCACTGAGGATGCCGCTTCCCCTGTTACTCGTTCAATCAATAATTTAGATAACGCCGTTTTAGATTGCGATTTTGAGAGACGTCATCAAAAAATAAGGTTGATCTTTGCTCAGCAGCCATATACTGTATATTCATACAGTAACAACGTGAGCGAAGACATCATGCGTACTCATTCCCTGAAATCTCAGTCTGTTAACAGCACCTGGCATGGAGCAGCGCGCGGCACCCCCTCCCCTGCCTGCGCCAGCGGCATGGTCAGCGAACTGGTTTACAGTCAGAATCAACCCGGCATGACTCAGCTGTTACTTCTGCCGCTGCTGCAGCAACTGAGTACCCAGTCTCGCTGGCAGCTGTGGCTAAACCCGCAACAAAAGCTAAGCCGTCACTGGTTGCTGCAGTCAGGGCTGCCGTTGGAAAAAATGATGCAGGCCCCCCACTCAGGTTCGATTGCGACCGTGGAAGCGATGATCAAAGCGTTGCAAACCGGAAATTACAGTGTGGTGCTGGGCTGGTTTGATGAGGAAATATCAGAAATCGACCGGCAGCGGCTGGAGCAGGCCGCCGGTTCAGGCCAGGCGCTTGGTTTAATAATGCGGCCAGAACGCTCAGTTTCTGCGCAGGAGAGACCGTTAAAAGGATTAAAAATTCACTCGAGTTTGTATCATTAAGTAAAAATAGGATTTTTCTCAGGATTTTTCGTTGTGCAATGCCGTGCGGGCCTCCGATTATGTCATACCGGGGCTCAGGGATGATTTGGCTGGGGATTTAGACCGTCATTCACCCTCAGAATTCACTCGGAAATGTTAAAAGTTTTGTAAGAAACGCCCTTTTTTTGCTGAGTGGCCTCACATCTTACTTGTAAGTTTGCCGGTACGTTGTAGACTTTATCTCGCCAGGGTGCTCAAAAACCTCCTTTTTTGGAAGAGTCATAAATGAGCTCATAGCCCGGCAAGGATAACCAAAGAGCTTATTTTAAGCTCATTGCCTATTTGGATGATAACGAGGCGCAAAAATGAAAAAGACAGCTATCGCAATTGCAGTGGCACTGGCTGGCTTCGCTACCGTAGCGCAGGCCGCCCCTAAAGATGACACCTGGTACACCGGTGCTAAACTGGGCTGGTCTCAGTACCATGACACAGGTTACTACGGTAACGGTTACGAAAACAACAATGGTCCTACCCACGAAAATCAGCTGGGCGCGGGTGCATTCGGTGGTTATCAGGCTAACCAGTACCTGGGCTTCGAGCTGGGTTATGACTGGCTGGGCCGTATGCCTTACAAAGGCACCGTGACCAATGGCGCATTCAAAGCGCAGGGCGTGCAGCTGGCAGCTAAACTGAGCTACCCAGTGCTGGACAACCTGGACGTGTACACCCGTCTGGGTGGTATGGTATGGCGTGCAGACTCCACTCAGAAACGTTCTGATGGCAGCCGCATCTCTGACCACGACACCGGTGTTTCTCCACTGGCCGCGGTTGGTGTTGAATACGCACTGACCCCTGAGTGGGCTACCCGTCTGGACTACCAGTGGACCAACAATATCGGCGACGCCGGTACTGTGGGCACCCGTCCTGACAACGCCTTGCTGAGCGTAGGTGTTTCTTACCGCTTCGGTCAGGAAGAAGCTGCTGCACCGGTTGTTGCTCCGGCACCAGCCCCGGCTCCAGTTGTTGAAACCAAGCGTTTCACTCTGAAGTCTGACGTGCTGTTCAACTTCAACAAATCTACCCTGAAGCCAGAAGGCAAGCAGGCTCTGGATCAGCTGTACACCCAGCTGAGCAACCTGGATCCGAAAGACGGTTCAGTAGTTGTTCTGGGCTACACCGACCGTATCGGTTCAGAGCAGTACAACCAGAAACTGTCTGAGCAGCGCGCTCAGTCTGTGGTTGACTACCTGGTCTCTAAAGGTATCCCGGCTAACAAAGTTTCTGCACGTGGCCAGGGTAAATCTAACCCGGTTACCGGCAGCACCTGTGACAGCGTGAAAGGCCGTGCGGCCCTGATCGACTGCCTGGCGCCAGACCGTCGTGTAGAGATCGAAGTTAAAGGCATCAAAGACGTTGTGACTCAGCCACAGGCTTAAGTCATCCCGTGATGCAAAAAAACCCCGCTCTGCGGGGTTTTTTATTGTCCTGATTTTGTGCAGTACGGGCGATACCTGCATCGGGTTAACGTACCGTTCCTGACGTTACTCCGGTTTGCCAAGCATATCCTTTAGTCCCTGCTTCAGTGAAGACATCTGGCTGGCGTACTCTTCTTTGCGTTCGGCATCTTCAATCAGCTGCACGATGGTTTCCGACAGCGTGCTGTCACGACGCTGGGCCAGACCGGCAAGGCGCTGCCAGACAAGATACTCCAGATCGATGGATTTCTTACGCGTGTGCTGATGTTCCGCATTGAAATGACGCTTGCGGCGGGCGCGGATGGTCTGTTTCATCCGGTTTTCAAGCAGCGGATTGATGTGTGCAGCAATCCAGTTGGCGACGTCAACCGGCCGGTTCTCCATCGCCAGCAGCTCCTCCACCACCGCCTGGGCGGCGCTCTGCTCAATATAACGCGTGATCAATTCTCCCTCGCGGTGTTTTTTCACCAGGTACTTCCATTTCCACCCGCTTTCAAGATTTTCCAGTTGCTGATATTTCATCGGAATCTCATGCTGATCACATAACGACTTAAGAATAACAGCTTTTTTTCATCTGGCAGTAAAGAAAACCGACGAGGTGAGATGAATAATGTGTCTGCCGCCGCGTAAGCGCATGTCTGCGGTGCTTAACAGGCTGAATTATTGTATAATGCTGCTTTTATTCCAATGTGAAAAATACGATAACTTTGACCAGCAACCAACTCGAGTGGCGTGCCCTACAGCCCGATACTGAACGCTTTCAACATCTTCTTTCCCAGGACGTTGTTGCCGATGCAGAGTGCTTTGCCTCGGTACAGTCGCGCCTGTTTAATGGCCTGAACCTGTTCCTGCAAACCCCGGCAAAAGTACCGCTTATGCTGGTTAAATGTGCCGAAAGTGCTGAATATCTGGCTTTACTGCACCGTATCCTCTCCTCCCTGCACGAGGATGAACCGGATGCGCTGTATGGTGGTTCTTATCAGATCGACGGTACGACCGTTCACTGGCATCCGGCACAGAGCACCGGCGAGCCGTTCGCCAGTGAAGGCGGCGTCCATTGCGCCGACTGGATTGAAGCCGAGCAGCTGTTTGGCTGCGTGCGCCAGTACCAGGGCAACGTCCAGCTGACGCCGGGGCTGGTTCACCAGGCCAACGGCGGTGTGCTGATCCTGTCGCTGCGCACGCTGGTGGCACAGCCGCTGCTGTGGATGCGGCTGAAGCAGATGCTGACCACCGGCCAGTTCATCTGGTACTCGCAGGATGAAACCCGCCCGCTGCCGCTGGCGATACCCGCGATGCCGTTGAGTTTCCGCCTGCTGCTGATCGGCGAACGCGACGTGCTGGCCGATTTCCAGGAGATCGAGCCGGAACTGGCCGCGCAGGCGCTGTACGCTGAATTTGAAGAAAATATTCAGCTGGCGGAAGATGAAGAGTTCAGCCAGTGGCAACAGTGGGTGACCGGTATCGCTCAGGACCTGGGCTATGAGGCCCCGGCTGCCGACTTCTGGCCGTTACTGGTGCGTGAAGGCGCGCGTTACACCGGCGATCAGGATACGCTGCCGCTCGATCCCCTGTGGCTGACCAGCCAGTTGCAGGAGGCCGCCCTGTACAGTGAGGCCGGCCTGCTCAGCGGTGAAAACCTCAGCGATGCGTTGACCACCCGCGAATGGCGTGAAGGCTTCCTCAGTGAGCGGATCCGTGATGACATCCTGCTCGATCAGATCCTGATTGAAACCGAGGGTGAGGCCGTTGGCCAGATTAACGCCCTCTCGGTGATCGAATTTCCCGGCCATCCGCGGGCGTTTGGCGAACCGTCACGCATCAGCTGCGTGGTACACATCGGCGACGGTGAGTTCACCGACGTTGAGCGCAAGGCCGAGCTGGGCGGCAATATTCACGCCAAGGGCATGATGATCATGCAGGCGTGGCTGATGGCCGAACTGGACCTGGATCAACAACTGCCCTTCTCGGCGTCGATTGTGTTTGAACAGTCCTACGCCGAAGTGGACGGTGACAGCGCCTCGCTGGCTGAACTCTGCGCGCTGGTCAGTGCTCTGGCTGACCAGCCGATCAATCAGCAGATTGCGGTCACCGGCTCCGTCGACCAGTTTGGCCGCGTGCAGCCGGTCGGCGGCCTGAATGAAAAAATTGAAGGCTTCTTCGCCATCTGCAACCAGCGCACCCTGTCAGGCAGCCAGGGGATTATCATCCCGACGGCCAACGTGCGTCATCTCTCGTTACAGCAGGAGGTGGTGGACGCGGTGCGTGAGGGTAAATTCCACCTGTGGGCCGTCTCAGGCGTGGAAGAGGCGCTGCCGCTGTTAACCGGCGTGGAATGGTACAAAGAGAAGCAGCCTTGCCTGTTACAGTCCATTCAGGAGCGTATCGCACAATTCAACCTGCCAGACGCGCGTCAGCGCCCCTGGCCGCTGCGCTGGTTAAACTGGTTCAACCAGCGCTGACAGGGCTTGCTCAGCTTACACGTGTTCGCTAAACTTCGTGCTTCATTAAAATAAGGCTTATAGAGAATATGGTAGATAAACGCGAATCCTATACAAAAGAAGACCTGATCGCTTCTGGTCGCGGTGAACTGTTCGGTGCTGAAGGCCCGCCACTGCCGTCCGGCAACATGCTGATGATGGACCGTGTAGTTAAAATGACCGAAGACGGCGGTAACTACGGTAAAGGCTTCGTGGAAGCAGAGCTGGATATCAATCCGGACCTGTGGTTCTTCGGCTGCCACTTTATCGGCGATCCGGTGATGCCTGGCTGCCTCGGCCTCGATGCCATGTGGCAGCTGGTTGGCTTCTACCTCGGCTGGTTAGGCGCTGAAGGAAAAGGCCGCGCGCTGGGCGTGGGCGAAGTGAAATTTACCGGCCAGGTACTGCCGACCGCGAAGAAAGTCTCTTACCGCATCCACTTCAAGCGTGTGATCAACCGCAAGCTGGTGATGGGCGTGGCGGACGGTGAAGTGCTGGTTGACGGTAACGTAATTTATACAGCCACCGACCTGAAAGTGGGCCTGTTTAAAGACACTACCGCGTTCTGATAGTTTTGCCCCCGCGTTCACCCCCGGCAGAATATTGCCGTGCAGGGTGAACCGCGGGGTACAAAACGAAAACCTCCGCTTAAGCGGAGGTTCATTCCTTTTCTGTGAACAGGGGTTACGCGTTAACCGTCCTGTCCTCCATGGCCTGTCGCCAGCCTCCCAACCAGTGAGATCGTGCATCCAGTAATTGGTATGGACACATCTCTTTAGAGCGCCCGGTAATGCCGGCCTGATAACCTCTTGAATGTGCCCGATCCAGGCGATCTCGTTTCTGTCTCTTCATGCCGCGTTTCCCTCATCTGAGTCTTGGAATCTGGTGGAAAGAAAACAGTGGTTAGATTGTGCGCAACCACAGGACAGTTTTACCCCGGCTAAAATGAAAGATCAACGCGCAATTTTCACGCCAGCGTCATAATAGTGACGTAAAAAAATCGTAATCAGCGTGACTTTTTTTAGCGAAAAGCACCCTAACCTGCTGACGGGACGAAAAAAAACCTTTGATTCTGAAAATTCTGAATTTTCAAAAATCAAAGGCTTAGGCACTAAGTAAAGATTTTAATTAAGGTTTTGCAGCAATCGCATTAGCCATCTGCCGGCTGGCCTGCAGCCAGCCCTGCGCGAGCGTACGCACCATCGCGTCATAGCCATCCTCCGGCTGCGGCAGGGTAATGGCGAAGCTCTGCCGTCGCAGCTGTCCATCATGCTCCAGCACCCAGGCACCGCTGACCACTACGTGGCCATCATAACGGCCCTGGAAGCCGGTCACCGTCACGTTAAGCGTATCGTGGTCCGCCGCGGGCTGAGTGGTGGTCACCAGCGCGCCGGGTAACGCGGCGCTCAGGTTGCTGACCAGCGTCTGCTGCAGCTGCTGATCCAGCGGGCTGGCCCACAGGTTGCTGCTGGCAATCACGTACTGCACGTCGCTGGTCTGGTAAACCACGCCGTTGCCCGCCAGAGAATCGGGCACCGCAACGTGTTCAACCCACAGCGGGCGCATCTGCGCCTGACTGCTGACCGCGGTACCAGCTGCCGTCAGGTTTGGCAGCTGGTAGTAACGGGTCTCGCTGGTGCTGCTACAGGCGGTCAGCACCAGTGCCAGCGCAACCGGCATCCATTTCATCATTATTTCGCCCTCTTCGGCTGTGGGTCTTCGCCAGGTTTGGCCTCAAATACCAGCGCGTTGCTCTTGCTGTTCAGCGTGCGTAATACCGGCTGCAGCTCGCGCAGCACCTGGTCGAGACGCTGCATATCGCCGACCATCTTATTGTAAACCGGTGAGCCCGGCTGGAAGCCTTTCATGCTGCGGTTCAGCTCACGCAGCGTGCCCTGCATATCGGCGGGCAGCTGCTGCATCGACTGGCTGGAGGTGATCTTGTTCAGATTATCCAGCGTTTTCTGCAGCTCGCGCAGCGTGCGCTGGCTCTCTTTCAGCGTACCGGTCGCCTCATTCACCATCGGGTTCAGCGGCAGCGCGTTGATCTTATCCAGTGATTCCATCAGCTTCTGCTGGATCTGCGCCAGGCCACCGCTGGTGGTCGGGATCAGCTCATAGTTAGCGAAAGTGGTCGGGCCGGTAACCGCTTTGGCGTTAGCGTAGAAATCCAGATCGACGTACAGCGAACCGGTCAGCAGGTTAGCAGACTTCATCGAGGCGCGCAGGCCGGATCGGATCCCGTCCTTCAGGTGCTCTTCGAAGTTAAAGTCGTCACCCAGCTGCTTGCGGAAACGGTCGGGTTCGATGCGGATCAGCACCGGGATGCGGTAGTCGTTGTTCAGGCGCTGCGCGATGCCCGGCGCGGTAAACGGCACTTCTGCCACGGTACCCAAACGAATGCCGCGGAACTCCACCGGCGCCCCGGCCTGCAGGCCGCGTACCGAGTCGTTGAAGAACAGCAGGAAGTCTTTATGGTCGGTATACAGCGAATCCTGGGTGCTGCGCTGGTCGTCGAAAAGCTTGTATTCCGCCTTGTTCTGCGCCAGCTCTCCACGGTCCCAGCCGTCCGGGACGTCAAAGCTGACCCCGCCGCTGAACAGCGTAGTCAGCGAGCCCATCTCGACTCGCATGCCGTTCGCTGACATATCCACCGCGATACCGCTGTCCTTCCAGAAGCGCACGTTGGTGGTGATCAGGCGGTCATAAGGCGCGGCGACAAACAGCTGATAGGTCATCAGGCGTTTGTCGGCGTCAAAGGCGCTGGTCTCCACGGAGCCGACGCGGTAGCCGCGGAACAGCACCGGATCGCCGGCGTTAAGCTGTCCGGCCTTGCTGCTGTCCAGCGTAATACGAATACCCTTCGCATCCGGCGGTGCCAGCGGCGGCGCATCCAGCAGCTTATACTGCTCGGCACGTTCGCCTTTTGAACCCGGCTGCAGCTCGATATAGGCCCCGGAGAGCAGCGTGCCCAGCCCGGTGATGCCTTCACGGCCGATGGCTGGCTTCACTACCCAGAAGGCGCTGTCTTCGCGCAGCAGCTTTTCCATACCGGAATTCAGCCGCGCGGTGATCTCGACATGGTGCAGATCGTCGGTCAGCACGGCGCTTTCGACCACGCCAACGTCGACGCTGCGGCTTTTGATGGTGGTTTTCCCCCCTTCAATGCCCTCGGCGTTGGTGGTGATCAGCGTCACCAGCGGCCCCTGATGGCTGAAGTGGTAAAACAGGATCCAGGCACCGATCAGCACGGTGACGATCGGAATGATCCACACCGGTGACCAGCGTTTAATCTGATCTACCTTTGCGGTAGCGTGGTTATTGTCCGTCACGTGAAGACTCCTCAAGACTTTTTTCTCTGGTCCGATCCCAGATTAAGCGGGGATCAAAGGTAATGGCAGCAAACATGGTCAGGATCACCACCAGCGCAAACAGCAGCGCCCCGATGGCCGGGTAAATACTCATCAGCCGCCCCATACGCACCAGCGCAGAGAGCACGGCAATCACGAACACATCGATCATCGACCAGCGGCCCACCAGCTCAACCAGCTCATAGATGCGGTGCATACGGTCGCTGTCTCGCGGTTTCATGCTGTGCCCGTTGGCATCCCAGCACAGCCAGGCTATCGCCAGCATTTTCAGCGACGGCACCATAATACTGGCGATAAAGATCACCAGCGCCACCGGATAAGAGCCATCGCTCCACAACAGGATCACCCCGGCCATAATGGTCGAGTTCATCTGAGTGCCCAGCGCTTCAGTGACCATAATCGGCAGCAGGTTAGCCGGAATATAGAGCACCAGCGAGGTAATCAGCAGCGCCATGGTCCACTGCAGGCTGTGCCTGCGCCGCGCATGCCCGTGCGTGCCACAGCGCGGGCAGATAGCGGTGTCGCTGGCCAGCACCGCGGTACAGCAGGTGCAGGAACGCAGACCCTGACGCAGACCGCTGATGGCCGGCACCGGTTTTGTAGGCAACGGCGGCAACGGCGCCACCTGCTGCCACAGCGTGCGCCTGTCGATGCACTGGAAAGCGCGCAGCTGAAGCAGGCAGAACAGGCACCAGGGCACGAAGCTGAGGCCAATGCCGATATCGCCGTAGGCCATCAGCTTGACGAAGCTGACCAGCACGCCGGCGAGGAAAATCTCCGCCATGCCCCAGCTTTTCAGCTGAAACAGCGTGCGCGCCAGCGTTTTTTTCAACGCTGGCGGCACCCGCAGCGGGTTAACCAGCAGCAGGATCGCCACCATGCACAGTGCAGGTACGCCCTGAACAAACAGCAGGAACAGCGTCGCCAGACTGCTGTAGTCCTCCGCAACCATAACCGAAGGGATACGCATCAGGGTAATTTCGCTGCTCAGACCGGCAACGTGCATATTGACGAAGGGAAAAAGGTTGGCCAGCAGCAGCATAAACAGCGCCGCCAGTGCATAGGCGGTTGGCCGCCTGCGCGGCTCAACCCAGTTCATTTGGAGTGTGGTATGACAACGCGGGCAGCTTGCTTTGCTGCCCGGCCGGAGTTCTGGCATTTGTGTCATCAGGTCACACTGCGGACAGAGCATCCAGTGATGCGCGTGGTGCGACGAACACATACCTGACCCTCGGTGAATTTAACTCACTGCCTTATTCGCCGTTACTTAACGACTCAAGGTATTCCCAGCGCTCAAAGGCCACTTCCAGCTCTTTTTCCGCAACGGCCAGCGCATCCAGTACCGGCTGCGTTACCTCACGGGGCTGATTGAAGAAACTGGCGTCCGCCACCTGCGCCTGGTAAGACTCCAGGGTGGCTTCCAGCGCTTCCATTTTCTGCGGCAGCTGCTCCAGCTCACGCTGTAGATTGTAGCTCAACTTTGCCACCGGTTTTTTGGCCGTTTCCGCTTTTACATTTTCCTGACGCGGCTGGGCGCTGCTGCCTTTAGTAACCGCACGGGTTTGTTTAAAGGCGCTGCGCTGCAGCTGGGCATCATGATAGCCACCAACGAAGGCACCGATCTCGCCGTTGCCTTCAAAAATCCAGCACTCGGTCACGGTGTTATCGACGAACTGACGGTCGTGGCTGACCAGCAACACGGTGCCCTGATAGCCGTCGATCAGCTCTTCCAGCAGCTCCAGCGTTTCAACGTCCAGGTCGTTGGTCGGTTCATCAAGAATCAGCAGGTTGCTTGGCTTGAGGAACAGGCGTGCCAGCAGCAGGCGGTTACGCTCACCGCCCGACAGAGCGCGCACCGGGGTCATTGCGCGCTTCGGATGGAACAGGAACTCCTGCAGGTAGCCCAGCACGTGGCGTGGCTTACCGTTGACCATCACCTCCTGCTTGCCTTCCGCCAGGTTGTCCATCACCGTCCGGTCCGGATCCAGCTCGGCACGGTGCTGGTCAAAGTAGGCCACTTCCAGCTTGGTACCGATATGTACACGGCCGCTGTCGGCCTTCAGCTGGTCGAGCATCAGCTTGAGCAGCGTAGTTTTACCACAGCCGTTCGGGCCAATCAGGGCAATTTTATCGCCGCGCTGTACCTGACGGGAGAAACCGTTCACCAGCTGTTTACCGTTGATGCCGTAAGCGACATCTTCCAGCTCAAAGACGATCTTGCCGGAGCGGCTCGCCTCTTCCACCTGCATGTTGGCTTTGCCCATCACTTCACGGCGTTCAGAACGTTCGCGACGCAGCGCTTTCAGCGCACGTACTCGCCCTTCGTTACGGGTACGGCGTGCCTTGATACCCTGGCGGATCCACACCTCTTCCTGCGCCAGCTTGCGGTCGAATTCGGCGTTCTGCATCTCTTCAACGCGCAGCGCTTCCTCTTTGCTCAGCAGGTAAAGGTCGTAGTCGCCCGGCCAGGAGACCAGCTTACCGCGGTCAAGATCGACGATTCGCGTCGCCATATTGCGAATAAACGAACGGTCGTGAGAGATAAAGATAATGCTGCCCTGGAAGGTCTTCAGGAAGGTTTCCAGCCAGTCGATGGTCTCAATATCCAGGTGGTTGGTCGGCTCATCGAGCATCAGCACCTTCGGGTTGCTGACCAGCGCACGCCCCAGCGCCGCCTTACGCAGCCAGCCGCCGGAGAGCGATGACAGCTCAACGTCCGGCTCCAGACCGATCTGCTTGAGCACGTCGTGA
This sequence comes from Erwinia sp. Leaf53, assembly GCF_001422605.1. Taxonomy (NCBI): domain Bacteria; kingdom Pseudomonadati; phylum Pseudomonadota; class Gammaproteobacteria; order Enterobacterales; family Erwiniaceae; genus Erwinia; species Erwinia sp. Leaf53. The sequence goes on from NZ_LMLK01000021.1 coordinate 252,185, forward strand.
ATACGGCTCTCCAGCTGCCACAGGTTCTGGTGATCGAGGATGGTCTGCAGACGCGCCATCTCGTTGAGGTTCTTATCGCTCGGATCTTCCATCACCAGATGGGAAATCGCATGATAGGCTTTCAGGTGTTCAGCCTGCTCCTGCACGCCTTCGGCGACGAAATCATACACCGAGCCCTGCACGTTGCGCGGCGGATCCTGCTGCAGACGCGCCACGATCAGATCCTGCTCATAAATAATGCGCCCGTCGTCCAGCGGCTGTTCCCGGTTGATGATTTTCATCAGCGTGGATTTGCCGGCACCGTTACGCCCGACCAGACAGACGCGCTCGTTCTCTTCGATGTGCAGCTCAGTGTTATCCAACAGCGGCGCATCGCTGAATGAGAGGTAAGCGCCATGAATACTGATTAATGACATAACTCTTTATTCCTTACCGGCGTGCGTCAGCAGCCAGCAGTTGTGAATTTGACGGTTGCGGGCAAAATCCTGTGACTGGGTTTTGTCCGTAATTTCGCGGGCTTCCAGGCCCAGCGCGGCAAGGCCGGCCAGATCCATTTTGAAACCACGCTTGTTGTTCGAGAACATAATGGTGCCGTTATTGCGCAGCAGACGCTTCAGATCGCCCATCAGAGCCAGGTGATCGCGCTGTACGTCGAAGCTCTCTTCCATGCGTTTGGAGTTGGAGAAGGTCGGCGGATCGATAAAGATCAGGTCGAACTGTTCGTCGGCGTCGCGCAGCCAGCTCAGGCAGTCCGCCTGCATCAGGCGGTGCTGGCGGCCGGTCAGGCCGTTCAGCCGCAGGTTGCGCTCGGCCCACTCCAGGTAGGTGCGCGACATATCAACGGTGGTGGTGCTGCGCGCGCCGCCCAGGCCGGCGTGCACGCTGGCGCTGCCGGTGTAGGCAAACAGGTTAAGGAAATCTTTGCCGGCGCTCATCTTGCCCAGCATTTTACGCGCGATGCGGTGATCGAGGAACAGCCCGGTATCGAGATAGTCGGTCAGGTTCACCCACAGTTTCGCATCAAACTCGCGCACTTCGAAAAAGTCGCCCTTCTCGTTCATCTTCTGGTACTGGCTGGTGCCCTTCTGCTTTTCACGCGTCTTCAGCACCAGACGGTTGGCCGGCAGCTCCAGCACGCTGAGCGTGGCGGCGATCACGTCAAACAGACGCTGGCGGGCCTTGGTTGCATCGACGGTTTTCGGCGGCGCGTACTCCTGAATAATCACCCAGTCGGCGTAACGGTCGACCGCCACGTTGTAGTCAGGCAGGTCGGCGTCGTAAATACGGTAGCACTCAATGCCCTCCTGGCGCGCCCACTTGTCCAGCTTCTTCAGGTTCTTACGCAGGCGATTGGCATAATCATCTGCCAGCTGTGCCACGGCGCCGCCTGACGGGTTGGCCGCCAGCTGATAGTTTTTCTGTACGCAGTCCAGCGGGCCATTTTTCGCCTTAAACTGGCGATCGGCGCGCAGCTGCAGGCAGCTCAGCAGCTCCGGTGAGGCGCTGAACAGCGACAGGTTCCAGCCGCCAAACTGGCTTTTCATAATACGGCCCAGCTGGCTGTGCAGCGCAATCAGCGCCGGTTCACTCTCCAGACGCTCGCCGTAGGGCGGGTTGCTGACCACCGTGCCCGCCGGGCCTTCCGGCAGCGGGTTGGTCAGCTTCAGTACGTCCTGCGCGGTGAAGGCGATCAGGTCGGCTACGCCGGCACGACGGGCGTTAGCGCGCGCGCTTTCAATCACCCGGGAATCGTTATCGTAACCAAAGAAGCGCGAAGTGGTCTCTTTTGCTCCTTTACGGGCACGCACCTGCGCTTCGGTTTTGACTTCCTGCCACAGCCCGGCGTCAAACTTGTTCCAGCCGGTAAAGCCCCAGTGGTTGCGGTGCAGGCCCGGCGCGCGATCGCAGGCGATCATCGCCGCTTCCAGCAGCAGCGTGCCGGAACCACACATCGGATCGACCAGCGGGCTACCGGCCTGCCAGCCGGAACGCAGCACGATGGCGGCGGCCAGCGTCTCTTTCAGCGGGGCCGCACCGGTCTGCTGGCGGTAGCCGCGCTGGTGCAGGCCATCGCCGCTCAAATCCAGCGCGATGCTGGCGGTATCTTTATTCAGCCAGACGTTAACGCGGATATCCGGCTGCTCGCGATCGACGTCCGGACGCGGCAGATTTTTACGGGTAAAGCTGTCAACGATGGCATCCTTCACCTTCAGGGCACCGTACTGGCTGTTGCGGATCACCTCGTTCAGGCCGCTGAAGTGCACGGCAAAGGTTTTATCGCTGCCGAACAGCGCCGGCCAGTCGATCGCCTGCACGCCGAGGTAAAGATCCAGATCGCTGTAAACCCCACATTCGGTCAGCGGCAGCAGGATGCGTGAAGCCAGACGGCTCCACATCAGGCTCTGGTACATCAGACGATCGTCGCCCTGATAATGTACGCCGCCCTGGACGATCTGGCAGCTTTCCGCTCCCAGCGCTTCCAGTTCACTTTTTAACAGCTCTTCGAGCCCACGCGCCGTACTGGCAAACAGAGAATTCATAGCGTCACTTATCGTCTTCAGAAAATTGCTGCGCATTATAGCTAATCGGAGCGCCATGTCATAAAGATCGCGTGTTTTACGGCAAAACCCTTGTTACCATGCGGGCATTCATCGCTAAATTCAGGATCGGTCTCGACATGATCGTTCTCTCACGCTTGTTTATTCATCCGGTTAAATCGATGCGCGGTCTGCAGGTTTCGCACGCCCAGGCCCTGGCCAGCGGGCTGGCGTTCGATCGCCTGTTTATGCTGACCGATCCGGACGGCACCTTTATTACCGCCCGCCAGTATCCGGAGATGGTGCTGTTCACCCCGTCGCTGATTATGAACGGTCTGCAGCTCAGCGCGCCGGACGGCAGCAGCGCCACGGTGCTGTTCAGCGACTTTGCCCCAGCCCCTGCGCCCACCGAAGTTTGGGGTACCCACTTTACCGCGCTGATCGCGCCTGACAGCATCAACCAGTGGCTTAGCGGCTTCTTCCCGCGCCCGGTGCAGCTGCGCTGGGCGGGGCCGGAGATGACCCGCCGGGTTAAGCACTATCAGCAGACGCCGCTGGGCTTTGCCGATGGCTACCCGTTCCTGCTGGTCAATGAAGCCTCGCTACACTCCCTGCAGCAGCGCTGCCCGGCAGGCGTGCGTATGGAACAGTTTCGCCCCAACCTGGTGGTGAGCGGCGCCGCGGCCTGGCAGGAGGACAGCTGGGCGTCATTGAAAATCGGCGAAGTAGAATTTGATGTCCCTAAGCCCTGCAGCCGCTGCATTTTCACCACCGTCAGCCCGCAGCACGGGCGCAAACACCCCGCCGGCGAACCCTTAGCCACGCTACAGGGCTTTCGCAGCGCGCAGGACGGCAGCGGCGACGTCGACTTTGGCCTGAACCTGGTGGCGCGCAACAGCGGCGTGGTTCGGGTGGGAGATGCGCTGGAAGTGCTCAGCCACCATGCGCCACGCCTGTACGGCGCGGGCGAGGTGGTGGAGACGCTGGAGGTCGCCAGCAGCGCGGTCAGCGAGCTGACGCTAAACTGGCAGGGCAAGGCTTTTTGCGGCGACAATCAGCAGGTGCTGCTGGAGCAGCTGGAGTTGCAGGGGATCGCCGTCCCCTACTCCTGCCGCGCCGGCATCTGCGGCAGCTGTAAGGTCACGCTGGTTAGCGGAGAAGTGAAGGCGTTGAAAAAAGGGGCGGTGCGCGCGGACGGCACCATCCTCAGCTGCAGCTGCATTCCGGCCAGCGACCTGACGCTGCGCTGAACCGGCCGCGCGGGTTACACCGCGCGCGCCAGCCGCAGATCGTCTGATTTCTGCTGCGGCAGCAGACGATCGTGCATGATTTTAATCGCGTCACCCAACTGCAAACCGCGCCCGGCGACCGTCATCTGCGGCTGCGCCACCAGGCACAGCGCGGCGCTCTCGCCCGGCTCCACCACCAGCAGGCTGGCCAGCTGGCCGCTGTCGGTAACGCGTACGCTAACCAGCTCGCCTTCTGCCGGCCGCCAGTCATGCTGAATATAGCTTTCAAAATGCCAGCTTTTCGGCATCAGCGGTTTCAGAAAACGCATCGCCACCAGCGCATTTAATACCAGCTCGGCGCGGCGGTCGCCTCTTATTCCGGCCTGACGGCAGCGCTCGTCAAAGGTAAAAAACAGCGCCGCGTCATCAACACAAAAACCGGAAACCGTAAAGGCATCCGGCGTTAACATCTTGCGCGGGAAGCGGGAACGGAACAGCATACCGTCAGCCATATCCAGCATCATACGGTCATGCTCAGCGTCAAAAAACCACCGCCAGTTATCGTCAGGTTTTATCCTCATGATGGATCCCGTATTAAATTGTTACATACATCCGGTCAGCCGTGTTCTGCCGGAAAAAATCTGCGCCCCTCTGAATCTCAGCGATCGCGGCAGCAAAAAATGAATAGTTATCGAACAGAACAAAATATAAACGAGCCAGAGGCAAAAATAAAGCCTCTGGCCTGGTTAACGCGGAATGGGCTTAGAGATGGGTCACAATTTCTTTTATCAGCGGCGGGCCCTGGTAAATAAATCCGGAATATATTTGCACCAGCGTCGCCCCAGCGGCGATTTTTTCCCGCGCCGAGACCAGGGAGTCAATACCGCCCACGCCGATAATCGGCAGCCTGCCCTGCAGTTCGGCAGAGAGACGACGGATAATTTCCGTACTGCGTAACTGCACCGGACGGCCGCTTAAGCCACCCGCTTCGTCGGCATATTTTAAGCCGGCAACCAGCGAGCGATCGAGGGTGGTATTGGTGGCAATCACGCCGTCAATATTATGCCGCACCAGGCTGTCGGCGACCTGAATCAGCTCTTCTTCCGTCAGGTCCGGGGCTATCTTCACCGCCACCGGCACATATTTATGGTGGATTAGCTGTAGTTCCGCCTGACGGGTTTTGACCGCCGACAGCAAATCATCCAGCGCCTCACCATATTGTAAAGAGCGCAGTCCCGGCGTGTTAGGGGAAGAAATATTGATGGCGATATACCCGGCGTAAGGATAAATCTTATCCATGCTGATCAGGTAATCGTCCTTCCCCTGCTCTACCGGGGTATCTTTATTTTTGCCGATATTGATCCCGAGAATACCGTCGAAATGGGCCTTTTTGACATTCTCTACCAGGTGATCGACACCCAGATTATTAAAGCCCATGCGGTTAATAATGCCGCCCGCCTCGACAATACGGAACATGCGCGGCTTATCATTCCCCGGCTGCGGACGCGGGGTAACGGTACCGATTTCAATAAAACCAAAGCCCATCGCGCCGAAGGCATCAATGCATTCGCCGTTTTTGTCGAGGCCAGCCGCCAGGCCCAGCGGGTTCTTAAAGGTCAGCCCCATGCAGCTCACCGGCCGGAAAGGCAGCGACTGACGGATCAGGCCGCGCAGCGGCGTGCCGGAAAGGCGCTTCAGCTGCTGTAAGGTCAGCTCATGCACACGCTCAGGATCGAGCTGAAATAGCGCTTTACGTACGAAGGGGTAGTACATGGTCACTCCTGAGGTCCCGGGATAAAATCGGGGTCGTATTATCCGGGAATCCCCCGGTAAAGGGAAATGACCTGCCGCATAAAAATGCCAAAAAAGCCACAATCTGGCCTGATACCCGCGATGAACGCACTACGTTATCTGATTTAGAGCTTCTCAATGCCGGATAAATCATTTAAGCCCCCCTTCCCGCTCTGTCAGGATAAGACCAACTTTTTTTTGAAACTGTTTAATCAATAACTTTCAGTTATAAGGAGTGGTTATGCGCGTTATTACTCTGGCGGGAAGCCCCCGTTTTCCATCCCGGTCCACCGCCCTGCTCACCGTCTGCCAGCGTGCGCTGGAAGCCCGCGGCGTTGAGGTAATCCCCTGGAACGTGCATAACTTTCACGCCGAAGACCTGCTGTACGCCCGTTTCGACTCGCCGGCGCTGCTGGCGCTGAAGGAGGACCTCGCCAGCGCCGACGGCTTTATCGTCGCTACGCCGGTATATAAAGCCTCATTTGCGGGCGCGCTAAAAACTCTGCTGGATCTGCTGCCGGAGCGCGCGCTGGAGCACAAGGTGGTCCTGCCGCTGGCGACCGGTGGCACCGTCGCCCATCTGCTGGCCGTCGACTATGCGTTGAAACCGGTGCTCAACGCCCTGAAGGCGCAGGAAGTGCTGCACGGCGTGTTTGCCGATGACAGCCAGATCGCCCATTACGACCGCCAGCCAGAACTGACCCCTGGCCTTGCCGCACGGCTGGAAGAGGCGGTCGATACTTTCTGGCATGCGCTGGCACGCCGTCGCCCGCTGGCCACAGCGGTATAACCGGGCCTGTATATCGCCCTCACCCGTTTACCGCCCGGCCGGAATGGCAAACGCATCCGCTACGGCCCAACGCCACACTGATTAAGGAGCACGATCATGAGCCTGTCCGTATTCTGGTTTCTGCCGACGCACGGCGACGGTCATTATCTTGGCACCAACCAGGGTGCCCGCCCGGTGGATTATGCCTATCTGCAGCAGATTGCCCAGGCGACCGACAGGCTCGGTTTTGGTGGCGTATTGATTCCGACCGGCCGCTCCTGCGAGGATGCCTGGCTGGTGGCCGCGTCGCTGATCCCGGTGACCCAGCGCCTGCGTTTTCTGGTGGCGCTGCGCCCCGGCGTCACCTCGCCTACCCAGGCGGCGCGTCAGGCGGCCACGCTCGATCGTCTCTCCAGCGGACGCGCGATCTTTAATCTGGTCACCGGCGGCGATGCGGAAGAGCTGGCCGGCGACGGCGTGTTCCTCGACCACCGCGAACGCTACGCGGAGTCCGCCGAGTTTACCCGCGTCTGGCGACGGGTGATTGAAGGTGAGACCGTTGATTACGAAGGTAGGCATGTTAACGTGCGCGGTGCGCGGCTGATGTTTAAGCCGGTCCAGCAGCCGCGGCCGCAGCTGTGGTTTGGTGGTTCGTCTGAGGTGGCGCAGGATCTGGCCGCCGAGCAGGTCGACGTCTATCTGACCTGGGGCGAGCCACCGGCGCAGGTGAAAGAGAAGCTCGCCGGGGTGCAGGCGAAGGCCGCCGCGCAGGGACGCAGGCTGCGTTTTGGCATTCGCCTGCATATTATCGTGCGGGAAACCAATGAAGAGGCCTGGCAGGCGGCAGAACGGCTGATCGCCCACGTGGATGACGACACTATTGCGCAGGCCCAGGCGAAACTGGCGAAAACCGACTCCGTCGGCCAGCAGCGGATGGCGGCGTTGCACGGCGGCAAACGCGACCGGCTGGAGATCAGCCCGAACCTGTGGGCCGGCGTCGGCCTGGTACGCAGTGGTGCCGGCACGGCGCTGGTGGGCGATGGTCCAACCATTGCCGCCCGCATGCAGGAGTATGCCGATCTCGGTATCGAAACCTTTATCCTCTCCGGCTATCCGCATCTGGAAGAGGCGTACCGGGTGGGCGAGCTGCTGTTTCCGCACCTTGACCTGCAGATACCCGAAATTCCCCAGCCGCAACAGGTGCGGGCACACGGCGAACAGGTCGCCCACGATTTTGCGCCGGACAAGATAGCCCGGCATCAGCGGTAGATCGGCAGACAGCGCCCTCCGCGGCAGCACGCAGCTGCTGCAATTTTGGACGATCCACCGAATGCATTGCGCCACAGTTACCCCCATTGTGTTGAGCGGGCACCCTGCTCAACCTGCCAGATTGGTGGCAGGTTCACTTAACCGACATCACTGCCGGAAGAATAATGAGGGATCTGTTATGTCCAAGGCCGACAACAAATTTGTCAACGTCAGTCAGAACTATGAACTGGAGGACTGGTTGTACCGCAATCACTTCTCAAAACGAAAAACGAACGTGCAGGCACTGCAGCACATTATTGTGCAGGTGAAGGGCGGCAACACGGCCCATAACCTGAGCTGGGCGGCGCTGGATGAAGCGCTGTTGAAACAACCGGCGCTGTTCATTGAACTGGCGCCGGTTGGAGGTTAGGAACTCAGCGGATGTTGCAGAAGGTGAAATTGCCGGGTCAGCCCGGCAATTTCACCCACGATCAGGCATTCAGCGCTTTGCTGATCTTCTCGAACAGATCCCCGGACAGCTTATCAAGCCCCTGCAACTGCTCCAGCGCCTGACGCATCAGCGCCTGGCGGCCGCTGTCGTAACGCTTCAGGCGAATCAGCGGCTCGATCATTCGCGCCGCCACCTGCGGGTTGCGGGTATTGAGATCGGTGAGGATTTCTACCAGGAACTGATAGCCGCTGCCGTCGGCAGCGTGGAATGCCGCCGGGTTGCTGGCGGCAAACGCGCCGATCAGCGAACGTACGCGGTTCGGGTTGCCAAGGGTGAAGGAGCGATGGTTTAACAGCGCGCGCACCTGCGTCAGCACATCCTCCCCCGGGCCGGTAGCCTGCAGCACAAACCACTTATCCATCACCAGACCATCCTGATGCCAGCGGTCGTCAAAATCGGCCAGCAGCGCAGCCCGGCACGGCAGCTGCGCGGCAACCGCAGCTGAGAGCGCCGCGATGGTATCGGTCATATTGTTGGCCGCGTGGTACTGGGCGCTGACCAGCCTGTCGGCCTGCTCCGCATCGCCAAACGCCAGATAGCTCAGGCAGACGTTTTTCAGCGAACGCTTCGCGATCTCATCATGTTCCACCCGGTACTCCGTGCTGTGGTTAGCGCGATACACCGCCAGTAGCTCGTCCGCCAGCTCGCCCGCCAGCGTGCGCATCAGCGCCTCGCGGACCGCCGCGATGGCCTGCGGGTCGATGGTGTCAAACAGCTCGGCGATCTCGTTTTCACCCGGCAGCGACAGGATCAACGCCATCAGCGCCGGATCGCTGTTCTCTTCCAGTAGCACCGCGCGGAAGGCATCGGCCACGTGCAGCGGTAGCAACAGCGGCTGCGCCTGCTGCTGGCGCGCGACGTTCAGCTTGATATGGGTTGCCAGCAGGCTCTGTGCCGCATCCCAGCGCGAGAAGTCATTGCGGGCGTGGCGCATCAGGAAGGTCAGCTGCGCATCGCTCCAGTTATAGTCCAGCTTCACCGGCGCGGAAAATTCGCGCAGCAGCGACGGCACCGGCGGCTGCGGCACCCGATCGAAGATAAAGGTCTGCACGCTCTCCGTCACGTTAAGCACGTGGTGCACCGGATGACCGTTGTGCTGCAGCGGGATAACGTTGCCCTGCGCGTCGTACAGCTCGATATCCAGCGGAATATGCAGCGGCAGCTTCTCCTGACGGTCGGCGGTCGGCGGCGTGGCCTGGGCCACGTGCAATGTATACTGCTGCAGCTCAGGGCTGTAGTCATCCCGCACCGTCAGCACCGGCGTGCCAGACTGGCTGTACCAGCGGCGGAACTGCGACAGATCGACGTTAGACGCATCCTCCATCGCCTGCACAAAGTCGTCACAGGTGGCCGCGCTGCCGTCATGCCGCTCAAAGTAGAGCTGCATGCCCTTCTGGAAGCTGGCTTCGCCGAGCAGCGTGTGCAGCATGCGGATCACTTCCGATCCCTTCTCATATACCGTCAGCGTATAGAAGTTGTTCATCTCGATCACCTGCTCAGGGCGGATCGGATGCGCCATCGGGCTGGCGTCTTCGGCAAACTGCGCGCCGCGCATCACGCGCACGTTATCGATGCGGTTCACCGGCCGTGAGCCAAGATCGGAGCTGAACTCCTGATCGCGGAACACGGTCAGCCCCTCTTTCAGGCTGAGCTGGAACCAGTCGCGGCAGGTCACGCGGTTGCCGGTCCAGTTGTGGAAATATTCGTGGCCGATCACCGCCTCAATACCGAGATAATCCTTATCGGTAGCGGTGGCGGCCTTCGCCAGAACGTATTTCGAGTTAAAGACGTTGAGGCCTTTATTCTCCATCGCGCCCATATTAAAGAAGTCGACGGCAACGATCATAAAGATGTCGAGGTCGTACTCGAGGCCAAAGCGCTCTTCATCCCATTTCATGCTGTTTTTCAGCGAAGTCATCGCCCAGTCGGCGCGATCGAGGTTGCCGTGGTCGACGAAAATCTCCAGCGCCACCTCGCGGCCGGAACGGGTGGTAAAGCTGTCGCGCAGCACGTCAAAATCACCGGCTACCAGCGCGAACAGGTAGCAGGGTTTAGGGAACGGATCCTGCCACTTCATCCAGTGGCGGCCATCCTCCAGCTGCCCGCCGTCAAGGCGGTTGCCGTTGGAGAGCAGGTACGGGTAACGGGCGCGGTCGGCAATCAGGGTGGTGGTAAAACGTGCCAGCACGTCCGGACGATCGAGATACCAGGTAATATGGCGGAAACCTTCTGCCTCACACTGGGTGCAGAGCGCCTCGCCGGACTGATACAGCCCTTCCAGCGCGGTATTTTTGTCCGGCTGAATATCGTTAACGATGGTCAGGATGAAGGCATCGGGCAACTGCTCAACGGTCAGTGCGCCCTCCTGCAGTCGGTAGTGCGGCCAAGGCTGGTCATTGACGTGCAGTGAGATCAGCGCCAGCTCTTCTGCTCCATCCAGCTGCAGCGCGGCATCAGGGGCGCCCAGCCGTTTTACCTGGCTGACCGCGGTAACCCGGGTGGTGGCTGCGTCCAGGATGAAGGTCAGATCAATGTCGGTAATGGTAAAATCGGGTGCGCGATAATCATGGCGGTTTTTGGCCTGCGGCAGTTGCGTCATAAGTTCTTCTCACGTCGATAATTAGTTAACCTTTTCAAGTCTATGCCTGTTAGCGTCCGGTTGCCATGTTGAATCACACCGAATGGCGTCAATGTGGCAAATTGACACATTGCGTTAACATGCCTGCAAAATATGCTCGACCTGGCTGGCCTAATTGTGCTGTGATCGGCTTCACTAAATAAGTAATCAGGTTATACTCCTGCGACTTTTGCTACTTTTTTCCAGGGATAACGCTCTTCGCCAGAGGATGCTGAAACGCACCATGACACGACACGCTTCCCCCATTTTAAAGACGCTTCTCGATACTGACGCCTATAAGCTCCATATGCAGCAGGCGGTGTACCACCGCTATCACGATGTCACCGTGGCCGCTGAATTTCGCTGCCGCGGCGACGACCTGTTAGGCATCTATGCTGATGAGATCAATCAGCAGATTGCCAGCATGGCGTCGCTGGCGTTAACGGAGGACGAACACGCCTATCTCAGCAGCCTGCCGTTCTTTAAGGCGGACTACCTTGACTGGCTGCGCGCGTTTCGTTATGACCCGCAGCAGGTGCGGGTGCGCAACCTGCAGGGGCGGCTGGATATCCGCATCAGCGGTCCGTGGCGTGAAGTGATTATGTGGGAAGTGCCGTTGCTGGCGTTAATCAGTGAGGTGGTACACCGCCACCGTTCACCTGAGGTGACGCCGGCAATGGCGGTAGAGAAGCTGCAGAGCAAGCTGGCGCAGTTTGCCGGACTGACCGCCGATCTGGATATGTCGCGTTTCCGGCTGATGGATTTCGGCACCCGCCGCCGTTTCTCCCACGACGTGCAGCTGGCCATCGTGACCACCCTGCACCAGAGCTTCCCGTGGCTGGTGGGCTCCAGCAACTATGAAGTTGCCCGCCAGCTGGGCATTGCGCCGGTCGGCACCCAGGCCCACGAGTGGTTCCAGGCGCATCAGCAGATCAGCCCGGTACTGGCCAACAGCCAGCGGGCGGCGCTGCAGGCGTGGCTGGAGGAGTACCCGGATCAGCTGGGGATTGCGCTGACCGACTGTATTACCATGGACGCCTTCCTGCGCGATTTCGGCCGTAACTTTGCCAGCGCCTACCAGGGGCTGCGCCATGACTCCGGCGACCCGTTTCAATGGGGCGAGAAAGCCATCGCCCACTATCAGCAGCTGGGAATTGACCCGCTGACCAAAACGCTGGTTTTCTCCGATAACCTGGATCTCGACAGTGCGGTCGCCCTCTACCGCCATTTCGATCAGCGCGTCAACCTGGTGTTCGGCATTGGCACCCGCCTGACCTGCGATATTCCACGGGTGAAACCGCTGAATATCGTGATTAAGCTGGTGGAGTGCAACGGCAAACCGGTGGCCAAGCTTTCCGACAGCCCCGGCAAAACCATCTGCGAGGATCAGGCCTTCGTTCACGCCCTGCGTAAAGCCTTTGACCTGCCACGGGTGAAAAAAGCCAGCTGATCGCCACAGCAGGGCCGGCAGCAGCCGTCCCTGCAAGCGTGGCCTGCAAGAAATCTGCCCCGTTCCTCTAATTCCGCTTGTTTCTCCTCGCCTGGCAAGTAACATAGCAACACCCTAAATTCGGGGTAAATTTTCCTTTCAGATTAACAGTGAGAGACTGATATGAGCGTTGTGCCTGTAGCGGATGTACTGCACGGCCGGGTCGCGGTTGACAGCGAAGTCACCGTACGTGGCTGGGTGCGTACCCGAAGAGATTCAAAAGCCGGTATTTCCTTTATCGCCGTTTACGACGGTTCCTGCTTTAATCCCGTTCAGGCCGTCGTCAATAATTCTCTGAATAATTATCAGGAAGACGTGCTGCGCCTGACCACCGGCTGTTCGGTTGAAATCACCGGTAAGATTGTCGAATCTCCAGGCGAAGGCCAGAGCTTTGAAATTCAGGCTACTGCGGTGAAGGTGGTCGGCTGGGTTGACGATCCGGATACCTACCCGATGGCGGCCAAACGCCACAGTATAGAGTACCTGCGTGAAGTGGCGCACCTGCGCCCGCGCACCAACCTGATCGGTGCGGTCGCCCGCGTGCGCCACACGCTGGCCCAGGCACTGCACCGCTTCTTTGATGAGCAGGGATTCTTCTGGGTCTCCACCCCGCTGATTACCGCATCGGATACCGAAGGTGCCGGTGAAATGTTCCGCGTCTCGACGCTGGACCTGGAAAACCTGCCGCGCACGCCGGAAGGTAAGGTCAACTATGATGAAGATTTCTTTGGTAAAGAAGCCTTCCTCACCGTTTCCGGTCAGCTGAACGGCGAAACCTACGCCAGCGCCATCTCTAAGATCTACACCTTTGGCCCGACCTTCCGTGCGGAAAACTCGCACACCAGCCGCCATCTGGCCGAGTTCTGGATGCTGGAGCCGGAAGTGGCCTTCGCCGATCTGGAAGACAACGCCGCACTGGCGGAAGCGATGCTGAAGTACGTGTTTAAAGCGGTGCTTGCCGAGCGTGCCGATGATATGGCCTTCTTCGCCGAGCGTATTGATAAAGACGCGATTGCTCGCCTGGAGCGCTTTGTTACCACCGATTTCGCCCAGGTGGACTACACCGAAGCGGTAGAGATCCTGCTGGCCTCTGGTCAGAACTTTGAAAACCCGGTCTCGTGGGGGATTGACCTCTCCTCCGAGCACGAGCGCTACCTGGCCGAGAAGCACTTTAAAGCGCCGGTGGTGGTGAAAAACTACCCGAAAGACATTAAAGCCTTCTATATGCGCCTCAACGATGACGGCAAGACCGTAGCGGCGATGGACGTTCTGGCCCCGGGCATCGGTGAAATCATCGGTGGTTCGCAGCGTGAAGAGCGCCTGGACGTGCTGGATGCGCGCCTGGCCGAGATGGGTCTGAATAAAGAAGATTACTGGTGGTATCGTGACCTGCGTCGCTACGGCACCGTGCCACATTCTGGTTTCGGTTTAGGTTTCGAACGTTTAATCGCCTATGTCACCGGCGTACAAAATGTAAGAGATGTTATCGCGTTCCCACGCACGCCACGCAGTGCGACCTTCTGATTTCAGCATTAATTATAAGAAATTCATATATATATTAAGGCCAGCTTAGCTGGCCTTTTTTTATTTCTGTAAATTTTGATTTGACTCACAAAGTTCCGTGTTTTTTACATCTTGAAACACATACTTTCTTTCTGCAACAAGAATAGGAGATTAGTAGCATTTTCGGGCTGGCTTAAGTAATCTGTGAGTGGAAAGATGCGTGCAGACACAGGAAGACACCAAACTCTCTTCGTAGTTCTGTAAAGAATTATTGACGGCAGTGGCAGGTGTCCAAAATAACTCCAATGAGGGTAATAAAATGATGAAGCGCAACATTCTTGCAGTAGTTATCCCTGCTCTGTTAGCAGCAGGTGCCGTTAACGCTGCAGAAATCTATAACAAAGATGGCAACAAACTGGACCTGTACGGTAAAGTTGATGCGCGTCACACCTTCTCTGACAACGCTGGCGACGACGGCGATGCTTCTTACGTTCGTTTCGGCTTTAAAGGCGAAACCCAGATTAACGATCAGCTGACCGGTTACGGCCAGTGGGAATACAACGTTCAGGCGAACGTTGCTGAAGCAGAAGGCACCAAGGGTTCTAAAACTCGTGTTGGCTTCGCAGGTCTGAAATTCGGCGATGCCGGTTCATTCGACTACGGCCGTAACTACGGTGTAGGCTACGACCCACTGGCATGGACCGACGTGCTGCCAGTATTCGGCGGTGACTCTGGTTACAACGATAACTTCATGGTTGGCCGCTCTAACGGTCTGGCTACTTACCGTAACAAGAACTTCTTCGGTCTGGTTGACGGCCTGGACTTCGCTCTGCAGTACCAGGGCAAGAACAGCGAAGAAGGCACAGGCCGTGGCGCCGCTCAGGCTAACGGCGACGGCTGGGGCACTTCTGTAACTTACACCTCTCCAGTAGGTGTTGCGGTTACCGGTGCTTACTCTAAGTCTGACCGTACAAACAACCAGAAGAATGAGTTCTTTGCTAACGGCAGCAGCAACGCTGAAGCCTGGTCTACCGCGGTTAAATACGACGCGAACAACGTATACCTGGCAGCCATGTACGGTGAAACCCGTAACTCTACCAACATCTCTGCAGATGTGGGCGGCGTTGAGCTGAACGGCGCAGTGAACAAAGAGCAGAAATTCGAAGCGGTAGCTCAGTACCAGTTCGATTTCGGTCTGCGTCCATCCCTGGCCTACGTTCAGTCTAAAGGCAAGGACATCGAAGGCGTGGGCGACCAGGATCTGTACAAGTACGTTTCCGTGGGCTCTACCTACTACTTCAACAAAAACATGTCCACCTATGTTGATTACAAAATCAACCTGCTGGACGCTAATGACAACACCCGCGCAGCCGGTATCTCTACCGACGACGTAGTTGGCGTTGGCCTGCAGTACCAGTTCTGATTGCTGAATGCGGATGGCTCAGGCCAGCCGCATCATGCATCCCACGGGGCCTTCGGGCCCCGTTTGCGTTTCCGCACTTCCCCTCCTCACTCGCCAGCAATGTAGGTAACTGAAACAGCGTCACTACGGTTGCGAGCCGTTTCTCAACTCCTCGATTAACTTCCAATTCCCCAGCCACAGAGGCTGTACTTATTTTGTTCAGGCGGTACACTCGAATTTCAATCTTTCGCCAGGGAGTAACAATGGATATGTTCATGCAGCGCACAGAGCGACTGGAACAGGATAACGCCCAGCGTACACTGGAGCTTGCCGTGCTCAACGCACGATCGGCAACCTTTGCCACCAAAAGCGACCTCGCCGAACTCCGTACCGAGATGCATCAGGGCTTCAACCAACTGCGCGGGGAGATGCATCAGGAGCACAGCCAGTTGCGCGGTGAGATGCAACAAGGGATGGGAGAAATCCGTAAGGAGGTGGGTGATGTCCGCAAAGAATTGGGTGATGTCCGCAAAGAAGTGGGTGATCTGCGCAAAGAAGTGGGTGGCATCCACCAACAGGTAGGTGGACTGTATAAGCAGATGACCAGCCAGACCCAATGGGTTATCGGTACCATCATCGGCATCGCCGCACTGTGCATGACCGCCGCTAAGCTGCTGTTTTGATCCTGCGCCGCTTTTGCGTTTTTTTCAGCGCAAACGGTTGGTAATTTCCCCCGGCTGGCGTTAACCTGAGTCCTCTCTTCGCTTTAACCAAGCTTAACGGACTCCGACTATGTTTGAACGTATTGCCGCCGCACCCGCCGACCCGATTCTCGGCTTAGCCGACCTGTTCCGCGCAGATGACCGCACGCATAAAATCAATCTCGGCATCGGCGTGTACAAAGATGAGACCGGCAAAACGCCGGTGCTGACCAGCGTTAAAAAAGCTGAGCAGATCCTGCTGGAAAACGAAACCACCAAAAACTACCTCGGCATCGACGGCATTGCCGACTTCGGCAGCTGCACGCAGGCGTTGCTGTTCGGCGCTGACAGCGCGCTGACCGGCGCGAAGCGCGCGCGTACCGCTCAGACCCCGGGCGGCACCGGCGCGCTGCGCGTGGCGGCAGACTTTATCGCCACCCAGACCCCGGCTAAGCGCGTATGGGTAAGTAACCCAAGCTGGCCAAATCACAAAAATGTGTTTGCCGCTGCCGGTCTGGAAGTGTGTGAATACGACTATTACGACGCTGAAAAACACGCGCTGGATTTCGATGGCCTGCTGAACAGCCTGAACGCCGCCGAGGCAGGCGACGTGGTGCTGTTCCACGGCTGCTGCCATAACCCGACCGGGATCGACCCGACGGCAGAGCAGTGGGCCCAGCTGGCCGCGCTTTCACAGAGCAAAGGCTGGCTGCCGCTGTTTGACTTCGCCTATCAGGGCTTCGCCCGTGGGCTGGAAGAGGATGCCGGCGGCCTGCGACTTTTCGCCGCCGGGCATCAGGAGCTGATCGTCTGCAGCTCATATTCGAAAAATTTCGGCCTGTATAATGAGCGCGTGGGCGCCTTTACGCTGGTCGCCGCCACGGCCGACGTTGCCGACACCGCCTTCAGCCAGGTTAAAGCGACCATTCGCGCCAACTACTCTAACCCGCCGTCACACGGCGCTGCGGTGGTGGCGACCATCCTTGGCAACAGCGACCTGCGCGCCCTGTGGGAGCAGGAGCTGGCCGATATGCGCCAGCGTATTCAGCGTATGCGCCAGCTGTTTGTGAACACGCTGCAGGAGAAAGGCGCACAGGGTGACTTCAGCTTTATCATCAACCAGAACGGCATGTTCTCGTTCAGCGGCCTGACCAAAGAACAGGTTATCCGCCTGCGCGATGAGTTTGCCGTGTATGCCGTCAACTCCGGCCGCGTTAACGTGGCCGGGATGACGCCGGATAATATGGCACCCCTGTGCGAAGCCATCGTCGCCGTGCTGTAACCCGCGGACCGCAGCCCATAAAAAAGCCTGCGTAGCAGCAGGCTTCCCGCAACGAAAAACCCCGCGTAGTACGCGGGGTTCTTTTTTGGCTGACCTGCAGACCGTCAGACTACTGCAAAAATGGATTACTGATGCGCTCACGGCCCAGGGTTGAGATCGGCCCGTGCCCCGGCAGGAAGGTTACGTCATCGCCCAGCGGCAGCAGCTTGTGAATAATCGAAGCGATTAGATCGTCGTGGCTGCCCTGCGGGAAATCAGAACGCCCGACGCCACCGTTAAAGATAACGTCGCCGGAAACCAGCAGACGGCCGGCACGGTCGAAGAACACGATATGGCCCGGCGTATGGCCGGGGCAGAGCAGGATTTCCAGCTCGGTGTTGCCCACCTGCACCGTCTCCCCCTCTTCCAGCCAGCGGTCCGGCGTCAGCGGTGCACAGGGCGCAAAGCCAAACATCTGGCTCTGGGTCGGCAGATTTTCCAGCCAGAACAGGTCGGCCTTATGCGGACCAACGATCGGCAGACCATAGTGGCCGGCCAGTTCGGCGGCGGCCCCCACGTGGTCAAGGTGTCCGTGAGTCAGCAGGATCCGGGTCAGCTTAACGCCGAGCGACGCTACCTCCTGCTTAATTTTTTCCGCATCGCCGCCGGGATCGACCAGCGCGGCTTCCCGCGTCTGCGGGCACCAAATCACCGAACAGTTCTGCGAAAAGGCGGTGACCGGGATAATATGATAATCCATAACGCTCCGTTACCGGCGCCCTCGTGGCGCCGGGAATTTCATTCTTACCAGTTCCGTACCGGACCGGTATCAATATGCACAAAGTTACTGCTCGGGTAGTATCCTACACCCCCCGCCTTCATGGCTACGGCGGCTTTGCGAATATTGTTTAATGCAATTCCCTCAATATGAAAGTCCATCGCTTGGCCAAGGGTGTGATAGCTGTGTTTCGCTACGCCCCTGCTGTGCGAACGGAGTTCGTTATTGGTATTGAGCGAACGGTAACCGGAGATTAGCTGCACCGGCTTGCGCGTGCCGAGCAGCGCCTGCAGGCGGAAGAGATGGTCGAACAGCTGGGGGTCGATACTTTTTGTTTTATTGGCCCGGTAGTCGCGGAAAAAGTGATTAAGGCGCGTTAACTCCGACTTATCGTAACTTTTTCCGTTGAAAAATTCAGTCTTTAACGATTCACCGGTGTTGAGGTTGCTCAGCGTCAGCACCCGCGGGCGCGAAGTAGAGAGTGACGCGAAAGCCTGTCCGGGAAGCAGTGCCATACCCAGTGCTGCGCCACCCAGCGTCAGCAATTTACGGCGATGAGAGTCGAATTTATCCATTAATCTGTATTACCTGGCTAAAGAAGTCGGAATGGCGCATTTTGTACACCGTTCCGAACCATAACCGCGGAGGCGTTTGCCGTCAACCGCCGGCTGCGACATCAGAGATCACGGGCAGGAGAGTGGCCGCTGAACTCGCCCGCAGGCAACGTGCAGCGGCGGTGGGAACTGCTGATTAATCAACCATTAGAGTAATAACTGACCAGCACGCGCCAGCACCTGAACGCCGGAGCGCGCGGTTTGATCATAATTGTAAATATCTGTGCGGAACTGCGGCTGGCCGTCATCGGCCACCCAGGCGGTCAGATAATAGAGATTGACCGGTACGCGCTGGCGGATAGAGACAAAGCGTGTGTCCCCCTCTTTCAGCGTGCTGGAAATACGGTTGTCGTTCCAGCCGACGTCGCGCAGCAGCAGGCTGGCCAGATCGGAGGCGCGGTTGACGCGTACGCAGCCGGAACTCAGGGCGCGGATATCTTTCTGGAACAGGCCGTGATTAGGCGTGTCGTGCAGATAAATGGCGTCCGAACTCGGCATATTGAACTTATAGCGCCCCAGCGAGTTAGTTGGCCCCGGCGCCTGGCGAATGCGGTACGGGAACGACGACGCCGACACCATACTCCAGTCAATCATCGACGGATCAATGACCTCTGCTTCATTGCTCCAGCCAGACAACAGCTGGTAGTTATGCTTGTAGAGGTAGGACGGATCCTGTTTCACCTTCGGTACGATATCTTTGCGTATCAGGGTGGTCGGCACGTTCCACGGCGGGTTGAGCACCACGTTGTTCAGCGCACTGCGCATCAGCGGCGTTTTACGATCCGGCCGGCCGACGATCACCCTTGATGAGAGGATTTCGTTACCGTTGACGTAATAGGCCAGTGAGTAGTTGGGGATGTTGACCATGATACCGTTATGCATATCGTCCGGTAACAGACGCAGACGCTGAATATTCAGCGCCAGCAGCGACACGCGCAGCTGCGGCGAGACGTTCAGCCATTCGCGGGTGCGCGGACCTATCGCACCGTCGGCTTCCAGCCCCTGCCAGCGCTGGAAGCGTTTCAAGCCCTCGACCAGCTCCGGCGTGTAGATATTGTCGCCGTTGGCGGGCACGCTGCCGGTCAGCACGTTGCCCGGATTTTCCGGCGTCACCGCCAGAGGGGTCCCATCAACGGCAGCGGCTGAAGGGCTGACCACCGCCGCACCACCCGCGTTGCGCGCGGTCGTCGCATCCGGCTGCGCATTGTCATCGTCATGCACCAGCGGGGCATCCACCTGGCCCACCACCTCATCCACCGGCTTTGGCTGCTCGCTGGCGGCAGACATCATGCCGCTGCGCTGCAGAATATCGCGCAGCGCCGGCACGTCGTTGCTCACCTGACCGGGGCGCAGCGTCTGACGGTCGGTCAGCTGCGGCCAGGGGCGTTTATCATCAAGCAGCGTTTTCAGCGCCTGATGCATACGCGCGTACTGCGGATGCTGCGGCGACAGCGACCGGATAAAGCCGCTCAGATTGCCGCGCGTCAGCGACGTTTGCCACTGATTAATTGCGGCAACGCCCGGCGCGGCCAGCTTGTAAGGTGCCGTGCTGTAGAGCCAGGTCTCACCCTGAGCGGGAATGCTGGAGGTGAACTGCAGATAGCCGAGCATGGCGTCAGACAGCACAATATCCCGCGCCTGCCCGCTAACCGACGGGTCGGTCAGCAGCTTAACCCACTGGGTAAACTGCGGCTGCACGCCGGAAAGCGCCACTTCGGCCAGCTGCTGCTGAAAAGCACGCACTGCCTGGGGATCCTGCCACATCGGCTGCATGCCGTGGCTGGCGTAAAGAGGAGCCAGCTGTTTCAGGAACACCACCTGCCCGACGTGGCTGGAAAGCGCCGCAGCCAGCTGAGACTGGCTCTGTGCGGCAGAGAGATGATGCGTCACGGGAGCGGAAACCGGCGGAATACCGGCCACGGCAGGAAACGCCTGGGTCAGCCCAAGCAAGACACAGTAGCTAAGCAGCTTAGCCTGCGCGGATAACGATTTCTGCAGCAACATCCCTGCCCCCTGTAAAGTCAGCCGACGAGGAATTCAGCGGCAATTAACTGATGCTTTAAGTATATAAAAAGAAAACGGCATTCGCTTAGTGTGTCGCAAATGCCGTTACTGAGAGTAATCTGGCGGCAAATAATTTACCACTTTTCCGCCAGCTATTTTTTACCCAATCAGGCGAGCGGGGCCGCCGCCTCGGTTACCGTCTGCTCGGCGGCAAAGCCGCGCAGCCCGACCACGTGGACGTGTTCGGTATTGTTAACCACCTTACGCACCAGCTTATAGGTAGTGCCTTTCTCCGGGCTGATGTTTTCCGGTGCCGCGATAATCAGCTGCATTTCCAGACGGTCACACAGCTCGAACAGCGTGGCGATCGACCTGGCATCCAGACGCGCTGCCTCATCGAGGAACAGCAGCCGGCACGGTGAAATATCCTTACCGCGCAGCCGGCGTGACTCCTCCTCCCAGCTCTGCACCACCATCACCAGGATCGACATCCCGGTACCGATGGCCTCGCCGGTAGAGAGCGCCCCGCTCTCCGCTCGCAGCCAGCCTTCCGCTCCGCGGTTAACCTCAACGTCCATCTCCAGGTAGTTGCGGTAGTCCAGCAGCTCCTCGCCGATGGTTTGCGGCGTACGCTGGCCCATATCCATCTGCGGGTTGAGGCGCTGATAGAGTTTCGCCAGCGCTTCGGAGAAGGTCAGGCGGTTGCTGTTGAACAGGTCCTGATGCTGCTCGTGCTGTTCCGATAACACGTCCAGCAGCGTCGAGTGCGCTTCGCGCACGTTGACGTTCAGCCGCACGCTCTTCACCTGGCCGAAGCTTACCGCCTGCAGCCCCTGGTTAAGCTGGCGGATGCGGTTCTGCTCGCGCTGGATGGTTTTACGGATAATGTTCGCCGCGCTGCGCGAGCTGATCGCCAGCATCTGCTCGCGAGCGGTCAGCTCCTCGGTCAGGCGGTTCAGCTCAATCTCCATCTGCTCAATGGCTTCTACCGGATCATCGGTGCGGATAATATCCTGGCGGATACGCTCGCGCAGATGCTGGTAGACGGCGATAAAGAACTGGATCTTGCGTTCCGGGCGCTTCGGATCTTCCGACAGGCGCAGCACGTCACGCAGATGTTCGTTATCCGCCACCGCCAGACGCAGCGCGCCCAGCGCCTTATCCGACATGGAGCGCAGTTCATCGCCGCCCAGATAGGCCAGCTCACGCCGGTGCAGACGGCGCTCGACGCCGTTATCTTTCACCAGCCGCAGCACCGCCACCCAGCCGGCTTTGGCGCTGACCACCTGCTCGCGGCCGATGTGGTATTCGCGCTCCACGCGGCGCAGTTTCTTCTGCAGCGCGTCCATCTCGGCCTCACAGAAGGTGATCTGTTTTTCCAGCTGGCTGCGGCGCGCGCGGTTGTTGCTCAGCGCGCTGTACAGTTCGTCGCGGCGCAGGCGCGCCCGCTCTTCCGCGCTGGCGTCCGCCTGCACGCCGATGTCCTGCATCTCCTGCTGCAGCTCTTTCAGCATTTCACGCTTGGCGTCGTAAGAGCTTTTCAGCGATGCCAGCACCTGGCTGTACTGGGTCAGCTGGCCCTGATGCTGGCGCAGCTGTTCACGGGCGCGGGCACGTTCACCCTCGGCCTGCTCCAGACGCTGGCGCAGTTTTTCATTCAGGTCGCTGGTGCCGTTGAGCATGCCGGCGGAATCGGTGTAACCAAAGTGGGCGCGGCGCTGCACCACTTCGGTCAGGGCAAACGCCTGCTGACGGGCGGCACGCTGCTGCTGCTGCGCCTGCTGGTAGTCCAGCCGCAGCTGCTCGTGCTGCTCCGGGTCGCTCTGCAGCACCGACAGAACAGGTTCCAGCTTCGCCAGCTGTGCGCCGTGCTGCTGCACGAAGCGCGCCGCTTCCTGCGCTTCATCCAGCCGTTCGAGGATCTCTTCGTAGCGATCCTGCAGCGTATCGTCCAGCAGCAGGCTGACGCGCGGCAGCAGGCGGTTGAGGTGAGCCACGCCTTCACGCGCCTGCTCAAACTGCTGGCGCTGCTGCTGGTTCTGGCTTTCATGGTTGGCCAGCGCGCGCTCATTCTCCACGCGGCGCTGGTTCAGCTGACGCAGCTCCGCTTCCGGGTCCGCTTCAAAGGCGACGCCAAGATGGCTGCCGATAAAGCGGCTGAACGACTGATGCAGGCGCTGAATTTTCTGCACGTCAAAGGACAGAGTGGCATAGCGTTCGGCCAGCGCGTCGCGCTCGGCGTCCAGCCGCTCCAGCTGGGTTTCACGCGCGGCGCGGCCAAACAGCGGCACCTTCGGAAAGCGCGAGTAGCGCCACTGGCGATCGCCGGCCTTCACCACCACCGCTTTTTCCAGCTCTTCGACGTTGAATACGCTGTCGTCGAACGACTGCGGGTCCCCTTCAATCAGGTAGAGGTCTTCCGGGCAGTCATCCAGCCCGTCCAGCTGTTCGCGCACCAGCGACAGGTCCGGCACCACGATAGCGTGGCGCGACGGCCCGTACAGCGCCGAGAAGTAAGGCGCGTCGTCGATAGTGACGTCATCATAAATTTCGGACAGCAGCACGCCGCCGAAACGCTCGGCCAGCGCGTTGAGCCGCGCGTCTTCCGCGCCACCCGGCTGGCTGAGGCGTTCAATCTGCCGTTCACGATCGCGCTTCTGCGCGGCCACGTCGTCACGCTCAACCGTGGTCTCACGCTCGCGCTCCAGCAGCTGCTGCATGCATTCGGTCACCTGCTGGCTGCTCTCCAGCGGCTGGCCGCTCTGCTCGCTCAGCTGCGCTAAAATCTCCTGCGCGGCCAGCCACTGCGGTGCCTGGCGCGTCTGGCGGGCAATGCGTTCGCGCAGCTGCTCCTGCTCCTGACGCAGGGCCATACGCTGCTCGCCGGCGGTGGAGACGCTCTCACCCAGCTGTTCAATACGCGCTTCCAGCTCATACTGCAGCGCCTCCAGATCGGCGGCATCGACGCTCTGACCGTGGCGCTTGCAGAACTCCGCCAGCAGCCGCTCGGCATCCTGCTGCTCGCGCAGGCGCTGCTCCAGCTCTGACACCCTGGATCGCAGCGACTGCAGCTGCCCGGCGTGGTGCTGCTGGTTGGCCGCATCGCGCAGCAGATCGCGCCCGACCTGCCACGCCTCGCTGCGGCTGACCGGGCCGGCAATGCGCTGCACCAGCTCGAACGCCTGTTCAAACTGGCTGTGCGCCGCCTCGGCCACGCTCATCTTCTGCTCCAGCCGTAGCAGCTGTTCGGTGGCCTCCTGCTCTTTTGCCTGGAAGGTCTCCTGCCACTCGTCGGCGTTATCCACGCTGAGGTCGTTAATCTGGCAAATTTCGCGCGCGCGCTGCAGCGCCTGCAGCGCCTGCTGATACTGGATCGCCCGGGTCTGCTGCACGTCCAGCGCCTGCTGATAGTCGGCCAGCTGGTTTTTCAGCTCGTCGACTTCCAGCTCGGCGCCTTCGCTGCGCGCTTCCAGCTCTTCGTGCTGTTCACGCGCTTCCGCCACCACCTCGTTCTGCTCTTCCAGACGGAAGGTCAGCTCTTCGAGATCGGCATCGTAGCGGTCGATTTTTTCCTGCTGGCGCAGCGCGGTCTGCACCAGGTTCAGGTGATCGCTGGCGCCCTGGTAATCGGTCTCCAGATCGCTTTCGGCGGCGTTGTGTTCGGCCAGCTCACGTGCCATCTCAACCTGGCGATACTGTTCGGTCGCCAGCTGACGGCGGCTGGTAAACAGCTCGCCGCGCACCTGCACCGCGCCGTCCAGATGGATGCGGCGCTCGTTAGCGTGGCGCATATAGTCGGCCGCCACGTAGCTGGTCGCTTCTGAAATCAGGTGCTTAAACAGGTCACGGTCGGACTGGGTAACGCGGATCGCCTCCAGCGTCATGCGGTTTTCGCGCAGCGCGCCTTCCATATCCTGGAACGCCTTGCGCACGCCGCTGTTCTCCGGCAACAGGTAGTCGCGCAGGGAGCGGGTAATTGCGCTGGAGATACCGCCGTACAGAGAGGCCTCAATCAGACGGTAGTATTTGCTGCGGTCGGCGGCGGAGCGCAGGCGACGCGCCACGATGCCGAGATCGAACATCACGGAGTGGTAGTCGGTGATTGAGTTGTACTGTTTAAACTGTACGCTCTCCATCGCCTCAAATTTGTCTTTCAGCTCGCTGAGCGGCAGCACGCGCGCCTGGCGGGCGTTCACCGTTTCAGTGAGGATTTCGGTCGGGTTAATCGCCACCGGCAGGCCGTGGATGCTGAACGGCTTGATATCCACCTTGCGATCGCGGCCGGCGACCTGCTGCAGGCGCACGCCGACGATCACCCGCTGATGGCGCGAGTTGACCACGTCGAGCGCCGCATAGCAGACGCCGGGACGTAATTTGCCGTGCAGGCCTTTATCGCGCGAGCCGGAGGTGGCCCCGGCTTCGGTGGTGTTACGGAAGTGCAGCAGCGTCAGATCGGGGATCAGCGCGGTGATAAACGCCGCCATGGTGGTCGATTTACCGGCACCGTTACCGCCCGACAGCGTAGTCACCAGCTCATCAAGGTCAAAGGTGCGGGCAAAAAAACCGTTCCAGTTAATCAGCGTCAGCGAACGAAACTTTCCACGTTCAATCATTACTCTTCTTCTCCACTGTCCGGCGCGCCCTGTTCGGCGTCATTATCGCCCTCTTCATCCAGCACCAGCCCACCTTCCAGCTGCATCGCTTCACCATCGCGGATCATGCGCAGCTGCGCGTCGCGGGCGTCATCGCCGCTGCGCACGTCGGCACCAAAGCGGAACACCGATTCGGTGATGCGGAACTTGCTGCTGTCGTTGCCCATAAACCACACCATGCCGAGGCGGCGCAGGCGGTTTAACGAGGCGCGCATCTTTTCCTGCAGCTTCTGCCGGTCGAGATCCGATCCGGTTGA
Organism: Erwinia sp. Leaf53; assembly: GCF_001422605.1. NCBI lineage: Bacteria > Pseudomonadati > Pseudomonadota > Gammaproteobacteria > Enterobacterales > Erwiniaceae > Erwinia > Erwinia sp. Leaf53. Next base: position 277,548 of record NZ_LMLK01000021.1, read on the forward strand.
GCGCTGGTTCACCAGCTTCAGCAGCTTGTTCTCGTCGGCCAGCGACATCAGTTCGTCGTGCAGCTCCTGCTGGGTAAAGATGCCCTCATTGGCCAGCCGCTCCGGGCTGAGATAGAGGTAACAGAGGACTTTGCCGACCATCATGTCCATTTCGGACAACACCGAGCGTGGGATCAGCGTCGTGGAACGCGGTCGCAGGTAGAAAAAGCCTTCCGGCGCGCGGATCAGCTCAACGTGATAGCGGGCGTAAAACTCTTCCAGAAACTCCTGATAGTCCATCAGGAAAGCGTGTTGATCTAACTCTTCAATCGCAACGTGGCGTCCTGCCCGTAACTGGCTGTCCAGCGCCGGAAAAATCGGGTTCGCCAGGGCTTGTGCCAGCTTAACCGGCATCACTTGTTCAATATTTGTCGATGACATGTGCCTGCACCTTGGCTCCGTAATCATTAATAGCCTGCCACTCGGGCGACAGGCCGGTAAAATCGGCTTCGGCCACGCCTAAGCGTACCGCCTGATCGATCACAATCCGCGCCACGTCAAAATGCCGCACTCGCGGATACTGCACCAGGTAGTCACGCACCACTAGGCCGAGATCGAGCGGTTTTTTCTGCGCCTTGTAGATAGCCAGCGCCTCTTCAATCATCGCCGCCAGCTGCTCGCGAATTTCGTTAAACTCTTCGTACTCCAGCTCGGAAGGTAACTCGCCGGTCACCTCGTCACTGCGCAGGGTCAGCTCTTCATCGCGCATGTCGTACAGGCGGTCGGCGTTGGCGTAGGTGAGCGCCCACGGGGCGTCGAAGTACGTTTGCAACGACTGGCGCAGGCGCTGGGCAAACACGCGGTTTTTATCCATATCGATGGCGGTACGGATAAACTTATGCACGTGGCGGTCATAGCCGATCCACAGGTCAATCGCCTGCTGGCCCCAGCTGATGATACGGTCGAGCTTGTTCTGCAGGTCATAGACCAGCTTATCGACAAAACCGAGATCGGGGCTGCTCATGGTGGCATCCTGGATGCGCAGCAGATTGGCCTGCAGCTTATCGCCCGCCGCTTCCAGCGTATCCTGCAGCTCGCGCAGCGTGCCGGAGGTTTCACTCAGCAGCAGTTCACAGCTGGAGATCGCCGCGCGCCAGTCCTTGTTGAGCAGCTGGGCGATATCATCCTTCACCGACTGCTGCTGCTCGTCCATGATGCGCTGGGTGATATCAATACTGTCGAAGATCTCCGCCACCGAGTATTTCAGCGGCGCAAAGACGTTGCGGTGCCAGTGGAACTCATCGCCGTCCTCTTCAGCCGCATCCGCGGCGCGCTTCAGCTCGCCGGCGACGATCGACAGCTGCATCGACAGGCGCAGCGTGGAGAACTCGCGCTGGCGAATATAGTAGTCGGTGATGCCGATCGCCAGCGGCGTCAGACGGTAAATGGCATTGCCTTCGGCCTGTTCGCTGGTAAAGCGGTTCAGCAGGCGCTGGCGCACCATATCATTGATAGCGTTGTTGGCGCGCACCAGCACCGTTTCGCTGGTCTGTTCAAAGCCTTCGCTGACGTGGCGGAATGCGTCAGTCAGCTCGCCTTCGCTCATTTCGCCATCCATGCGCTCGCCGTTAAGGGTGGCAATCGCCAGCAAAAAAGTCAGACGTTCGGTCGGCAGCGAAACGGAAAAATCATTTTTTCGCGCCCAGGCCACCAGCTCGGGGATGGTCTGAGAAAAGTCACTCATAATGCGTCCGCCTTAAAGGGTTTCCGTGCGGTGACGTGGATATAACGTCCTAAACTCAAAAAGGGCTCCTGATGGCAGTACTGCTTCTCGAAAGCCAGAACCTCGTCAAACCGCTCCGTCTGTTTGTGCTTCTCACGCATGTAGTCGTGGAAGACGCGGATACCGGTTTTGTTTTCAATGGTAAAGCCGCAGTCGGCCAGCCAGCCGTATACCTGCTGCGGATCGCGCGGGTAGTCCGGCGACAGGGTTTTCTTTTTACGCTTGGTCAGGCCGGCTTGCAGATAACCGAAGTTACCCAGCACCATGGTCTGCAAAGTGAGGCCATGAATGTTATAGAACATCAGTGACAGTATGCCACCCGGCTTCAGCACATCATACAGCGCCTGCAGCGCCTGCCGGGGCTCGGCCACCCACTCAAGCACCGCGTGAAACAATACCAGATCGACCGGCCGATCCAAATGTTGACCAACCTGCTGGGCGCTAATTTGTTTGAATTGCATGTTGCCGCTCACACCTTTCTGCTCCGCCAGCAGGCGGGCGCGGCTGAGCATTTCAGCGGAGAGATCGCACAGCAGCACCTGGTGCCCGCGCCCGGCGATGCCGCAGCCGGTCTGGCCTTCGCCGCCGCCGGCATCCAGCACCGCCAGCGGCCCCGCAGGCAGCGTGGTCAGCAGCGCGTCCAGCTCCTGCCAGAGGATCGCCTGACGAATGCGGCCTTTGGTGGTGCCGTAAATGTTTTGCGAGAATTTTTCCGCGATGTCATCAAAGTTGCGATCCTGCATACCCGCTCCGGCGTCGCGTTAAAAGTAAAGTCACCGGGTATTTTGTCATACACTGGCAGATAATGAAGCTTTCCCGTATCACTTCGCCGCCGGATGGCGTTTTTTCGGACAAAAGGAGTCTGTTTCCATGCTTTTCACGCTGAAAAAGGCGATCGGCGGCCTGCTGATGCCTCTGCCCGCGCTGCTGCTGCTGATCGCGGTAGGGATTTTGCTGCTCTGGTTCAGCCGCTGGCAGAAAACCGGCAAAGTGGTTATTTCACTCGGCTGGGGAGTCCTGCTGCTTTTCAGCCTGCAGCCGGTGGCCGATCGGCTACTGCTGAGCACCGAGGCGGGCTGGCCAACGTGGCAGGGGCAGCACAAGGTTGAGTACGTGGTGGTACTGGGCGGCGGCTACACATGGAACCCTGACTGGGCCCCCAGCTCGAATATGCTGAATAACAGCCTGCCGCGACTGGCCGAGGGCATCCGCATCTGGCGGATGAACCCGGGATCGCGGCTGATCGTTACCGGTGGCGCGGCAACCGGCAACGCGGTCAGCTCGGCGGAAGTGACCTCAAAGGTGGCACAGTCGCTCGGTGTGCCACAGGAGGCGATCATTGCCCTGACCCGGCCGCGGGATACCGAGCAGGAAGCGCGTGAAGTGGCCCGACTTATCGGCCAACGGCCGTTCGCGCTGGTCACCTCTGCCAGCCACCTGTCGCGGGCGATGATCTTTTTTGAACGTGAAGGCCTGCATCCCTTGCCGGCTCCGGCCAACCAGATGGCGGTAACCTCACCGCTTAACCTGTGGGAAAAGATACTGCCGGCGGCGTTCTGGCTCGGGCACAGTGAGCGTGCCGTCTATGAAGGGCTGGGCAGGATCTGGCAGGCGGTAAAACCGCACAGTTCGGCAGATGAGCCAGGGCAACAGTGACTATGTCGCCAGTTCATCAGCTCAGCCAGGGCAGCAGTGACTCTGCTACCAGTTTATCAGCTCAGCCACGGCAGCAGTGACTCTGCGGCCAGCCGGAAACGCTGGCGGTTAAACTGTCCGTGGTTCTGCCAGCGTGCAATCTCTTCCCACAGCAGATAGAGCCAGCGTCGGGCAACAAAGCCCTCGGCCAGCGGCGCGTACTGGTAGTAGTCGTTCAGCAGCGCGTCTCCGCTGGCGAAGCCGCAGAACGGGTAGAGATCAAACTCGCGCGGCGCCCACTGCAGCGGCCCCGGATTGACCATCGCCAGCAGCCGGTCGTGGCCCGGATTTTTCAGAATGTTGTCGGGCGACAGATTGCCATGGATCAGCACGCAGGGATCGTTGAAATCACCGAACAGTGTGGCAAAACGGTCGCGGCTGCGATACAGGATCCGCCGGTCGTCCATGCAGAGGAATGCCGGACATCGCATGGTGATCATCGCCCACAGCACCTCAATACGCTGACGATACCATGCCGGCCAGCCGTTCTTCTGCTGGCTGTCTACCGTGCCCACCAGCCCGCCGCTGTCAATCTGATGCCAGGCCAGCAGGCCGCTAACGATCTGCCTGCGCAGCTGCTGCTCACGCTTTGCCGTCCGCGCGGGCACCGCGATCGAAACGCCGCCCAGCCGCTCCAGCAGCAGCACCTCGTGCAACGGCGGCTGCTCGCTGCTGACGACCCCGAACACCAGCGGCACGCGCACCTTGCCCTGTTTCGCCAACAGCGACAGCTTTTGTGCTTCCTGCGCGGCGGCGTCTTTCAGGGTAAAGTATTTAGCCACCATCGGCAGCGAATCGCCCTCATCATCGTAGAGCGTATACAGACTGGCGTCGGGCTGGCGGCTGATGCACTCAACCCGACTCACCGGTTCGCCAAGAACCAGCGCTAATTCCGTTCTGAGGTGTTCCAAACGCCCCTCCTGACCGGCAGGGAAATACGGGGCGACTATCGCCGCCCCGAAAGGGGGTTAACGCATCGCTTCGCGCACCCGCAGCAGATCTTCCGGCGTGTCTACGCCAACGCTGGGGATCGCTTTGGCGACGTCAACGTGAATTTTCTCGCCGTACCACAGCACGCGCAGTTGCTCCAGTAGCTCGATCTGCTCCAGCGGGCTGGCTTCCCAGCTGACGTAGCGGCGGATAAAGCCGGCGCGATAGGCATAAATGCCAATATGGCGCAGGAAGCTATCGCCAACGGTCTCTCTCGAGACGCTGAACCGTTCGCGGTCCCACGGGATAGTGGCGCGGGAGAAGTAGAGCGCGTAGCCGTTGGCATCACGCACCACCTTCACCGCATTAGGATTGAATGCCTCTTCCGCAGAGGTAATCGGCACCGCCAGCGTGGCCATGCCGGCGCTGCTCTGCGCCAGATTTTCAGCCACCTGACGGACGATCACCGGCGGGATCATCGGCTCATCGCCCTGCACGTTAACGATCACCGTGTCATCGGCGAACTGATAGCGATCGATAACTTCTGCCAGCCGCTCCGTACCCGAATGGTGGTCGGCACGGGTCATACACACTTCGCCACCCGCCGCTTCCACCGCCCGCGCCACGTCCTGATTGTCGGTGGCCACGATCACCCGATCGGCGCCGGACTCCAGCGCCCGCTCCATCACGTGCACCACCATCGGCTTACCGTGAATATCAACCAGCGGTTTACCCGGCAGGCGCGTGGAGGCATAGCGCGCTGGAATAATCGCGACGAAACTCATACCGGATGCTCTTCTGACGTCAGCGTACGGGCTTCCACTTCCAGCAGCACCGGAATACCGTCGCGCACCGGGAAGGCCAGGCCGTCAGCCTTGCAGATCAGCTCCTGCTGCTCTTTGTTAAAACTGAGCTTGCCGTGGCACACCGGGCAAGCAACGATTTCAAGTAAACGATGATCCATAAATCCTCCTGAACGGGTCGGTCTCATCAGGCAACCTCTGTCGCTGACGGGCCTGCCCGTGGTTGCCAGCAGTCTGGCAGATGATGATAAAAATCAGGCGCCGGCGGGTTCGGCCAGGGCCGAGATCGTGGCCAGCAGCGGTCCGGCATCGGCAATCTCTGCGTCCACCGGCAGATACCACCAGTTTTGCCGGGCAAACGCCCGCGCTTTAACCGCATCTTTTTCGGTCATCAGCAGCGTCTCGCCCGCCGGAGTCAGCGCCTGCAGCGCCTCCGCGCTGTAGGCCTGATGGTCGGCAAACGCCACCTCGCGCAGCGGCGTCACACCCTGCTGACGCAGGGTAGTAAAGAAGCGAGGCGGATGGCCTATCCCGGCCATTGCCACCACCGACGGCAGTGACGCCAGCGGCCGCGACTCGCCGGAAAGCAGGTTCACCGCCGCCGCCGGCCGCAGCCGCATGGCTAATTCACCGGCGTGCGGCGTGCCACCGTTGCAGATCACTGCGGTAACGCCCTTCAGGCGCGCCTGGCGTTCACGCATCGGCCCGGCGGGCAGCCACCAGCCGTTGCCGAACCGGCGTTCACCGTCAACCACCACGATTTCACAGTCGCGGGCCAGCGCATAGTGCTGCAGGCCGTCGTCGGTGATGATGATATCCACCCCCTGGCCAGCCAGCAAGGCCTCCACCGCCTGCCGGCGGCGGGGAGCCACGGCCACCGCCGCCCCGGTGCGTTGATAGATCAGCACCGGCTCATCGCCGGCCTCTGCCGTTGTAGTGTGCGGGCCGAGCACCAGCGGATAGCTTGCGGCCTTGCCGCCATAGCCGCGCGACACCACGCCGACGCGCAGGCCACGCTGCTGAAGCACCTGCACCAGCCAGACAACCACCGGCGTTTTACCGTTACCACCGGCGGTCAGATTGCCGACCACCACCACCGGCACCGGAGCACGCCAGGCTTTGCGCCATCCCCAGCGGTAGCTGAGGCGGATCAGGTTGCTGACCAGGCCGTAGAGAAAACTCAGCGGCAGCAGCAGCAGAAAGAGCGGCGATTTACCGCTCCAGATGCGTTCAATCATTGACCAAACTGCATTTTGTGCAGCTGAGCATAGGCACCCTTCTCGGCCAGCAGATGCTCATGGCTGCCGCGCTCGACTATCTGGCCATCTTCCACCACCACGATCTCATCGGCTTTCTCGATGGTCGACAGGCGGTGAGCAATGACCAGCGAGGTGCGGTTTTTCTGCAGCTCGTCCAGCGCCGACTGGATTGCACGCTCGGATTCAGTATCCAGCGCGGAGGTCGCCTCATCGAGGATCAGGATCGGACAGTCGCGCAGTAACGCACGGGCGATGGCGATACGCTGGCGCTGGCCGCCTGAGAGCAGCACGCCGTTTTCACCAATTACCGTATCGAGACCGTTATCCATCTTCTTAATGAAGTCCATAGCGTGCGCCATGGTGGCCGCTTTCTCGATATCTTCGCGGCTGTACTGCTCATGGCGCGCATAGGCAATATTATTGGCGATGGTATCGTTAAACAGGTGCACGTTCTGTGACACCAGCGCCACCTGATTACGCAGCGATGCAAGGGTGTACTCGCGCAGATCGTGACCGTCCATCAGGATCTCGCCCTGCTGGATATCGTAAAAACGGGTCAGCAGGCTGGCCAGGGTCGATTTTCCGGAGCCGGAACGGCCAACCAGCGCCACCGTTTTGCCTTCCGGGATCGCCAGGTTGATACTCTTCAGCGCAGGGATATCACGGCCGGGATAGGTGAAGGTGACATTGCGGAATTCAATATCGCCTTTCGCACGTTCCACGGTGCGCTTGCCGTTATCCACTTCCTGCTCGCTGTCCAGAATTGAGAACAGGGTCTGGCAGGCAGCCATGCCGCGCTGGAACTGCGCATTGACGTTGGTCAGCGACTTCAGTGGGCGCATCAGCGCAACCATCGCTGAGAACACCACGGTAATGGTACCGGCAGACAGCGTCTCCATCACGCTCGGGACGCTGGCGGCGTAGAGAATAAACGCCAGCGCCAGCGAGGCGATCAGCTGAATGATGGGATCGGAGATGGAAGAAGCGGAAACCAGCTTCATGCCCTGCTGGCGCATGCGGTTACTGACGCGGTGGAAACGTTCGTTTTCGATCTCCTGACCGCCGAAAATCAGCACCTCTTTATGGCCTTTCAGCATCTGCTCGGCGCTGGTAGTCACCTGCCCCATGGTGTTCTGCATATTTTTGCTGATGTTACGGAAGCGTTTGGAAACCGAGCGGATGGCAAAGGAGACGATGGGAGCCAGCACGATCAGGATCAGCGACAGCTGCCAGCTGTTCCAGAACATCAGTACGAAAAGCGCGATAATCGAGGCACCTTCACGTACCACGGTCACTAACGCACTGGAAGAGGAGGAGGCAACCTGCTCAGTGTCATAGGTGATGCGCGACAGCAGCGTGCCGGTGGACTGTTGATCGAAGAACGCCACCGGCATACCCATCATATGGCCAAACAGGCGACGGCGCATGGTCATTACCACGTTTCCGGAAACCCAGGAGATGCAGTAGCTGGAGATATAACTGGTGATACCGCGAACCAGCATCAGGCCGATTACAGCCAGCGGCATCCAGACCAGTACGGAACTGTTAGCTTTACCAAAACCATCATCGAGTAAAGGTTTCAGCAGAGAGAGCATCAGCGTATCGCCTGCCGCATTGATAATCAGTGCGATTGCGGCGGCAATCAGCCCCGCCTTATAAGGCACAATCATCGGACTGAGGCGGCGGAAGGTCTGCCAGGTGGAAAGATCTTTATCCAGATGCATAGTTATCCAGCATTAGTTGAAATAGCCGCTCATTCTACCTGGATTAGCGGGTGACGCCAAACCACTGATGGTACCAACGGTTCATTAATTGTTCTCTTAACCCCAGAAGCTGCCAGTAATCTGTAAAAAATCGTGCGCTAAGCTGGCCGGAAAGCGCAGTATCTCGCCAGATGATCTGATTATCCGCATAGCGCCGAATAATCTGTCGCGCAGGCAGCCGCCAGGCGCTGTAACGTGCCGCCGAGGCAATGGCGGCGTCGGGATGGACCGCGCGCAGCAGCGGCGGCGTCGAAGACGTGCGGCTGCCGTGGTGCGGCACCTGCAGCAACGTGGCGGCCAGGCTGCCGCGCTGCCCGGCCACCAGCGCCCGTTCCGCCGGCGCTTCAATGTCGCCGGTCAGCAGAACCCGCCAGCGCCCGTCGCTGACCGTCACCACGCAGGAGCGGTTATTGCCCGTCAGCGCATAGCCGGGCGGCGGCCACAGCACCCTAAAATCGAGGCCCTGCCAGCGCCACGCCAGCCCGCGGTGGCAGGGCCGGTGCCCCGGCAGCCCCAGCGGGCTGCGCACGCTGGCACGGGGAAACGCAGCCTGCACGCTTGCCAGACCGCCGGTATGATCCAGGTGCTCATGGCTGATAATAATCTGGCTCACCGTCAGCCCCTGCCAGCGCAGCCAGGGCAGGATCTGGCTGCGTGCCGCATCCCCGCCAGGCCAGCGGTTGCCGACATCATACAGCGTCGCCTGGCCGTGACGGGAGATCGCTACCGCCAGGCCGTGCCCCACATCGAGCATATCCACCCGCCACTGCGGTTTTACGCTGGCGCTGGCCGCGGCCAATCCCAGCGTCAGGCTCAGCAGGCTGGCCGGTGAACTGCGCCACCAGCCAAAGCGCAGCGCCATCAGCAGCAGCCAGCAGCCAGGACTGTAGATGGCCTGAGCTGCATCCAGCGGCAGCCAGCCGTCGGGCAGTTGCCGTAAAGGCAGAAACACCGCGCTGAGTGAGCGGTCAGCCAGCCACCACAGCGACGTGCTCAGCCAGGGCAGCGGCAGCAGGATCAGCGCCAGCAGGATCAGCGGCACGGTCAGCAGCGAGACCAGCGGCACCGCCCACAGGTTCGCCAGCGGTGCACTGAGGCTGATGCCGTGAAACAGCAATACCTGCAACGGCATCAGCAGCAGCAGCATACCCAGTTGCAGATGCAGTAAGCGCAGCGGCAGCCAGCGTTTTCCGCGCTGAAAACGCCGCGGTAACGGAAAACTGTGATACCACAGCAGCAGCCCACCCACCGCCAGCGCCGAAAGCCACAGGCTGTCGGACAGCAGGCTCAACGGGTCAGACAGCAGAATCACCGCCAGGCACATCAGCCACACCTGCAGCGCGTGGCAGCTGACGCCGCTCAGACGCAGCCCGCTCCAGATCAGCAGCGCCAGCATCGCCCGTAACGCCGGGGGATTACCGCCGGAGAGCCAGCAGTAACCGAGCGCCAGCGCCAGGCTGGTGACCAGCGGCAGGCGGTAGCCAATCCGCCACGCCGGCAAAGCAAACTGAACAAGACGCGACAGCCACCAGCCCAGCCCCGCCGCCAGCGCAATATGCAGCCCGGATATCGCCATCAGATGGGCGGTACCGGTTTCCCGCAGCAGTCGGGTCAGATCGGCGCTGACCTCGGACCGTTCACCAAACGCCAGCGCGCCGAGGGTGCCCTGCCAGGGGAGATGCCCGTAGCGCTCTTTTGCCGCATGGATTATCGCATCCCGCCAGCCGCAGCGCGACTGCAGCACCTGCGCGTCAGTGACCCGGCCGCTCAGCGGCACGCCGTTGGCCAGCGCATAACGCTGCGCGTCAAACCCTCCTTCGTTCAGCCGGGCGTGTACCGGGCGCAGCTTTACCGTCAGCAGCCAGCGCTGACCGGCGCAGAGCGCGGTGCCGGTTTCCGGCAGGCTGAGCATCGCCGAGATCGGCGGAAACAGCAGCCGCCCCTGCTGCCTCAGCAAGCGCACGCGGGCTCGCTGCCCGTCAGGTTGCAGGTTTTCGATCTTCACCTCCACCTGCAGCGGCCGGCGGGTCAGCTGTTCAATCTGTTGCAGCGTGGTACGGCCGGCATTAACCGCCCAAACCGAAGCCAGCAACGCCAGCGCCAGCGGCAGCGCGCCCCTCCGGGGTAAGCCGGCCAACAGTAGTGCCAGACCCAGCGCCAGCAGGTCATAGCGGTAGCCAGGCAGCGAAGGGAGAAAGTTCAGCGGCAGGGTACCGGCAATAATGCAGCCGGCCAGACGGGTGACGGTTAAACGCATAGCTCCTCCCTGATGGCGTCAGGGCAGTGTGCACCAGCCGTCATCAGGGTGCTGCAGGCAGAGGGTGACTTTCAGAACAGACACGCAAATAATTGCTGGCTTTACAGCAAACCCGGCCAGCGGTGTGAAGCACTCTCCAGCGGCGTGGCGCTGCCCGCAGCGGGCTGACACAAACGACAGGCAAAAAAAAACGACACCGAAGTGTCGTTTTATTGGTAATTCGCTCTGTCTGGCCACCTTTACACTCGCGTGCAAAGGAACAGGACATCAGCCGCCGTAGATATTGGCGCGATCGCGCAGCTCTTTACCCGGCTTGAAGTGTGGAACGTATTTACCTTCCAACTCCACTTTGTCGCCCGTTTTCGGGTTACGGCCGGTACGAGGTGCACGATAGTGCAATGAGAAGCTGCCAAATCCCCGGATTTCGATGCGTTCGCCCTGTGACAACGTGGTTGCCATATGCTCCAGCATCTCTTTTACCGCATCCTCAACGACTTTCGCCGGAATATGAGAGTGCTGGCCAGCAAGTCTTTCAATCAGTTCTGACTTGGTCATAAAACCTCCGGTTAATCCGCTAGGAATAGTTCTGACAGATAACGACGGTACAGGGCAGCCTGAGCTGCCCTGAAGAACGATTACTCGCCTTTAGCTGCTTTGAAAGCTTCAGCCATTGCGTTAGAGAAGTTGCCTTCTTCCGGTTTGGTGTTAACCGTTGCAATTGCTTCTTTCTCGTCAGCCTGGTCTTTAGCACGAACAGACAGGCTTACAACGCGGTTTTTACGGTCAACGCCGGTGAACTTAGCTTCAACATCGTCGCCAACATTCAGAACCAGAGTTGCGTCTTCAACGCGGTCGATTGAAGCTTCAGAAGCGCGCAGGTAACCTTCAACGCCGTCTGCCAGTTCAACTGTAGCACCTTTAGCGTCAACTGCAGTCACTTTACCGTTAACAATGGCACCTTTCTTGTTCAGAGAGATGTAGTTGTTGAACGGATCTTCTGCCAGCTGCTTAACGCCCAGGGAGATACGCTCGCGCTCTGCGTCAACCTGCAGAACCACAGCAGCGATTTCGTCGCCTTTCTTGTATTCACGCACGGCTTCTTCGCCGGTCGCGTTCCAGGAGATGTCAGACAGGTGTACCAGGCCGTCGATGCCGCCGTCCAGGCCGATGAAGATACCGAAGTCAGTGATAGACTTGATTTTACCTTCAACGCGGTCGCCCTTGTTGTGGGTTTCTGCGAACAGCTGCCATGGGTTAGATTTGCACTGCTTCAGACCCAGGGAGATACGACGACGTTCTTCGTCGATGTCCAGAACCATAACTTCAACCACATCGCCCACGTTAACAACTTTAGATGGGTGGATGTTTTTGTTGGTCCAGTCCATTTCAGACACGTGTACCAGGCCTTCAACGCCTTCTTCGATTTCAACGAAGCAGCCGTAGTCGGTCAGGTTGGTCACGCGGCCGGTCAGGCGGGTGCCTTCCGGATAACGCTTAGCGATAGCGACCCAAGGATCTTCGCCCAGCTGCTTCAGACCCAGAGATACACGGGTACGCTCGCGGTCGAATTTCAGCACTTTCACGTTGATTTCGTCGCCAACATTGACGATTTCGCTTGGGTGCTTAACGCGCTTCCAGGCCATGTCAGTGATGTGCAGCAGGCCGTCAACGCCGCCCAGATCAACGAATGCACCGTAGTCAGTGAGGTTCTTAACGATACCTTTAACTTCCATGCCTTCCTGCAGGTTTTCCAGCAGCTGATCGCGCTCTGCGCTGTTCTCGGATTCGATAACCGCACGACGTGAAACCACCACGTTGTTGCGTTTCTGGTCCAGCTTGATCACTTTGAATTCAAGCTCTTTGCCTTCCAGGTGCAGCGTGTCGCGCACCGGACGAACATCAACCAGTGAACCTGGCAGGAACGCACGAATACCGTTCAGCTCAACTGTGAAGCCACCTTTGACTTTGCCGTTGATGATACCGGTAACAGTTTCAGCGTCTTCGTAAGCTTTTTCCAGCGTGATCCAAGCTTCGTGACGTTTAGCTTTCTCACGGGACAGCAGGGTTTCACCGAAGCCGTCTTCTACCGCATCCAGCGCAACGTCAACTTCGTCACCTACCTGGATTTCCAGCTCGCCGGCTGCGTTCTTGAACTGCTCTGCAGGAATTGCAGATTCAGATTTCAGACCCGCATCAACCAGAACTACGTCTTTGTCGATAGAGACAACAACGCCACGAACGATGGAACCCGGACGGGTTTCGATTGTTTTTAAGGATTCTTCAAATAGTTGAGCAAAAGATTCAGTCATATTGATAATCTTCAGGATTCTTCAATTTAACGTCCACCTGACGTCCTGACGGGTGGGGTTGTTTCACATGCCCGATGATGTCCATATCACAGGGTTAGATAAATTCTGAGAGCCAACGCTCATTTTAACGCCGGGTCAAAGACCCGAAAATCACGCCAGCGCGAGTTTTTCGCGCGCATATTTTAGCGCAATTTCGATGACCTGCTCAATAGACATTGTAGTCGAATCAAGCACTAAGGCATCGTTTGCCGGGACTAACGGGGCAATCGCACGATTGCGGTCACGATCGTCACGCTCTTTTATCTCGGATAAAAGGCGCTCAAAGTTAACACTAAAGCCCTTATCCTGCAACTGTAGCATACGGCGATGCGCACGCTCTTCGGCGCTGGCATCAAGGAAAATTTTCACCGGCGCATCGGGAAATACCACCGTGCCCATATCACGCCCGTCGGCAATCAGCCCCGGCAGTTCGCGGAAACCGCGCTGGCGGCGTAGCAGCGCCTCACGGACGCGGGGAAACGCGGCCACTTTAGAGGCGGTGTTGCTGACGTCCTGGGTGCGGATCTCATTCGACACGTCTTCCCCTTCGAGGATCACAGCCATCTCGCCGTCGGTGGCCACAAAGCGCACGTCCAGATGTGCCGCAATCGGGGCCAGCGCTTCTTCAGAAGTGATATCTACCTGATGGTGTAATGCAGCCAGCGCCAGTACCCGGTAGATTGCGCCGGAGTCCAACAGGTGCCACTGTAACGCTTCGGCCATCGATTTACACAATGTCCCTTTCCCTGCGCCACTTGGGCCATCGATGGTGATCACTGGGGCTAATGCCGTCATCTCGTTCTCCTGTTGGTTGATTGCCTGCGGGCCGGTGCCGGACAAATATCGTGGCGTATTATACTCCGCTACATCGGCGATGGTTATACTTTTAACTGATGGCTACAGGAAATTAGTCTGTATATAGCAAGAAAGAGAGCGGTATGGCGAGGTGACAGAAAAAAAAGGAGCATTTTCCGCCGTACCTGAATACGGCGGAAGGTTCTCTTAGGCCAGTGTGCTAATCCGGGCTAACTGTTCAAAGTAGTCCGGGAACGTTTTAGCGGTGCATTTCGGGTCAAGGATGGTGACCGGCGTGGCGGAAAGCGCCACCAGCGAGAAGCACATCGCCATACGGTGGTCGTCATAGGTGGCAATCTCAGCGAACGCGATCGACGCCGGCGGCGTGATACGAATGTAGTCGTGCCCCTCTTCCACCTCGGCACCTACTTTGCGCAGTTCGGTGGCCATCGCCGCAAGGCGATCGGTCTCCTTCACGCGCCAGTTGTAGATGTTGCGCATCACCGTGGTGCCGGTGGCAAACAGCGCTGCGGTGGCAATGGTCATCGCCGCATCCGGGATATGGTTCATATCCAGATCGACGGCGTTGAGTTCACCGCGCGTACAGGCAATAAAGTCATCGCCCCACTCGATGCTGGCGCCCATTTTTTCCAGCACGTCGGCAAAGCGAATATCGCCCTGAATACTGTTACGGCCAATCCCGGTCACTTTCACCGTACCGCCTTTGATGGCCGCAGCCGCCAGGAAGTAGGAGGCCGACGATGCATCGCCTTCCACCAGATAGTCGCCGGGTGCCTGATAGTGCTGCTGCCCGCGAATGATGAAGGCGCTGTAGTTATCGTTCTCAACCTGCACGCCAAAGGCGGCCATCAGGTTCAGCGTAATATCGATATAGGGCTTAGAGACCAGCTCGCCCTTGATCGCGATGCGCGTATCGTTGGTGGCCAGCGGTGCCGTCATCAGCAGCGCGGTCAGGAACTGGCTGGAAACGCTGCCGTCAACGGTGACGTCGCCGCCGCTAAAGCCGCCCTTCAGGCGCAGCGGCGGGTAATCCGTCTGCTCCAGATAGTCAATCTGCGCGCCGCCCTGACGCAGGGCGTCAACCAGGTGGCCAATCGGCCGCTCTTTCATACGCGGTTCGCCGGTCAGCACAATATCATTGCCGCCGAGGCACAGCGCCGCCGCCAGCGGGCGCATCGCGGTACCGGCGTTACCGAGGAACAGCTCAAGCGCGCCGTCGGCCTGCAGCGCTCCGCCCTGACCGGTGACGTCACAGACGGTACGATCGTCAGACAACCGGTACTTAACGCCCAGCAGCTGCAGCGCGTTGAGCATGTGGCGCACGTCGTCGCTGTCCAGCAGGTTGGTCAGACGGGTGGTCCCCCTGGCCAGCGCAGCCAGCAGCAGAGCGCGGTTAGAAACGCTCTTGGAGCCGGGAAGATTAACGGTGCCGTTGACCAGCGCGATAGGTTGTAACGTCAGGGATTCCAGCATGTGAAACGTGTTCTCCAAAATAATTACGGTGAAACCCCGCAAGGCTGCGGGGTTTCAGGTTTACAGCGTAAGACCGTGCGGCGGGCACCTTAGCCGTGGCGACGCTCAAAGTCGATCATAAAATCGGTCAGCGTCTTCACGCCGGCCAGCGGCATCGCGTTGTAGATCGAAGCACGCATGCCGCCGACCACGCGGTGGCCCTTCAGCGCGTGCAGGCCCGCCGCCAGCGACTCATCGAGGAACAGGTTGTCCAGCCCGGCATCCGCCAGCTGGAACGGCACGTTCATCCGCGAACGGTTGGCATCGGCCACGTCGTTACGGTAGAAGTCGCTGTTATCAATGGTGCTGTACAGCAGGTCAGATTTAGCCTGATTGCGTTTATCAATCTCCGCAACGCCGCCCTGCTCTTTCAGCCACTTGAACACCAGGCCAGAGAGATACCAGGCATAGGTTGGTGGCGTGTTGAACATTGAGTCGTTGTCAGCCAGCACTTTGTAATCAAGGATTGAAGGCAGCTCTTTACGCGCGCGGCCCAGCAGATCCTCACGCACCACCACCAGCGTCAGGCCGGCCGGGCCAATATTCTTCTGCGCACCGGCGTACAGTACGCCATAGCGGCTGACATCCAGCGGGGTAGACAGAATGGTTGATGAGAGATCGGCAACCACCAGCTTGTCGCCGAAATCTGGCGTCTCGTGGATGGCGATGCCGTCAATGGTCTCATTCGGGCAGAAGTGAACGTAGGCGGCGTCGTCAGACAGCGCCCACTGGCTCATCGGGGTAATAGCGCGCTTACCGTCAACGGTGGTTTTGGCATCAATCACGTTCGGCGTGCAGTACTTCTGCGCCTCTTTCACCGCGCTGGAAGCCCAGTAGCCACCATCGATATAATCTGCGGTGGCGTGGTTACCCAGCAGATTCAACGGAATTGCCGCAAACTGTGCGCGCGCACCGCCGTGGCAGAACAGAACCTTGTAGTTGGAGGGGATCTTCAGCAGATCGCGAAAATCCTGTTCAGCCTCTTCGGCAACCCGGATGAACTCCTTGCTGCGGTGGCTGATCTCCATAACGGAGGTCCCTAACCCCTGCCAGTTGCAGAGTTCCTGTTCCGCGCGACGCAGCACTTCTACCGGCAGCATTGCCGGGCCGGAGCTAAAATTGAAAACCTGACTCATTTCCCCTCACCACTCTCTGACAATCGGTTTTGATTTCTCTATCGGTTTTATCATTGCCACCCGGTTGCTGCAACGATTTATCCGCCCGGCGATGCGGTTTACAATGCTGTGCCGCAACAGGTTGTAGGGCAAATGAAACACAACACGATATTTTGTGAGGCGTTTTCCGAATCAGGAATCAGACCTGTTACGCGGGGTGGCAAAAAGGGCATTCTGCAGCAGATGAAATTTGGGTGCCCGGATAGCGATTGTCATGGAAAACCCGTATCATTGCGCGCTTTACGCACAACACAAAACAAGTGGGCTACATGACTCAAACTTACATTCCGGGCAAAGACGCCGCGCTGGAAGACTCCATCGCACGCTTTCAGCAAAAACTGCAGGATCTGGGCTTCAATATCGAAGAAGCCTCCTGGCTGAATCCGGTCCCTAACGTCTGGTCAGTGCATATTCGCGACCGCGACTGCCCACTCTGTTTTACCAATGGTAAAGGCGCCAGCAAAAAGGCCGCGCTGGCGTCCGCGCTGGGCGAATATTTTGAACGCCTGTCGACCAACTACTTCTTTGCCGACTTCTGGTTAGGTAATCAAATCGCCGGCGGCGACTTCGTCCATTACCCTAACGAGAAGTGGTTCCCGCTGCCGGAAGATGACCGGCTGCCGGAAGGTATCCTTGATGCACGCCTGCGTAAATTCTACGATCCGGAAAACGAACTGAGCGCCAGCGATCTGATCGACCTGCAGTCCGGTAACGCCACCCGTGGCATCTGCGGCCTGCCGTTCAGCCGTCAGTCCGACCAGCAGACCGTCTATATTCCGATGAACATCGTCGGCAACCTGTACGTTTCTAACGGCATGTCTGCCGGGAACACCCGCAACGAAGCGCGCGTACAGGGTCTGTCCGAGGTGTTCGAACGCCATATCAAGAACAAGATCATTGCCGAGTCGATCAGCCTGCCGCTGATCCCGCAGGAGGTGCTGAACCGCTATCCGGGCGTGGTGGAAGCCATCAACACCCTCGAAGCGGAAGGATTCCCGATCTTCTCTTACGACGCCTCGCTGGGCGGCAACTACCCGGTGATCTGCGTGGTGCTGTTCAACCCGGCTAACGGCACCTGCTTCGCCTCCTTCGGCGCGCACCCGGACTTTGGCGTGGCGCTGGAGCGTACCGTCACCGAACTGCTGCAGGGCCGTGGCCTGAAGGATCTGGACGTGTTTACCCCGCCAACCTTCGACGACGAAGAAGTGGCCGAGCACGCTAACCTGGAAACCCACTTTATCGACTCAAGCGGCCTGATCTCCTGGGATATGTTCAAGGACGATGCGGACTATGAGTTCGCTGACTGGAGCTTCAAAGGTACCACCGAAGAAGAGTTCGCTACCCTGATGGCGATCTTTACGGCGGAAGACCAGGAAGTCTACATTGCCGACTACGAACATCTTGACGTGTACGCCTGCCGCATCATCGTGCCGGGTATGTCAGACATCTACCCTGCCGAAGACCTGCTGCTGGCCAATAACAGCATGGGCGCGTACCTGCGTGACACCCTGCTGAGCCTGCCGGCCAGCGAGTGGGAAAAAGAAGAGTACCTGGCGCTGCTGGAGCAGCTGGACGAAGACGGCCACGACGACTTCACCCGCGTGCGCGAGCTGCTGGGCCTGGCGACCGGTAAGGATAACGGCTGGTACACCCTGCGCATCGGCGAGCTGAAGGCGATGCTGGCGCTGGCCGCCGGCGACCTGGAACAGGCGCTGATCTGGACCGAGTGGACGATGGAGTTCAACCAGTCGATCTTCTCTGCCGAGCGTGCCAACTACTACCGCTGCCTGCAGACCCTGCTGCTGCTCAGCCAGGAAGAAGGACGTGACCCGCTGCAGTACCATACGGCATTCGTGCGTATGTACGGCCAGGACGCCGTGGACGCGGCCTCTGCCGCAATCAGCGGTGAAGCACCGTTCTACGGCCTGCAGAGCGTGGACAGCGACCTGCAGGCTTTCCCGGCGCACCAGTCGCTGCTGGCAGCCTATGAAAAGTTACAGGCCGCTAAACGCCGTTTCTGGAAATAAGCACGCTAAGCGCACCCGACTGCGCGGTTCGCCTTAACGGGTCACCGTGTTAAAGCGGTAAATAACAGGTAACAGCTTTGTGTTGTTACCTGTTTTTTTTTACCTTCAGGCTTTATTGCCCACTTGTCATTAACATTTACGACGTTGTACCACACCGGCAAACACAATTTATTTTGATATATTAAAAAATATTTATTTCATATAAATCATACATATATTCGCTTTTCAGCGTTACCTGAATCGTAATTAATCCATTCACAATCCCGAGATATGATCCAAATCAAGTCTGTAAAAGGAGGGGCTTGTTACAATTTTCTCGCTGACACTTTTTAGGAGTATGTGAGTGTGAAAACGGTCACTCCTTTTGAACTATTATTACCTGCTGAGATGGCGAAAGTTGCCGAAGATGCAGGGGTATATAAAGCCACCAAAGCGCCTTTCACCACGTTCTTCCTCGCCATCACCGCGGGCGTTTTTATCTCCATCGCCTTTGCGTTTTACATCACCGCCACCACCGGCAGCGGCGCGCTGCCCTGGGGCATGGCCAAACTGGTCGGCGGCGTCTGCTTCTCGCTGGGGCTGATGCTGGTGGTGGTCTGCGGTGCTGACCTGTTCACCTCTACCGTGCTGATCGTGGTGGCGAAAGCCAGCGGTCGCATCAGCTGGGGGCAGCTGGCCCGCAACTGGCTGACCGTTTACATCGGTAACTTCGTCGGCGCGATTTTCTTTGTGGCGCTGATCTGGCTGGCCGGCCAGCATATGGCGGCCAGCGGTGCCTGGGGGCTGAACGTGCTGCAGACCGCCGACCACAAAATGCACCACACGTTTATTGAAGCCACCAGCCTCGGCATTCTTGCCAACCTGATGGTCTGTATGGCGGTGTGGATGAGCTACTCCGGGCGTACCCTGCTGGATAAAATGTTCGCCATGGTGCTGCCGGTAGCGATGTTTGTCGCCAGCGGTTTTGAGCACAGCATCGCAAATATGTTCCTGATCCCGCTGGCCATCGTCATCCGCGACTTCGCGTCGCCGGAGTTCTGGCAGGCCACCGGCGCCACGGCCGCACAGTTTTCTCATCTTTCCGTTAGCGACTTTATTAGCGACAACCTGATCCCCGTGACGCTGGGCAACATCATCGGCGGCGGTTTGCTGGTCGGGCTGACCTACTGGGTCATTTACTTACGCGACGACCGCAGCCACAGCGGCCACGACTGAACGGGCGGACGCCGGGCGTTGTTCCCGGCCCCCACCACCGAATTTCACGAAAATAAGGCAGGTATCAGATGACCGATCGTAATCAAACACTGGCAAACGCCTGGGAAAGTTTCGCTGCAGGTGAATGGCAGAACAGCATCAACGTCCGCGACTTCATTCAGAAAAACTACACCCCGTATGAAGGCGACGAGGCTTTCCTTACCGGTGCCACTGCCGCGACCACCGCGCTGTGGGACAAAGTGATGGAAGGGATAAAGCAGGAAAACCGCACCCATGCGCCGGTGGACTTTGATACCGACCTCGCGTCCAGCATCACCTCACACGACGCCGGCTACATCAATAAAGGGCTGGAAAAAATCGTCGGCCTGCAGACCGAAGCACCGCTGAAACGCGCAATTATTCCGTTCGGCGGCATCAAAATGGTCGAGGGTTCCTGTAAGGTTTACGGTCGCGAGCTGGACCCGGCGCTGAAAAAAATCTTCACCGACTACCGCAAAACCCACAACCAGGGCGTGTTCGACGTCTATACCCCGGACATCCTGCGCTGCCGTAAGTCCGGCGTGTTAACCGGCCTGCCGGATGCCTATGGCCGTGGCCGCATCATCGGCGACTATCGCCGCGTGGCGCTGTACGGTATCGACCTGCTGATGAAAGACAAGTTTGCCCAGTTCACCTCACTGCAGGCGGATATGGAAAACGGCGTTAACCTGGAAGCAACCATCCGCCTGCGGGAAGAGATTGCTGACCAGCACCACGCGCTGCAGCAGATCAAAGAGATGGCCGCCAAATATGGCTGCGATATCTCCGGCCCGGCCACCAGCGCGGCAGAAGCCGTCCAGTGGACCTACTTCGGCTATCTGGCCGCGGTGAAATCACAAAACGGCGCGGCGATGTCCTTCGGCCGTGTCTCCACCTTCCTCGATATCTATTTCGAGCGCGACCTGAAGGCCGGTAAAATCACCGAGTCCGATGCGCAGGAGCTGATCGACCATCTGGTAATGAAGCTGCGTATGGTGCGCTTCCTGCGTACGCCGGAGTACGATGAACTGTTCTCAGGCGACCCGATCTGGGCCACCGAATCGCTGGGTGGTATGGGCGTGGATGGCCGTACGCTGGTAACCAAAAACACCTTCCGCTTCCTCAACACGCTGTACACCATGGGGCCGTCACCGGAGCCAAACATGACCATTCTGTGGTCAGAACAGCTGCCGTCAGACTTCAAAAAATATGCGGCGAAGGTCTCAATTGATACTTCATCGCTGCAGTACGAAAATGACGACCTGATGCGCCCGGACTTCGATAACGACGACTACGCCATCGCCTGCTGCGTCAGCCCGATGATCGTCGGCAAACAGATGCAGTTCTTCGGCGCCCGCGCCAACCTGGCAAAAACCATGCTGTACGCCATCAACGGCGGCATGGATGAGAAGCTGAAAATGCAGGTCGGCCCGAAAGAAGCGCCGATGACCGATGCGGTGCTGGACTACGATAAAGTCATGGGCCGCCTGGATCACTTTATGGACTGGCTGGCAAAACAGTACGTCACCGCGCTGAACGTCATCCACTACATGCACGACAAGTACAGCTATGAAGCTTCGCTGATGGCGCTGCATGACCGTGACGTCTATCGCACCATGGCCTGCGGTATCGCCGGACTGTCGGTGGCCGCCGACTCCCTCTCCGCGATTAAGTATGCCAGAGTGTCGCCGGTACGTGATGAAGATGGTCTGGCCATCGACTTCAACATTGAGGGTGAGTACCCGCAGTTTGGTAACAACGACGCACGGGTGGACGATATCGCCTGCGACCTGGTCGAGCGCTTTATGAAGAAAATTCAGCAGCTGCAGACCTACCGCAACGCGGTGCCGACCCAGTCGGTGCTGACCATCACCTCCAACGTGGTGTACGGCAAAAAAACCGGTAATACCCCGGACGGACGCCGGGCAGGCGCGCCGTTCGGACCGGGTGCTAACCCGATGCACGGCCGCGATCAGAAAGGTGCGGTGGCCTCGCTGACCTCAGTGGCGAAACTGCCGTTTGCCTATGCGAAGGATGGTATCTCTTACACCTTCTCAATCGTACCGAATGCGTTGGGTAAAAACGACGACGTGCGCAAAGCTAACCTCGCCGGGCTGATGGATGGTTACTTCCACCATGAAGCCGGTCTGGAAGGCGGCCAGCACCTCAACGTCAACGTGATGAACCGCGAGATGCTGCTGGAAGCGATGAACGATCCGGAAAAATATCCGCAGCTGACCATCCGCGTCTCCGGCTACGCGGTGCGCTTTAACTCGCTGACCAAAGAGCAGCAGCAGGATGTGATTACCCGTACCTTTACCCAGAGCCTGTAAGCTTTGCCGCCGGCCCCACCGGGGCCGGTTTTTTACCAGCCTTTTTTGCCCGCCCTCTGCCATAGCGCAGGCGGCGCGCAAAACAGACTTAACGTAGCGCGGCGACAGACCGCGCCAACCAGGAGAACCCATCGCATGTCACTCACCGGTCGTATTCACTCTTTTGAATCCTGTGGCACCGTAGACGGGCCCGGCATCCGCTTTATCACCTTCTTCCAGGGCTGCCTGATGCGCTGCCTCTACTGCCACAACCGCGACACCTGGGACACCCACGGCGGCAGCGAAATCACCGTTGAGGCGCTGATGCAGGATGTGGTCTCCTATCGTCACTACATGAACGCCTCTGGCGGCGGTGTCACCGCTTCGGGTGGCGAAGCGATCCTGCAGGCGGAGTTTGTGCGTGACTGGTTCCGCGCCTGCAAGGCCGAAGGGATCCACACCTGTCTCGACACCAACGGCTTTGTGCGCCGCTATGACCCGGTAATCGATGAACTGCTCGACGTTACCGACCTGGTGATGCTCGATCTGAAACAGATCAACGATGATGTACACCAGGTGCTGGTTGGCGTGCCCAACCACCGCACGCTCGACTTTGCCCGTTATCTGGCCAAGCGCAATATCCGCACCTGGATCCGCTACGTGGTGGTGCCGGGCTACACGGATGACGACGACTCCGCCCACCGGCTGGGTGCCTTTACCCGCGATATGGGCAACGTAGAGAAGATCGAGCTGCTGCCCTATCACGAACTGGGCAAACATAAATGGGAGGCGATGGGCGAGGAGTACCAGCTGGACGGCGTACATCCACCGAAAAAAGAGACCATGGAACGCGTTAAAAGCATTCTGGAAGGCTACGGTCACCAGGTGATGTACTGAACCCTGAGCCGGCGATATGCCATGCGGATGGCAGAAGCGAGCCGGATATGGGCGATCGCCGGTAAACCATCAGCAGAGTTACCGGCACAGAGTCTGAACAGGGCGCGGCGCTGGCCGCCCCTGACCGACGCGGGAGAGGCTGCCATAAGGGCGGCCTCTGTTCGATCAGGCGTGGGCCACCGGCGTGGCGTGGTGATCGGCCTTGCGCAGCAGCATCAGCAGATAGACCAGCGCGACGCCGGCAATCATCACAAACAGCAGGCGGTCAGAGTAGTGCTGCATCAGCATTGAGGTCATGGTCGGGCCCGCCAGGCTGCCGACGGTATAGCTGAGCAGCAGCGCCTGGTTCATCGCCACCAGCTCGTGCTGGGGGACTTTTTCACAGGCCCAGGCCATCGCCACCGGGTAGAGCGTAAAGCCCGCCAGCCCCAGCACGAACAGCGCCGGTGCCATCGCGGTGCCGCCGAGCATCGCCATCGCGCCAAGGATAATGCCAAACACCTGTACCCGCAGCACCAGCAGGCGGCCATAGCGGTCTGCCAGGCGACCTACCGGCCACTGCCCAATAATGCCGGCGCTGACCAGCAGCGCCATCCAGTAACCGACGCTGGCGTCACCGATGCCCTGATGAGACAGGTACAGCGGCATCAGGCCATACAGCGACCCCAGCACGATGCCGGAGATAATGCAGCCGTTGATGCCCAGCCGGGCGCTGCGCAGGCGCAGCATCGACAACATCCGCCCCGCCGGGGCCTCCTCCCCCGCCATCTGCGCCGTCACCCGGCAGAACACCAGCGGCAGGATAGCGGTGAGGATCAGCGTGGTGATCCACGGCAGCACCTGCAGCAGCGCGGTGGATCCGCCGCTGACCAGCAGTTGTCCGAGCACGGTGGCGATGTAATACACGATCATATAGGCCGCCAGCAGACGCCCGCGGTTGCGCACGGTGCCGTTCGACATCAGCGCGCTCTCCACCACCACCCAGATCAGCGCACAGCCGATACCGGCGATAAAGCGCCACAGGGTCCAGCTCCAGAAGCCGGTGCCCAGCCCGAGCATCACCGTGGCAACCGCAAAGATCAGCGACGCGAGGTAATAGCTGCGGTTGAAGCCGTAACGCTTAATCACCCAGCCGGCCACCAGCGTGCCGAGCAGATTTCCCGTGTAATAAGACGAACCCACCATGCCAATTTGCCAGGTCGGCAGCGCGTCGTGGCTCAGCCACAGGGGAACGAGGGTATTGAGCACGGCAATAGCAACCGTCAGCAGCAGCAGGCCGCTGAGCAGCACCACAACGGGACGCGACCAGATGGACATAGTAGTGAAAAACCAAAAAGGGGGTAGGATTTTGCGCGCATCATGCCACCGCGCCGGGGTTTGGAGAAGCACAAAAAACGTGGATTAGCACGATTTGTATATCAATGATTTAATTTACTTATTAACAGTTAGTTAGATAACGCAATTGGCGATTTTACGAGAAATTATCTCATTGAATTTGCTGTTAAATTGTTCCTGAAGACGATTAAAGTCGATGACCATTTTTTCTCAAACTACAGATAAAAAAAACCCGCCGGGCGGCGGGTTTGTCTGGCTGGCTTAACCGATAAACTCGAGCCCTTTCATATACGGCCGCAGCACTTCCGGCACTTCGATACGGCCGTCAGCCTGCTGGTAGTTCTCCAGTACCGCCACCAGGGTGCGGCCCACCGCCAGGCCGGAGCCGTTCAGGGTGTGCACCAGGCGGGTTTTGCTCTCGCCTTTTGGACGGCAGCGCGCTTTCATGCGGCGCGCCTGGAAATCACCCATGTTCGAGCACGAGGAGATTTCACGGTAAGTATCCTGCGCCGGCAGCCACACTTCCAGATCGTAGGTTTTGTGTGAGCCAAAGCCCATATCACCGGTACACAGCAGCACCTTGCGGTACGGCAGGTTGAGCAGCTGCAGCACTTTCTCAGCGTGGCCGACCAGCTCTTCCAGCGCGTCCATCGAGTCTTCCGGACGGGTAATATGCACCATTTCAACTTTATCGAACTGGTGCATACGGATCAGGCCACGGGTATCACGACCGTAGGCACCGGCTTCAGAACGGAAGCACGGCGTGTGTGCGGTCATCTTAAGCGGCAGCGACTCTTCTTCGAGGATCTCGTCACGCACCAGGTTAGTCAGCGGCACTTCCGACGTCGGGATCAGCGCATAGTTGCTGCTGCCAGCTTCTTCATCGAGCGGACGGGTATGGAACAGGTCTTCACCAAACTTCGGCAGCTGGCCGGTACCGTACAGGCTGGCGTGGTTCACCAGGTAAGGGACGTAGGTTTCCTGATAGCCGTGCTGTTCGGTGTGCAGATCGAGCATAAACTGGCTCAGCGCACGGTGCATCAGCGCAATCTGTCCGCGCATCACGATAAAGCGTGAACCGGTCAGCTTTACCGCAGCGGCAAAATCGAGGCCGGCAGCCATTTCGCCGAGCTCAACGTGGTCACGCACGGCAAAATCGAATGTGCGCGGCTCACCCCAGCGGCCGATCTCCTGGTTCTCGCTGTCGTCTTTACCGAACGGCACCACGTCAGCAGGAATGTTTGGGATCGCCAGGGCCATCTCGTTAATCTTCGTCAGCAGCTCATCCAGCTCCACTTTGGCCGCATCCAGGCGTTCGCCCAGCAGATTAACTTCCTGACGCAGCGGCTCAATATCTTCCCCGCGCGCTTTCGCCTGACCGATGGATTTGGATCGGGAGTTACGCTCTGCCTGCAGATTTTCGGTTTCTACCTGCAACACCTTGCGGCGCTCTTCGTGTGCGCGCAGTGTGTCAACGTCCAGTTTGTAGCCCCGGCGTGCCAGTTGTTCAGCAACGGCCTCTGGCTCATTACGTAGCAGATTGGGATCGAGCATGCTTGTCCTGTGCTTGTTATGATTGATAAAAAGAGGGGACGCACCCGAGTTCGGCTGCGTTGAATTCACTGCTAACCTTACCGCAACGCCCCTGTCAGCGGTAGCGTTTTGTCGGGCTAATTTGATCCTGCTCAGCCAGCCAGGCGAGCTTTTCGCCGATCTTGCCTTCCAGGCCACGGGAAACCGGACGATAGTAGCGGGTCTGCGCCATCTGCGGCGGGAAGTAGTCCTCGCCGGCGGCGTAGGCGTTCGGCTCATCGTGAGCGTAACGGTACTCCGCGCCCAGCCCCATCTCCTTCATCAGTCTGGTCGGTGCGTTGCGCAGATGCTCCGGCACGTCATAGTCCGGGTTATCGCGCGCGTCACGCATCGCCGCTTTGAAGGCGGTATAGACGGCGTTACTTTTCGGCGCACAGGCGAGATAGACGATCGCCTGAGCGATGGCGCGCTCGCCTTCGGCCGGGCCGACGCGGGTGAAACAGTCCCAGGCGGCAATCGCCACCTGCATGCCGCGCGGGTCGGCGTTACCGACGTCTTCCGAGGCGATGGCCAGCAGCCGGCGGGCAACGTACAGCGGATCGCCACCGGCGGTGATAATACGCGCATACCAGTAAAGCGCCGCGTCCGGTGACGAGCCGCGCACCGACTTATGCAGCGCGGAGATCAGATCGTAAAAGCGGTCGCCTTTATTATCAAAGCGCGCGCTACGTTCACCGGAGACTTCGTTCAACAGCTGCGGGGTCAGCTCGCGCTGCGCGGCCGTATTGACTTCGGCCATATCGGCCATCATTTCCAGCGTATTCAGCGCCCGCCGCGCGTCGCCGTTGACCAGCTCGGCAATCATATCGCGGGTCTTCGCCGGCAGCACCACGTTGTCATTGCCGTAGCCGCGCTCTGCATCCTGCATCGCCTGGTCCAGCACCACGGCAATATCTTCGGCGGTAAGGGATTTCAGCAGATAGACGCGGGCGCGGGAGAGCAGCGCCGAATTGAGCTCAAAGGAGGGATTTTCAGTGGTGGCACCGATAAAGGTGATGGTGCCATCTTCAATATGCGGCAGAAACGCATCCTGCTGGCTTTTATTGAAGCGGTGCACCTCATCCACGAACAGGATGGTGCGGCGGCCGGCGTTACGGCTCTGCCGCGCCCGCTCGATCGCTTCGCGGATCTCTTTTACACCCGAGGTGACGGCGGAAATACGCTCAACGTCCGCCTGGCCGTAGTGGCCGATAATTTCGGCCAGCGTGGTTTTCCCTGTCCCCGGCGGCCCCCACAGGATCATCGAATGCAGATGGCCCGCTTCAATCGCCCGCGGCAGCGGTTTACCCGCCGCCAGCAGGTGCTGCTGACCGATGTACTCCGCCAGCGTGCGTGGCCGCATGCGCGCGGCCAGCGGCTGGAATTCGTTGCGGGAAAAATCGAGGGACAGGTTACTCACGCAGACCTCACTGACGCTGATCGTCCAGCGTCACGCCTTTTGGCGGGGTAAATTTAAATTTATCCGCACTCACCGTGCCGTTCTGCTGGCTTTTCAACGCATAGCTGCTGCGCTGGCCGTCCTGCTCTACCGCGCTGAACTGGTTGATGGTGCCGTTCGGTGACACATTGATGTTGAACTGTTTCAGATTGCCGTCCGGTGACTTCGGCGTCAGGGAGAAGCTGTCGCCCTGCTGCGAAACGTTATACTGCTTCCAGTCGCTGGCCTGGTTACGGGCAATCAGCATAAACGGCGTGTTGCCGGTGGCGTCTTTCAGCCAGCTGGCGCTGACCTGCTCAACAAACGGGTTGTAGAACCACAGGGTTTTCCCGTCTGAGATCAGCACGCTTTCATCCGGTGCGGTCATATGCCAGTTGAACAGGTTCGGACGCTGCACCCACATTTCGCCTTCGCCATCCTGTACCGAGGCACCACCGCCGTCGGTCACCTTCTGGCTGAAGGTGGCGTGGAAGCTCTTCACCTTGTCCAGACGCTGCTGCAGATCGCTGGAAGCATCGGCCAGCACGCCAGCCGAGGTAAATGCCGCCAGCAGGCAGCAGGAAACGATCAATTTTTTCATTACGGCATCCTTATTGAAACTCGTGCATCCCGTAGCGGGTAAGCGTGACGGGGATAACTGTAGCCAGGCGCTGGCCGGAATAACAGGAGAATAGGCTGAATTCTCCCGGCAGCATGGGGCAGATATGGGGATCGGAGGCCGACTATTCAACGGGCCGGTTACCCGGCCCGTTAACAATATTACATTTCGTGCGGCGGCGGCGCTAACACCTCACGGTTACCGTTATGGCCCGGTGAGGAGACAATGCCCTGCGCTTCCATCTGTTCGATAATGCGCGCCGCGCGGTTATAGCCGATGCGGAACTGGCGCTGCACGCCGGAGATCGAGGCGCGGCGTTTATCCACCACAAACTCCACCGCCTGGTCGAACAGCTGATCCAGCTCTTCATCACCGTCAAGCCCACCGCCGCTGCCGGATTCACCGTCCTCGCCGGCGCTCAGGATGCCCTCTTTATACTGAGGACGTTCACGCGCCTTCCAGTCTTTCACTACCGCATGCACTTCCTGGTCACGCACAAAGGCACCGTGCACGCGCACCGGAATTGACGAGTTAGGGGCCAGATAGAGCATATCCCCCATGCCCAGCAGCGACTCGGCTCCCGACTGGTCGAGAATGGTACGCGAGTCGATTTTGCTCGACACGGTAAAGGCAATACGGGTCGGAATATTGGCTTTGATCAGGCCGGTGATCACATCCACCGACGGGCGCTGGGTCGCCAGCACCAGGTGAATACCGGCGGCACGGGCCTTCTGTGCCAGGCGGGCGATCAGCTCTTCCACCTTCTTGCCTACCGTCATGATCAGATCGGCAAATTCGTCGACCATCACCACGATATACGGCTCTTTTTCCAGCACCGGCGGCGACATATCCATGCTGTCGGTCGGTTTCCAGAACGGATCCGGGATCGGCCGGCCCATCGCTTCCGCGAGGTCGACCTTCTCGTTGTAACCGGCAATATTACGCACGCCCAGCGCCGACATCAGCTTGTAGCGGCGTTCCATCTCCACCACGCACCAGCGCAGCGCGTTGGCGGCGTCTTTCATATCGGTTACTACGTCGGTTAACAGGTGCGGGATCCCCTCGTACACCGACAGCTCCAGCATTTTCGGGTCGATCATGATAAAGCGCACCTCTTTCGGCGTGGCTTTATACAGGATGCTGAGGATCATGGCGTTAACGCCGACCGACTTACCGGAACCGGTGGTACCCGCCACCAGCAGGTGCGGCATCTTGCCGAGGTCCGCCACTACCGGCTCACCCGAGATATCTTTGCCCAGCACGATCGACAGCGGCGACGGATTATCGCGGAACGCCGGGCAGTCGAGCACTTCGCGCAGATAAACCGTCTGCCGGTGCTGGTTTGGCAGCTCAAGGCCGACGTAAGGCCGCCCCGGGATCACTTCCACCACGCGCACCGCCACGGCAGAGAGCGAACGGGCCAGGTCTTTCGACAGGTTAGAAATACGGGCCGCCTTGACGCCCGGCGCCAGATCCAGCTCGAAGCGGGTGATCACCGGGCCTGGCGAACTGCCGACCACGTCGGCTTTCACCCGGTAATCCGCCAGACGCGCTTCGATCAGCCGTGAGGTCTGCTCCAGCGCGAACTGATCGACCGGGGTGGTTTCCGCCGGCGGTGAAGCCAGCAGATCGAGCGTTGGCAACGGCGTGGTCGGCGTATGCGTCGGCCGCTCGTGGCGCACCAGGAACGGATGGATCAGGCTGTCCATATCCGGCTCCTGAGGCGCGACAGGCTGCGCT
This sequence comes from Erwinia sp. Leaf53, assembly GCF_001422605.1. NCBI lineage: Bacteria > Pseudomonadati > Pseudomonadota > Gammaproteobacteria > Enterobacterales > Erwiniaceae > Erwinia > Erwinia sp. Leaf53. Next base: position 307,041 of record NZ_LMLK01000021.1, read on the forward strand.
ACCGGGGCAGCGGGCTGCTGCGTAGCCTGAGGCTGCCACTGCGAGGAAGCAGCAGCAGGAGACTGGCTCTGAGTCTGCACAGGCTGTGACGACGCGGGCTGCTGCCACTGCGTCGCGGCAGGCTCAGGCTCTGGCTGTTGCCACTGGGAAACAGTGGGCTGCGGACGTTGCCACTGAGAAGCGGCAGGCTGCGAGGCCTGCGGCTGCTGCGCCTGGCTGGTCGCGGGCTGCCACTGGGCGGCGGCAGGCGTTGAGGCCTGTGGCTGCTGCGGCTGGCTGGCCGCGGGCTGCGCTGGCTGCCACTGAGCGGCGGCAGGCGTTGAGGCCTGCGGCTGCTGCGGCTGGCTGGTCGCGGGCTCCGCTGGCTGCCACTGGGCGGCGGCAGGCGTTGAGGCCTGTGGCTGCTGCGGCTGGCTGTTCGCGTGCTGCGCTGACTGCGACGACTGCCACTGAGCGGCTGTTGGCTGAGAGCCCTGCGGCTGCGCCGGCTGGCTGGCTGAAGGCTGCGCTGACTGCCACTGAGCCGCTGCGGGCTGTGGCGACGGACTGGTCGCGTGCTGTGGCTGCTGCCACTGCGCGGTGGCCAGGGCTGACGCCGCAACGGCGGCCTGCTCCGTGGCTGCCGGCAGGGTAAACAGCGGCTCTGTCGGGCCGTCATCGGCCAGGTCGTCCAGCGGCGAGAAGTCGAAGGCACCGTGGGTGTCCGGCGTAAAGGTTGGCGACTCGTCGGCTTCAGCGCCGTAACGCTGCTGCTGCTGTTGAGCAAACTGGCTGGCCAGCGCGGCCTGCTGCAGCGCGTCTTCGTCCTGTTCCGCAAACTCGTCGCCGTAGCGTTGCTGTTCGCGGGCAAGGAAGGCTTCGCGCAGATGCGCTTCTGCCAGGTCGTCATCACTGGCCTCTACGCCATAACTGTCGGGGCCGCTGGCCGCTGCCGGCGAGGCAGCGACGGCACCGGTTGCCGCCGCTGCTGCCTGCTGCAGACGCTGTTCTTCCTGCTCTCTGGCTTTCTCTTCCGCCATGCGCTGTGAAGGCAGTTTAATGCCGTACGAGGCCAGTTCACGGCGGGTAGGGAGTTTCACCGGCTTAGGGCGCGGCAGTTCAGGACCAATGCCCTGCTTCACCTGCGGATTCAGATCGTCACCGCTGACGGCGCTGAAGCCCGGCATAAACAGCATATCGCTGCTGGCGGACTGCGCCGCCGCCGCCACGGCAGCACCGCTGGTCGCGGCCGCAACGGCCCCCGGATGGTGCGGCGTATCCGGCGTGGCAAAATCAAACGGCGATGCCGAGGCGTTTCGCCAGTCGCCCATCTGCGGACCGTCGTCCCGATCGACGGCAGGCTGCGCCGGTGCAGGCGTTTGCGCTTCACTCGGGACATCAAAACGGTGCAGCGGCGGCGCGGCAGCATCAGTGTTTACGCCAGGCTGAGCCGTTGCCGCCTCGCTGCCAAAGGCAGATGACGCAGCAGACGCATTGTTGCCGAAGCCAGAGACGTTCGGTGCAGCGTGCTGGCTGCCGTGGGCAGGTGCAGGCTGGTTGCCATAAGCAGGCGCAGGCTGATTGCCATAGGCAGGCGCAGACTGATTGCCATAAGCAGGCGCAGGCTGATTGCCATAGGCAGGCGCAGGCTGATTGGCATAAGCAGGCGCAGGCTGGTTGCCGTAGTCAGGCGGCATCGGGCTGTACTGAGATGCGGCAGCAGCCGCCTGAGGCGGAACGCCCGCGCTGGCCGGGTGTGCAGCGGCAGCAAATGTCGCGGCAGCAGTAGCCTCGCTACCCGCGCCGGTCGCAGCAACCAGCGTCGTTGAAGCCGCATTAGCGACAGGCGCGCTACCGGTCACCGCTGCGTTAACATCGCCAGCGGCAGGCAGCACTTCGGCGGCGGCAGTAGCGGCAGGGATCGCCCCGTCGGCAGCAGGCGCAGCAGGACGCGCAAACAGCGGGTCCTGGTCGTCATCACCGCCGCTGACCGGCAGATCGATTTTCTGTGCTTTGTTTAACAGAACGTCAGCGTCATCGTCGGCATCATCGCGCGCACGCAGCGTTTCAGGCGCGCGTTCCGCGTCGTCATACTCTTCTTCATCGTCCTCTTCACGCCACTGTTCATCACTGCGTGAACGGTTGCTGGCAAAGGTCAGCACGCCCATAACCACGCCGCCAATTTTCTCAGCGATGGTTAACCACGACCAGCCGGTATACAGCGTCAGCCCGGCCGCCCAGACGCACAGCAGCGTCAGGGTGCCGCCGGGGCCGCTGAACCACGGTGCCATAGCGTTACTCAGCAGGCTGCCGATCACGCCGCCGGAGGCGAAGTACCAGATATCATCGGCATTGAGCGCCGCCAGGCCGCAGGCGGTCACCACCAGCGCCAGTACGCCAATCAGGCGCAGCGCAACGGCAAAGTAGTCGATGTACTCCTGCGAATGACGTTGACGGAAGGTTTGCCAGCACAGGCCGAGGATCACCGGCGGGATGCCGTAAGCCATAATGCCGAAAATGAAAAACAGGGTGTCAGCAAGCCAGGCGCCGACGCCGCCACCTAAATTGTGGATCGGTTCGTGCCAGGCCGTTTGCGACCAGCTCGGGTCGGACGGGTTAAAGCTCACCAGCGCCACCATCAGATAGACGGCGAACAGCGCAACAATCATCAGCAAGGCTTCCAGCAGGCGACGCCCACTGCTCAGCGGTTGCAGGGAAACTTCTTTATCTTCTGTGTATTCCTGGCTCAAGAGTTCTCTCCAGGTGCCCGTAAACTATGAAGGCAACAGCGTCGGGCGAGCCCGACGCTGAACCTGTATGAATTCACAGGAGTGTACCGAAAACTACCAGGTTTTGCACCTGCCCTGTGTTAGCGAGTTTTAATCACTAAGCGATTACTTTGTTTCACTTCTTCCATGACCACGTAGGTGCGGGTGTCGTTCACTCCCGGCAGACGCAGCAAGGTTTCACCGAGCAATTTACGGTAGGCGGACATGTCCGGCACGCGGGTTTTCAGCAGGTAGTCAAAATCACCGGAAACCAGGTGACACTCTTGAGTTTCCTCAAGTTTTTGCACAGCGGCGTTAAATTGCTCAAACACGTCAGGCGCGCCACGATTCAGAGTAATCTCAACGAATACCAACAGCGAGGCATCAAGATAATGCGGGTTCAGCTGCGCGGTGTAGCCCAGAATGAAGCCCTGACGCTCAAGGCGGCGCACGCGTTCCAGGCAGGGAGTCGGCGACAGCCCCACGCGTTTGGAAAGTTCGACGTTGGAAATGCGCCCGTCTTTTTGCAGTTCGTTAAGGATGTTACGGTCGATTCTGTCGAGGTCTTTACCCGGTCGTTTTTTGTTATCTACCATTATTATTGTCTCTCTTAATTCCTTCCCTTTACCCGCCTACCCTGGAACGCGTACGTCCCGGGTCGTTCTAAGTGAAGACATCGAGCCTGTTGCGTGAACCGCGTCCATCCGCATGACGCATGCTGTCTGTCCACACCATGCGTCATTCCAAATGCCAGGCTGAGTAAATTCGTCGCCGAGCGTAAAAAAGGGAACGATTCCCCGTTACGTCATTGTGAATACTCTCTGCTTCGCATAATGTTTTCGCAAAAGCGCAGCCGATTGTCAAAGTAAAACAACCAAAACCAGTACAACATGCCAAACCACCTCGTGCGATCCTGTTTTGCAATGATAATTTAGCCATTTAAGCACCCGGCCCGGGCCGGCGTCGGCGGTTTTTTCAGCGCTCATGCCTTAACGCCGGGACGTTGATTGGTAAAACCTTTTTCATTAATCATTAACAACGTGGCACAACACTTTTTTTGCCGTGTTAAATTCCCTACAATCCGTTTGTCTGTTTGCCAGTTAAATAATGAGGGTCTCATGAGTACGGCTAAACACAGTAAATTACTGATTCTGGGCTCTGGCCCGGCTGGCTACACCGCCGCCGTGTACGCCGCCCGCGCGAACCTGAACCCGGTGCTGATTACCGGCCTGGAAAAAGGCGGTCAGCTGACCACCACCACCGACGTGGAAAACTGGCCAGGCGACGCCAACGAGCTGACCGGCCCGTTGCTGATGGAGCGCATGCACGAGCACGCGGTAAAATTTAATACCGAAATCATCTTCGACCATATCCACAGCGTCGACCTGCAGAACCGTCCGTTCCGCCTGACCGGCGACAGCGGTGAGTACACCGCGGATGCGCTGATCATCGCCACCGGCGCGTCGGCCCGCTACCTCGGCCTGCCGTCTGAAGACGCCTTCAAAGGTCGCGGCGTTTCTGCCTGCGCCACCTGTGACGGTTTCTTCTATCGCAACCAGAAAGTCGCGGTAATCGGCGGCGGCAACACCGCGGTGGAAGAGGCACTGTACCTGGCCAATATCGCGGCTGAAGTGCATCTGATCCACCGCCGTGACAGCTTCCGCGCTGAGAAGATCCTGATCGACCGGCTGATGGAAAAAGTAAAAAACGGCAATATCGTGCTGCACACCGACCGCACGCTGGATGAGGTGCTGGGCGATCAGATGGGCGTCAACCGTCTGCGCCTGCGCGCGGTTAATGACGAGCAGCAGATCGAAGAGCTGGAGGTCGCCGGCCTGTTTGTGGCGATCGGCCACAGCCCGAATACCGCCATCTTCAACGGTCAGCTGGAGCTGGAAAACGGCTACATCAAAGTGCAGTCTGGTATTCACGGCAACGCCACCCAGACCAGCATCCCCGGCGTGTTTGCCGCCGGCGACGTGATGGACCACATCTACCGCCAGGCGATCACCTCGGCGGGTACCGGCTGTATGGCCGCCCTCGATGCTGAACGCTATCTTGACGGACTGGTTAAAAAAGATCGTTAAGTTGTTAAAATTCTGAGCTAATCTTGCCTGAGGCGACGAGCAATTGTCGCCTTTTTACCCTCCCCATTGTACCATTGCCGCGCTTGACACCGATCTTCCTGTGGCTTTTGCCTCACTACCGTTTACGTCAGGGCATCACGGCAAATCATGAATAAATCACGACAACAACTGCTCACCCGCTGGCTCAAAAGCCAACGCGCGTACGGTCAGCGCTGGCTGCGCATCTCGCTGATGCTCGGCACGCTGAACGCCCTGCTGCTGCTCGCACAGGCCTGGTTCCTCGCCTCTCTGCTGCAGTCACTGCTGAGTGACCACCTGCCGCGCGAAAGCCTGCTGCACACGTTCCTGCTGCTGCTGGCCTGCTTTGCCGGCCGCGCGCTGCTGGCCTGGCTGCGTGAACGCGCCGGCTTCCGTGCCGGCCAGGCGATCCGCCAGGCGCAGCGCGCCCGGGTGCTCGATCGCCTGGCCGCGCTCGGCCCGGCCTGGATCCAGGGTAAACCGGCCGGCAGCTGGGCAACCCTTCTGCTGGAACAGATCGAAGAGATGCAGGATTATTACGCCCGCTATCTGCCGCAGATGATGCTGGCGGGGATTATTCCGCTGCTGGTGCTGCTGGTGCTGTTCCCGGTCAACTGGGCGGCGTCGCTGATCCTGCTGGCCACCGCGCCGCTGATCCCGCTGTTTATGGCGATGGTCGGCATGGGGGCGGCCGATGCTAACCGCCGCAACTTCCTCGCGCTGTCGCGCCTCAGCGGCCAGTTCCTTGACCGCCTGCGCGGCCTGGAAACGCTGCGCCTGTTTAACCGTGCAAGAGCGGAGACGGCAACCATTCAGGACGCCTCGGAGCAGTTCCGTCAGCGCACCATGGAAGTGCTGCGTATGGCCTTCCTCTCCTCTGCCGTGCTGGAGTTTTTTGCCTCAATTTCGATTGCGCTGATCGCCGTCTACTTCGGCTTCTCCTACCTTGGCGTGTTTGATTTTGGCCACTACAGCGGCCCGGTGACGATGTTTGCCGGTTTTCTGGTGCTGATCCTCGCGCCGGAATTTTATCAGCCGCTACGCGATCTCGGCACCTTCTACCACGCGAAGGCCCAGGCCATCGGCGCGGCGGATGCGCTGGAAACCTTCCTCGCAGAGAGTGAAGATGCCGCCATCGCCCGCGGTGAGCAGACGCCGGACCTCAGCGACGGCTTCACGCTGGTCGCGAAGGACCTGACCATCATCACCGCCGCCGGCAGCGTGCTGGCCGGTCCGCTGAACTTTACCCTTAACCGCGGCCAGCGCGTGGCGCTGGTCGGGCAGAGCGGCGCGGGGAAAACCTCACTGATGAACGTGCTGCTGGGCTATCTGCCGTATCAGGGTTCGCTGCAGGTTAACGGCGCTGAGCTGCGCGATATCGCCCCTGAGCACTGGCAGCGGCAGCTGGCGTGGGTCGGGCAGAACCCGCACCTGCCGGCCACTACCGTGCGGGAAAATATTCTGCCCAACGGCGGGGATGACGCCCGCCTCGCCAGCGTACTGGCACTGTCGGGCGTGGATGAGTTCCTGCCGCGGCTGCCCAACGGGCTGGAGAGTGAAACCGGCGACGGGGCAACGCGGCTGTCGGTGGGCCAGGCACAACGCGTCGCCGTCGCCCGCGCGCTGATGAAGCCCTGCCAGCTGTTACTGCTGGATGAACCTGACGCCAGCCTCGATGCGCAGAGCGAACGGCACGTTAACCGCGCGCTGCTGCAGGCCTCACGTGCGCAGAGCACGCTGCTGATCACCCACCAGCTTAACCGCCTGGCGGAGTGGGATCAGATCTGGCTGATGCGTGATGGGCAAATCGTACAGCAGGGCGACCGGCAGACGCTGGCCGATCGCCCGGGGCCGTTTGCTGAGCTGCTGGCGCAACGTGGAGGATCGCTGGAATGAAAACCCTGCTGCCGTTTTTAACGCTTTATCGTCGCCATCTCTGGCGGCTGCTGTGCGGCATTTTGCTGGCGGCGATCACCCTGCTGGCCAGCATCGGCCTGCTGACGCTGTCCGGCTGGTTCCTCGCCGCCACCTCGCTGGTCGGCGTGGCCGGTATCTACAGCTTTAACTACATGCTGCCGGCGGCCGGGGTGCGGGGTGCGGCCATCAGCCGTACCGTGGCCCGCTATCTGGAGCGCCTGGTCAGCCACGATGGCACCTTCCGCGTGCTGGCGCACCTGCGCGTTTACACCTTCAGTAAGCTGCTGCCGCTCTCCCCCGCCGGCATTGCCCGTTTCCGTCAGGGTGAGCTGCTTAATCGCCTGGTGGGGGACGTCGACACCCTCGATCACCTCTACCTGCGGGTGATTGCCCCGCTGGTCGGGGCGCTGCTGGTGATCCTGGTGGTCACCGTTGGTTTAAGCTGGCTGGATGTCAACCTGGCGCTGACCCTGGCCGGGCTGATGCTGTTTACCCTGCTGGTGCTGCCGCCGCTGTTTTATCGCGCCGGGCTGCCGGTCGGCCAGGATCTGACCCGCCTGCGCGGCAACTACCGCAGCGGGCTGACCCGCTGGTTGCAGGGCCAGGCCGAACTGACCCTGTACGGCGCGGCGGCAACGTACCGTGCTGAACTCGACGACACGGAGCGCCAGTGGCTGAACACACAGCAGCGCCAGGCCAGCCTGACCGGGCTGTCGCAGGCGCTGGTGATGCTGATGGGCGGCGTTGCCGTCACTCTGCTGTTGTGGCTCAGCGCCGCCGGCATCGGCGGTGACCTGCAGCCCGGCGCGCTGGTGGCGCTGTTTGTCTTCTGCTCGCTGGCCGCCTTTGAGGCGCTGGCACCGGTCGGCACCGCCTTCCTGCATATGGGCCACGTCATCGCCTCCGCCGGGCGCGTCGCACAGATCGTCAATCAGCGCCCGGCGGTCACCTTTAGCGACGCCACGCTGCCGCTGACCCCGGGCGCCGCCGTAACGCTCGATGCGGTCAGCTTCCGCTATGCCGATGGCGACGCACCGGCGCTGAACGCGGTGACGCTGCAGATCGCTCACGGCGAGCATATCGCGCTGCTCGGCCGTACCGGCTGCGGTAAGTCAACGCTGCTGCAGCTGTTAACCCGCGCCTGGGATCCACAGCAGGGTGAAGTCACGCTGAACGGCCAGCCGCTGACCGCCTGGCCGGAAGCCGCGCTGCGCGCCCGCATCAGCGTGGTGACCCAGCGCGTACATCTGTTCAGCAGCACCCTGCGCGATAACCTGCTGTTGGCCGCGCCGGAAAGCGACGACGCGCGGCTGAGCGCGGCGCTGCAGGCGGTCGGGCTGGAGAAGCTGCTGGACAACGATCAGGGGCTGAACGCCTGGCTGGGCGAAGGCGGCCGCGCGCTGTCCGGCGGCGAGCTGCGCCGTCTTGGGCTGGCGCGTGCCCTGCTGCACGGCGGCGATCTGCTGCTGCTGGATGAGCCGACCGAAGGGCTGGATGCTGAAACGGAACGGCAGATCCTCAGCCTGCTGCGCGAAGTGGCACGTGATAAGACGCTAATCATGGTTACCCACCGCCTGCGCGGCCTGGAGGCGTTCGACCGCATCTGCGTGATGGACAACGGTTCGCTGGTCGAACAGGGTAATCACGCGCAGTTAGTGGCGAAACAGGGGCGGTACTGGACTTTTCTGCAGCGCTTTGCGCTATAGTCATTAGCCTGTGGCACACCTGAGATGATGTCGATGCGCCTGATGCAACTGTCCCGTGAATCACTCAACTTCCCGCCGCCGGAGTCGGCGCTGCGGGACCCGAATGGCCTGCTGGCGATGGGCGGCGATCTCAGCCCTGCCCGTCTGCTGGCGGCCTATCGCCTGGGTATCTTCCCCTGGTTCTCAATCGGAGACCCGATCCTGTGGTGGTGCCCCGACCCGCGGGCGGTGCTGCTGCCGGAGCAGTTCCACCTCAGCCGCAGCATGAAGCGCTTTCACCAGCGATCCCCTTACCAGGTGACGCTGAATCAGCGCTTCAGCGAGGTGATCGCCGGCTGTGCTCACGACCGTCAGGAGGGCACGTGGATCACCTGGGAAGTGCAGCAGGCGTGGTACCGGCTGCATGAGCTGGGGCACGCCCATTCGGTAGAGGTGTGGCAGGAGGGCGAGCTGGTCGGTGGCCTGTACGGGCTGGCGCTCGGGCAGATCTTTTGCGGTGAATCGATGTTCAGCCTGCGGGAGAATGCCTCCAAGACCGCGCTGCTGGTGTTCAGCCGCTGGTTTGCACAGCAGAACGGCAGGCTGATCGACTGCCAGGTGCTGAACGCACATACCCAGTCGCTGGGCGCGGTGGAAATTTCCCGCGCGAGCTATCTGCAACAGGTCAATACGCTGGCAGACAGCCTGCTTACAACGGGTTGCTGGCGGCCACAACGGCTTTTTTAATGCTATTTCGAGATGTTTTCGCCCAACCGGGCCAGAACAGTGATATAATACGCGCGTTTGGTATGTCGTCCGCCTGCCCCCTGAACAACAGGGTAACGCAGAATACCAGGCTGGGAATCGCAACGCACTTGTCAGAACTGTTTTAATCGTGCGAAATGAAGCAGATTTAAACAGATTCTTAGCCCGTTTTACCCCCGCGCTGACGCCATTAACTCCAGATTACTTCGTGACCCGTCTGCACTCGTGTCTTTCAGAGGGGTTGATGTGGGCGATCTATTCGCCTGCAATTCTTTACTTAATACGTGAAATTCGGCATTATCTTGCCGGTTCAAAACTAAGGTAGTCCACCTAGAGGATTCGATGGCCAAAGAAGACAATATTGAAATGCAGGGTACCGTACTTGATACGTTACCTAACACCATGTTCCGCGTTGAACTTGAAAACGGTCACGTGGTTACCGCTCATATCTCCGGTAAAATGCGCAAAAACTATATCCGCATCCTGACGGGCGACAAAGTCACTGTAGAGCTGACCCCGTACGACCTGAGCAAAGGCCGCATTGTCTTCCGTAGTCGCTAAATTGCCCCATTCAGTTCTGCTGCTACGTTACGCACGCCTGCAGCAGCGATAAAAAAGGCCGGGTTCTCACCCGGCCTTTTCTTTATCTGCGATTCCCGTTCAGCCCGCCGCGCTTAGCGAGCCTCCCGGGATGTGCCGTCAGTGCACCGTGCCTTCCGCCTTACGCTTTGCAGCGCTGAGGAAGTGATAGGCCAGCTGATTATTCTCTTTATCCAGCGTGACCGATACCGAGCCACCTTCTACCAGCGAACCAAACAGCAGTTCATTAGCCAGCGGTTTTTTCAGGCTCTCCTGCACGGTACGGGCCATTGGACGGGCCCCCATCGCCTTGTCATAGCCTTTCTCAGCCAGCCAGTTGCGGGCATCATCACTGACTTCCAGCGACACGCCTTTGGCGTCCAGCTGCGCCTGCAGTTCGACAATAAACTTGTCGACCACCTGATGGATCACCACCTGATCGAGGTGTCTGAACCAGATGATGTTATCCAGACGGTTGCGGAACTCCGGCGTGAAGATCTTTTTGATCTCCTCCATCGCATCGGTGCTGTTGTCCTGCTGGATCAGGCCGATCGACTTACGCTCGGTTTCCCGCACCCCGGCGTTGGTGGTCATCACCACCACCACGTTGCGGAAGTCCGCCTTACGGCCGTTGTTGTCGGTCAGCATGCCGTTATCCATCACCTGCAGCAGCAGGTTAAAGACGTCCGGGTGCGCTTTTTCGATTTCATCCAGCAGCACCACCGCGTGCGGATGTTTGATCACCGCATCGGTTAACAGGCCGCCCTGGTCAAAACCAACATAGCCCGGAGGCGCACCGATCAGGCGGCTGACGGTATGACGTTCCATATACTCGGACATATCAAAACGCAGCAGCTCAATACCCAGCGCCTTCGCCAGCTGTACCGTGACCTCGGTTTTACCGACGCCGGTCGGGCCGGCAAACAGGAAGGAGCCGACCGGTTTACGATCCTGCCCCAGTCCGGCACGGCTCATCTTGATCGCTTCGGTCAGCGCCTCAATGGCGTTGTCCTGGCCGAACACCAGCATTTTTAGACGATCGCCCAGCGTGCGCAGCGTATCGCGATCGGTGGCCGACACGCTCTTCTCCGGAATACGGGCAATCCGGGCGACCACGCTTTCGATATCCGCCACGTTGACGGTTTTCTTACGCTTGCTCACCGGCATTAAACGCGCACGCGCACCGGCCTCATCGATTACGTCAATCGCCTTATCCGGCAGGTGGCGATCGTTGATATATTTCACCGCCAGCTCCACCGCCGCGCGGATCGCCTTGGCGGTGTAACGCACGTCGTGGTGCGCTTCATACTTCGGTTTCAGCCCGTTGATGATCTGCACCGTCTCATCGACGGACGGTTCGGTGATATCGATCTTCTGGAAACGGCGCGCCAGCGCACGATCCTTCTCGAAGATGTTGCTGAACTCCTGGTAGGTAGTTGAACCCATCACGCGGATCTTACCGCCGGAGAGCAGCGGTTTAATCAGATTAGCGGCATCAACCTGGCCACCCGAAGCGGCACCGGCGCCGATGATGGTGTGGATCTCATCGATAAACAGGATGCTGTTGGTATCCTGCTCCAGCTGTTTCAGCAGCGCTTTAAAGCGCTTTTCAAAGTCACCGCGATATTTGGTACCGGCCAGCAGCGAACCGATGTCCAGCGAGTAGATGGTGCAGTCCTGCATCACTTCCGGCACGTCGCCCTGCACAATGCGCCAGGCCAGCCCTTCCGCGATGGCGGTTTTACCCACCCCGGACTCACCCACCAGCAGCGGGTTATTTTTACGACGGCGGCACAGCACCTGAACGGTACGCTCCAGCTCTTTATCGCGACCGATCAGCGGATCGATTCCGCCTACCCGGGCAAGCTGGTTAAGGTTGGTGGTGAAGTTTTCCATACGATCCTCCCCGCCTGCCTGCTCTTCGTTAACCGGATTTTCCGCGCTGGCGGACGGGCCTGGCTCGTCCTTGCGCGTACCGTGAGAGATAAAGTTCACCACATCCAGTCGGCTGACTTCATGTTTGCGCAGCAGATACGCCGCCTGAGATTCCTGTTCGCTGAAAATCGCCACCAGCACATTCGCACCGGCCACTTCACTGCGGCCTGATGACTGTACGTGGAATACCGCCCGCTGCAGCACGCGCTGGAAGCTGAGCGTTGGCTGGGTGTCGCGTTCTTCCTCACTGGCCGGCAGCACCGGGGTGGTTTGTTCAATAAACGCTTCAAGTTCCTGACGAAGCGCCACGATATCTACCGTGCAGGCTTCCAGTGCCTCTCTGGCCGACGGGTTACTGAGCAGTGCCAGTAGCAGATGCTCGACGGTCATAAACTCATGTCGGTGCTCACGCGCTCTGGCGAAAGCCATGTTTAAACTGAGTTCCAGTTCTTGATTGAGCATTGGCACCTCCCCCAATTATCGCCTTATCAGGCTTTTTCCAGCGTACACAGCAACGGATGCTCATTTTCACGGGCGTAAGTGTTAATCATGGCGACTTTGGTTTCCGCCACCTCCGCAGTATAAACACCGCAGATCGCCTTACCCTGATAATGCACCGTCAGCATCAGTTGCGTTGCACGTTCAATATCATAAGAAAAGAACTTCTGCAGAACGTCAATAACAAATTCCATCGGTGTATAGTCATCATTATGCAGTATGACCCGATACATCGACGGCGGCTTAAGCTCCTCTTTCAGTTTGTCATCGGCAAGCTGCTCAAAGTTAAGCCAGTCGTTAGTCTTTCCCATACCAATCCAGTATCAACATGTTGCTTCTTAACGCCAGACTAACACCATTCAGGCTATGAGTAACGCGGCCAGAATGCAGCGTGGCGCAGCAGATAATTCGTACAAAAATCCTTAATCGCGACCTTCATCACAAAATTTGAAATAGCGTTAACTGCTTCAAATTTTGACGATTTTGTATCCATTCCCGAGCCCCGTTTGCTTGACCCGCGAGAGCAATTCTCTACAGTACAGAAACTGGTCGGAGAAGATCTTCCCGCCAACAGGTTAATCACCTGATTTCCCCACTCAATAATGAAATGTTTTGCGAGGGATGTAGAAGCATGGAGACGGGTACTGTTAAATGGTTTAATAATGCCAAAGGTTTCGGTTTCATCTGCCCGGTTGGCGGTGGAGAAGACATCTTCGCCCACTACTCAACCATTAAGATGGAGGGCTACCGAACGCTTAAAGCCGGGCAACAAGTCCAGTTTGATGTGCATCAGGGTCCGAAGGGCAATCACGCCAGCCTGATCGTTCCCGTGGAAGAGGTCGCGCTCAGCGCCTGACCCTACCACTCATTCTGTACAACCCTGCCATAAAATGCCAGCCGCTGATGCTGGCATTTTTATTTTCTTCCTCTTTCAATATGGGTACCGCGCGGCAGATATCAAGTCACCGCTTACTCCACACCGCGCCGCGCCAGCCGCTGCAGCCGGGCAAAGAGGGTTTGCAGCAGCAGCGGTACCGCGTCCGGCCCGCGTTCGGCGGCGTCCTGCACCACCGCCATCGCCAGCTCCGGTTTGGAACTGTGGTGGATCGCTTTCGCGATCACCCGCCGCATGGCGATCGGCACATTATCGGGCAGATGCGCATGGCGATGATATACCGCGGAAAAACCCTGCTTATACAGGAAATGCTCCATATCCAGTGTGGGTAACTGGGTCAGATGATTTTTCTCCTCGTCGCCAGGGTGCAGCAGGCTGCGGGCGGTGGCAGCATACTTCTTCCCGGCATCGTCGCCGTCGGTCAGCACGTGCCAGCCAATGCCCATGCGCTGGGCGAACTTCAGCAGCGGCCGCAGCCCGGACTGGGCAAACTCGATGATGCGGATCCCTTCCGTGGCGAAGTGATAACCACACTGCCTGGCCAGCTCGTTCATCAGCCAGACTTCGGTTTCCCCTTCGACCAGCAGCCAGCAGCGGGCGAACAGCGCCGAAGGCCGGTTGAAGCGAATATGGAAGGCGATGCGCCGGCTCTCTTCGGCACTCATTCCTCCCGGCCCCAGCCGCCAGGCGACCACCCGTTCTGCTTCACGCACCAGCCGGCACACCTGGCCCATCGGCACCTGTGACAGCAGCTCGGAGGAGTTGGTGGTGGTGATTTTTTGCAGCGGCAGCTGGGAGAATAACCCCCAGGCGACGGAGAGCATAATCGGGTGCAGCCGCGTTTCCGGATCTTCAATCAGCAGCAGCGGCCGCGCGTTTGCGTCCAGCTGCCACGCGCCACGCGCCTGGGTCAGCAGGCCGAACAGCCGCAGCAGGATCTGCCGGCGGCTGCGGCTGTCGGCGTCGGCGATCAGGTGGTGGATGCGGTCCAGATGGCGCCAGCCGTTATCGTTGTCACGTTCTCCCGGCGTCAGCCGGCGGGCCGGCTCGGCTACGCTATGCTGGTCGAGGGAAAAATAGTGCGCCAGCAGCTGTTGCAGGGTGCGCAGCCCCTGGCGTAACGTCTGCTCGCTCAGCTGTTCCGATAGCGTAGGGTGATCGCGGGTCAGGCTCTCCATCTGCCGGACCAGCTCATTAAAGCGTGCCTCATCGCTACCGGCGAGCGCCTCCCGCGGCAACCGCGCGTTAAAGCGGGCGTCACGCAGGCGCAGCACCGGCGAGAGACGAACCAGGCTTTCCAGGGCGGCCGTGGCCTCCCCTTCGGTTAACAGCGGCTCGCCGTGCGCGTCAACAAACCGGCGGCGGGTGGTGACCTCACCGTCGGCCTGCAGCTGGCCGTCGATGCGCAGATGAACGCGCTGCAGGCCGCCCTCGCCGCGCTGCCACAGCGAGCTCAGCCCCTGCCAGCGCGGCGTGGCGGCTTCACCGGCCTCACTTTCCCGCCAGGTCAGCGCCAGCCACAGGCGCTGCGGCCGGCAGGCAGGGCCTGTGGCTGGCTGATAAAAATCCTGCGCGCTAAACGTATAAGGTTCAGCGCGTGGCGAGAGGATCAGCGTCAGCACGTCAAGCAGGCTGGATTTCCCCCAGGCGTTCTCGCCGATCAGCAGGTTGTCCTCTTCCAGCGGCAGCCGCAGCTGGCTGATGCCGCGAAACCCGGCAATATCGATGAATTCCAGAATCATAGCGCCCCCGCGGCTCCCTGTTTTATTGAGAATGGTCGCCTGCCGTACGCCGGTCAAGCTGCCAGCACAGATTTCCCGCCAGGGCTGCGGTTCACCACGCCGCCGGACCCCGATCTCACGTAATGCCAGGCACGCAGCGCCAGGTCAACTATGCTTGTGGCTCGACAGAAAAGGAGACAAGCATGAAACACACCGTTGCTGCACTGCTGGCAAAAACGCTGGAGAACGCCGGGGTTAAACGGATCTGGGGCGTTACCGGCGATTCGCTGAACGGCCTCAGCGATAGCCTCAACCGCATGGGGACCATCGACTGGATGCCCACCCGCCATGAAGAGGTCGCCGCCTTTGCCGCCGGTGCCGAAGCGCACATCAGCGGAGAGCTGGCGGTCTGCGCCGGCTCCTGCGGACCGGGTAATCTGCACCTGATTAACGGTCTGTTTGACTGTCACCGTAACCGCGTCCCGGTGCTGGCGATCGCCGCGCACATTCCGTCGAGCGAGATCGGCAGCAACTATTTTCAGGAGACCCATCCGCAGGAGCTGTTCCGTGAATGCAGCCATTACTGTGAGCTGGTGTCGAACCCGGAGCAGCTGCCGCAGGTGCTGGGGATCGCCATGCGCCAGGCGATCCTCAACCGCGGCGTCTCGGTAGTGGTGATCCCCGGCGACGTGGCGCTGCAGCCCGCGCCGGAAGGTGCCAGCGCGGAGTGGTATCCACCGCTGCTGCCGCAGGTGCAACCGCAGCCTGCCGAGCTGGAGACGCTGGCGACGGCGCTCAACGCAGCACAAAACATTACCCTGCTGTGCGGCAGCGGCTGCGCCGGGGCGCATGCCGAGGTGGTGGCGCTGGCTGAGACGCTGAAAGCGCCGGTGGTGCACGCGCTGCGCGGCAAAGAGCACATCGAATACGACAACCCGTATGACGTCGGCATGACCGGACTGATCGGCTTCTCATCGGGCTACCATGCGATGATGAACGCCGACACGCTGCTGGTGCTCGGCAGCCAGTTCCCCTATCGCGCCTTCTACCCGGAGAAAGCGCAGATCATCCAGATCGATATCAATCCCGCCAGCCTCGGCAGCCACAGCCACGTAAATATGGCGCTGGTCGGCGATATCAAAACCACCCTTAACGCGCTGCTGCCGCAGCTGACGGAAAAGCAGGATCGCGGTTTCCTCGACAAGGCGCTGGCCCACTACGCCACCGCGCGCAGGGATCTTGACGATCTCGCCACCGCTAACGATAAGCAGCCGATCCACCCGCAGTATCTGGCGCAGCAGATTAGCCGGCTGGCCGCCGATGATGCGATCTTCAGCTGCGACGTTGGCACGCCGACCGTCTGGGCCGCCCGTTACCTGCAGATGAACGGCCGGCGTCGCCTGATCGGCTCGTTCAGCCACGGCTCGATGGCCAATGCGATGCCGCAGGCGCTGGGCGCGCAGGCGATCGACCCGCAGCGCCAGGTGGTGGCGCTGTGCGGCGACGGCGGCTTCAGCATGCTGATGGGGGATTTCCTTTCGCTGGCGCAGCTGAAGCTGCCGGTGAAGATCGTGGTATTTAATAACAGTTCGCTGGGCTTTGTGGCGATGGAGAT
The DNA here is from genome assembly GCF_001422605.1 of Erwinia sp. Leaf53. Classification (NCBI taxonomy): domain Bacteria; kingdom Pseudomonadati; phylum Pseudomonadota; class Gammaproteobacteria; order Enterobacterales; family Erwiniaceae; genus Erwinia; species Erwinia sp. Leaf53. The sequence continues at coordinate 323,503 of NZ_LMLK01000021.1, forward strand.
GAAGTCCGGTGGCTACCTGACCGACGGCACCGACCTGCACAACCCGGACTTCGCCGCCATTGCCCGCGCCTGCGGCGTGCACGGCGTGCGCGTGGAGAAGGCCTCAGAGCTTGACGGTGCGCTGCAGCAGGCGTTCGCCCACGACGGCCCGGCGCTGATTGACGTGGTGACGGCAAAAGAGGAGCTGGCGATGCCGCCGGAGATCAAACTGGAGCAGGCGAAGGGCTTTAGCCTCTATATGCTGCGGGCGATCATCAACGGACGCGGCAATGAAGTGGTAGAGCTGGCTAAAACCAACTGGCTGCGGTAAGCCCGCCCACCCGCACAGAGGTGTGCTGCGACAAACCGATGACACAGGCCTCTGCGTCGACGTCACTGCGCAACGCTAATCAGCCCCCGGCAATGGCCGCCGGGGGAGCGTTTCAAGGCAGAGTCGCTTTTGAACATGGCTTCCCGACTCATGCCGCCAGCGGAAAGAATGCCCTGGCAAGGAGTCGCTTCTGAACGTAATTCCCCGAACAGTGCCGCCGGCGGGGAGAGCGTCTCAATAAGGGGTTACTCCTGGCCGCCGTACTTCTCCAGCAGCGCGGCGGCAATCGCCTCGGTTTCAGCATCGGCGATGCCGCGATAATCCGTCGGGCGGAAGTGCATCTGAAACGCCGTGATGGTGGCCTGCTGCTGATAGGCCGCCAGCTGCGGCGTTATCTCATAGCCGTAGCGCGCCAGCAGCGCCAGCAGCTTAGCCTTATCCACCCGCTGCGTGGCCGGCCTTCCTGCAAGGTAAAACGCCACGCGATCGGCATCCGGCCAGGCCCCGACGCCCTGTTCAGCCAGCCACTGCCAGGGGAACAGCGGGCCCGGATCCTGTTTGCGCAGCGGGGCAATATCGCTGTGCGCCACCACGTCCTGCGGCTGAATGCCGTAGCGCTTAACGATATCGCGGGCCAGCGGCAGCAGTGCCGCCATCTGCGCGGGTGCAAACGGCGTCCAGCGGATGCCGCCGGCCGTCTTTTGCCAGCCGGGGTTCTCCAGCTCAATGCCGATCGAGGTGTCGTTCAGCCGGGTGGCCCCGCGCCAGTAGCTGATCCCCGCGTGCCAGGCCAGCATTGACTCCGGCACCAGCCGCCACACCAGCGGCTGTCCGTCATACTGCGGCGGGCTGGCAGGCAGCAGATAGTGGGCGCTTACCGCATGGTTGGTCAGCGTGTTCAGCGAGGGTGAAAAATCACCGGCGGTATAGTGGAGCACCAGCACCTTGATGCGCGGGCGGGCACCGTACGCTTCCTGGCGGGTGTCGACCGTGTAACCCTGCTGCGGCTGCAGCCCGCGCGGGGTGATTGAGGTGAGCAGCCACACCGCCAGCAGCAGCAGCAGCGGGCGGATCACGTCCAGCGGTCTTATTGTGGGCAGAGAACGCATCAACGGGCCAGCTTCACCGCCGTACCGGTCACGCTGACCATCAGCATGCTGCTGTTTTTACCCACGGTTTCGTAATCAATATCAATGCCGACCACCGCATCCGCCCCCAGCGACTGCGCCTGCTGTTCCAGCTCGGCAAAGGCAATTTTCCGCGCTTTATTCAGTTCCTTCTCATAGGCTCCGGCACGCCCGCCGACGATATCGCGGATACCGGCAAAAAAGTCGCGGAAGACGTTGGCCCCGAGGATCGCCTCGCCGGTGACCACGCCGCAGTATTCGCGAATCGGCTGGCCTTCCAGCGTGGGTGTTGTGGAAAATTTCATCGTACGCACCTTATCATCAGAAGTGGGGAAGCTGTCCGGGGAGTAATAGTACGTTTTGCGCCAGCAGAAGCAAATCACCTGCGGCCATTGCGCCATTTTTCAGCAGCACAATGGCGATCCCCGGCCAGAGATGAACAGATAACAAACAACGCCCGGCGGATATATGGCGCTGCGGCCCATCCGGTTTCGACATTAGTCACACAACTGCATAACCGCAGCGCTAAATTTACCCAAAATCGCTTACATCACGCTATGATGTGCTAATCTTTATCCACCCTGCCCGCATTTATAAATTTTAACCCACGATGATTGCATAACTATTCTGTCGACGTTAAGATTCGCGGCATCAATTGCTATTCACTTTTTGCGCATGAGTATTCAACTAAACGCTATTAACTGCTTCTACGGTGCTCATCAGGCGCTGTTTGACATTCAACTGGATTGCCCGCAGGGCGAGACGTTGGTTTTACTGGGGCCAAGCGGCGCCGGTAAGAGCTCGCTGCTGCGCGTGTTAAACCTGCTGGAGATGCCGCGTACCGGTACGCTCTCCATCGCCGGTAGCCACTTTGACTTCAGCAAACCTCCCGCTGATGCGGCGATCCGTGAACTGCGCCAGAACGTCGGCATGGTGTTCCAGCAGTATAATCTGTGGCCGCATCTGACCGTGGCGCAGAACCTGATCGAAGCCCCCTGCCGGGTGCTGGGTCTCAGCAAAGCGCTGGCGCACGATCGCGCCGCGAAGCTGCTGGATCGCCTGCGCCTGACGCCGTTTACCGATCGCTATCCACTGCACCTTTCCGGCGGCCAGCAGCAGCGCGTGGCGATTGCCCGTGCGCTGATGATGGAGCCGGCGGTGCTGCTGTTTGATGAACCCACGGCCGCGCTGGACCCGGAAATCACCGCCCAGATCGTCAGCATTATCCGCGAGCTGGCCGAAACGCACATCACCCAGGTGATCGTCACCCATGAGGTGGAAGTGGCGCGCAAAACCGCCAGTCGGGTGGTCTATATGGAAAACGGTTATATCGTCGAACAGGGAGACGCCAGCTGCTTCTCTCAGCCGCAAACCGCGGCCTTTGCCAGTTATCTTTCGCACTAATTCAGGATACAACGATGAAAAAGATGGTTATTGCCGCCCTGCTTGCCAGCGTCAGCCTGAGTGCCGGCGCGGCGCAAACCCTGCGCTTCGCCACTGAAGCCTCCTATCCGCCGTTTGAGTTTGTTGACTCAGACAACAAAATCCAGGGCTTCGACGTCGATCTGGCCAACGCCCTGTGCCGTGAAATGGCGGTGGAGTGCACCTTTACCAACCAGGCCTTTGACAGCCTGATCCCCAGCCTGAAGTTCCGCCGTTTCGACGCGGTAATGGCCGGCATGGATATCACCCCGGAGCGTGAACAGCAGGTGCTGTTTACCAAAGCCTACTACGACAACTCCGCGCTGTTTATTACCCAGAAGGGTAAATTCAACGACGTGGCGGCGCTCAACGGCAAGCGCATCGGCGTGCAGAACGGCACCACCCACCAGAAATACCTCAGCGATAAGCAGACCGGGCTGAAAGTGGTGCCTTACGACAGCTATCAGAACGCCATCCTCGACCTGAAAAATGGCCGTATTGATGCGGTGTTCGGCGACACGGCGGTGGTCAACGAGTGGCTGAAGCAGAACGCCAGCCTGGCCCCGCTGGGTGAAAAAGTGACCGACAAAGCCTACTTCGGCACCGGTCTTGGCATCGCCGTGCGTCAGGGCAACAGCGAGCTGCAGGGTAAATTCAACGCAGCGCTGGACAAGGTAAAAGCCGACGGCACCTATAAAACCATCTACAGCAAGTGGTTCCAGCAGTAAGTAATGAACGAACTTTATTCTCTTGCCAGCGCCGCCGGGATGACCGTCGGCCTCGCCGTCTGTTCGCTGATCGCCGGGTTAAGCCTGGCGATGATCTTCGCCATGTGGGAATCTGCCCGCTGGCGGCCGCTGGCGTGGCTCGGCACCCTGCTGGTCACGCTGTTTCGCGGGCTGCCGGAAATCCTGGTGGTTCTGTTTGTCTACTTCGGCGCGTCGCAGCTGCTGCTGACCCTGTCGGACGGCTTTACCCTCAATCTGGGGGTGGTGCAGATCCCGGTGCAGATGCAGATCGACAACTTCGACGTCAGCCCGTTCCTCTGCGGGGTGATTGCGCTGGCCGTGCTTTATGCGTCGTACGCCTCGCAGACGCTGCGCGGCGCGCTGCAGGCGGTACCCGCCGGCCAGTGGGAGTCGGGCCAGGCGCTGGGCATGCGTCGTTCGGCGATCTTCTTCCGGCTGATTATGCCGCAGATGTGGCGCCATGCGCTGCCGGGGCTGGGTAACCAGTGGCTGGTGTTATTGAAAGACACGGCGCTGGTGTCGCTGATTAGCGTGAACGATATTATGCTGCAAACCAAAAGTATTGCCGTGCGCACCCAGGAGCCCTTCACCTGGTACGCGATCGCCGCGGCAATTTACCTGCTGATCACCCTGTTCAGCCAGGCGATTTTAAAACGTATTGAGCTGCGCACCACCCGGTTCGAAAGAGGGAACGGCTGATGCTGAGCTATTTTCCCGAGCTGCTGAAGGGGCTGCAGACCAGCCTGACGCTGACGCTGGCCTCGCTGCTGCTGGCGCTGGTGCTGGCGCTGGTGTTCACGGTGATCCTGGCGCTGAAGGTGCCGGTGCTGAGCCTGCTGACCCGGGCTTATATCACCCTGTTTACCGGTACGCCGCTGCTGGTGCAGATTTTCCTGATTTACTACGGCCCGGGGCAGTTTCCGACTATCCAGACCATTCCGTGGCTGTGGGCGCTGCTGTCGCAGCCGTGGCTGTGCGCCCTGCTGGCGCTGTCGCTGAACAGTGCTGCCTATACCGCGCTGCTGTTCCACGGTGCGGTGCGGGCGATACCGGCCGGGCAGTGGCAGGCCTGTGCGGCGCTGGGGATGAGCCGCAAAGACCAGCTGCGCATCCTGCTGCCGTACGCCTTTAAGCGCGCGCTCTCTTCGTACTCTAACGAGGTGGTGCTGGTGTTTAAAAGCACCTCGCTGGCCTATACCATCACGCTGATGGAAGTGATGGGGCACGGTCAGATGCTGTATGGCCGCACCTATGACGTGACGGTTTTCGCCGCCGCCGGCGTGGTGTACCTGTGCGTCAACGGCCTGCTGACGCTGCTGATGCGGCTGATCGAGCGCCGCGCGCTGGCCTTCGAGCGACGCCACTGATCTGCCCGATGCAGGTGCGCCTGCATCGGCGGATCATCCCCCTTCACGTCCGCTTAATCGGCGAATCATTCGCCGGGCGATAACCGATACTGTTCAGCACATTTTTAGCGCAAGGAAAGAAAAAATGAAAAAACTGCTTCTGGCCACCCTGCTTGCCAGCGTGACCTTTGGGACATTTGCCGCCGATAAAATCCGTTTTGCCTCGTCGGCCACCTACCCACCGTTTGAATCACTGGGCAGCGATAACCAGATCGTCGGTTTTGATATCGACCTGGCGAAGGCCCTGTGCGCCGAGATGAAAGCGGAGTGCAGCTTTACCAACAACCCGTTTGACAGCCTGGTACCGGCGCTGAAGTTCCGCCGCTACGACGCGGTCATCTCCGGTATGGACATCACCCCGGAGCGCAGCAAGCAGGTCAGCTTTACCCAGCCTTACTATGCCAACTCGGCCATCGTCATTGCCACCAAAGGCAAATACAACAGCCTGGCAGAGTTAAAGGGTAAACGCGTGGGGATTGAGAACGGCACCACCCACCAGAAATTCCTGCAGGAGCAGCACCCGGAGATCACCGCGGTGGCCTATGACAGCTACCAGAATGCGATCCTCGACCTGAAGAACAACCGCCTGGACGGCATCTTCGGCGATACGGCGGTAGTGAATCAGTGGCTGAAGGCCAACCCGAACCTGAGCACCGTCGGTGAGCACGTTACCGACAGCGCCTACTTCGGTACCGGGCTGGGCATCGCCGTGCGCAAGGATAACGACGCGCTGCTGGCGAAGCTGAACGCGGCGATCGACACCTTACGCGCCAACGGCACTATCGATAAGATTAACCAGCGCTGGTTCCCGGAATAAGCCACGCCCGGATCTGAGCGGCTGGCGCAGCGGCAGGCCTGCGCTGCACCAGCCGCCTCAGACGCGCTGTAACAGCGTCAGCACTTCATAGTGCGCGGTGTGCGGGAACATATCAAACAGCTGCACCCGCACGATGCGGTAAGCGCTGAGGCGGCCGATGTCGCTGGCCATGCTGACGGCGTTACAGCTCGAATAGAGGATCCACGGCGGGGCCATCTTCTCCAGATAATCGCAGAGCGCTTCGCCAATGCCGCGACGCGGCGGATTCACCAGCACCAGCTCCGGCACGCTGCCTTCGGCGGTGGCAAAGGCGGTGGAATCCAGCGCGGCAAAACTCACCCGTTCCAGCCCCATCTCAGCGGCGGACCGCTGCGCGCAGGCGATCGCCTCTTTGCTGATCTCGATGCCGGTCAGATGCATCTGCGGCGTGGCACAGTGCAGGCCAAAACCGCCAACGCCGCAGAACAGGTCCCACATCGCGCTGATGTTCAGCTCGCGCACCCAGTCACGGGCGGTGGCGTACAGCCCGGCCGCCACCTGAGGGTTGGTCTGGAAGAAGCTTTTCGGCAGCACCGAGAGCGGCACGTCGTTAAAGCGTTCGCTGAGCACCTGATTTTCGGTTAACGGGATCTCCTCCTCCCCTTCCATAATCGCCATCGGCACCGGCTGAATATTGGCCGAAATTGCCGCCAGCTGCGGCAACGCCTGCCGTAACGCCGGCAGCGCCGCGCGCAGCTGTGCCAGTTTGGCGGTGGATCGCAGCACAAAGCGCAGCATCAGCTGGCCGCTGAACTGGCTTTCGGTCAGCAGGATGTACTTCAGCTCGCCGCGGCGGCGCGCCACGTTATACGGGGTCAGACCGGCGCGGGCGATAAACGGGCGCAGTTCGGCAAACACGGCGGCAAAGCTGTCGGGATAGAGCGGGCAGTCGGCCAGGTCAACCGGCGTGCCGTCACGGTGCAGCATCCCCAGCAGCGGGCGTTCAACGCTGCCGCTGACCACCATCTTGGCTTTATTGCGGAATTTTTGCTGCGGTGATACCACCGGCTCTCGCCACTGCGCCACGGGAAAAGCGTCCAGCAGCTGCTGCAGATGCGACTGTTTCTGTGTAAGTTGCTGAGGGTATGGGGTTTCAAGCCACTGGCATGAGCGGCAGCGGCCGGCGTCATAGAGCGCGCAATGCATGTTGATATCCGGGGAACAAAAGTGCAGTGCGCCAGTATACCCTGAAACCGCCGGGGATGGCAGCTTCCGCTATCTTCCCGGGCGGCGGTAAAACCCCCGGCTGCTCTGCGGCACAAACAGCAGCAGCAGCACCAGCAGGTCCGGGAAGCGGCTGGCGGCCAGCGAACGCACCATCTGCAGGGTGCTCTCGCCGTTAAGACTGAAAATTTCCGGATAGAAGCCGCTGACCGAGGCGACCAGCATATAGATAACCGTTAACAGCTGGGCGGCAAGAAAACCCCAGCGCCCCCAGTTCTGCCCGCGCAGCACGGCAAAGGCACAGCGCAGTTCGGCAAAAAACAGCAGCTGGCTGGCGACAAACAGCAGCGTCGAATCCCACGACTGTGCGCTGCGGTGGACAAAGTTCAGCGCCTCCTGCCATCCCAGCTCGTTGGCCAGCAGCAGCACGCCGATCAGCCGCGTGGCGATGATGGCGCTGGCCGCCACCCACACCGGCACCGGAATAGCGGCTTCCCGCCCGGATAATACCGAACCGGCCCTGAACACCTCTGACATTATGCTCTCCTGCTGTTTGCCGATGGCGCTGCCCATTACCGTCACCCTGACTGAGCGTGTGACAATACTCCTGACTGAAGTGACAGAATATTCCGCTAACCGCCTGAATAAAAGCAGGAATTAAATAATAGCCTTAAAAATAATGCTTATTTTTAAGTATTATCTGATAGATAACCCTGCCTCATTTTATTTAGTTCAAAACGGCAGAAGTTGCCAGCCATGACGCTGTTTTTTTGTGCGATTTAATAATGACAGCAGGAAAAGAGGAATAAGAGGAAGGTGCAGAAACGTCGCTCAGCGTTCAGTACGCCGGCAGGCGGAATAACCTGGCCGTGCGGGGGGATAAAAACAGCGGGAACGGCCTGAACCGTTCCCGCTACAGGTTACTGCCCGCGCGCCCGCTGAATATCTTTCAGGCGCTGCTTCTCTTCGTGGGCCATCAGTCGCCAGGCAACAAAGCCGACGAGTCCGACCACGAACAGGATCAGCGAGGCCAGCGCGTTGATCTCCGGGTTAACCCCGCGGCGCACCGTGGCAAAGATCTGCATCGGCAGCGTGGTGGCACCCGGCCCGGTGACGAAGCTGGAGATCACCAGGTCATCGAGCGACAGGGTGAACGCCAGCAGCCAGCCGGTGACCAGCGCCGGAGCGATCATCGGAACGGTGATCACAAAGAACACCTTCAGCGGTGCCGCACCCAGGTCCATCGCCGCCTCCTCTATCGAGCGGTCCAGCTCGCGCAGCCGCGAGTTAACCACCACCGCCACGTAGGCGGTACAGAAGGTGACGTGGGCCAGCCAGATGGTCAGCATGCCGCGATCGGCCGGCCAGCCGAAGGCGTTGGCCATCGCTACAAACAGCAGCAGCAGCGACAGGCCGGTGATCACGTCGGGCATCACCAGCGGCGCGGTGAGCATAAAGGCAAAGCCGGTATGACCACGGAAACGGCCAAAGCGCACGATAATCACCGCGGCGATGGTGCCGAGGATCACCGCGGCGGTGGCCGACAGCGCGGCGATAGTCAGGCTGAGGGTCACCGCGCTTATCATCGCATCGTCGTTAAACAGCACCTTATACCAGTGCAGCGAGAAGCTCTCCCAGGCCGCCAGCTGCGAGGAGTTAAACGAGTAGACCACCAGCAGCAGCATCGGCGCGTAGAGAAAGAAGAAGCACACCGCGAGGATCAGCGTGCGCCACTTCGAACGAATGGTTGGCAACTGATTCATGCTTTATCCCCCATCTCTTTATTCTGATGCTTGTGGAACCAGATAATCGGCAGGATCAGGATCAGCAGAATAATCACCGCCAGCGCCGAGGCGACCGGCCAGTCACGATTGTTAAAGAACTCCTGCCACAGCACGCGGCCGATCATAATGCTGTCCGGGCCACCGAGCAGTTCCGGGATCACGTACTCCCCTACCGCCGGAATAAACACCAGCATTGAACCGGCAATGATGCCGCCTTTGGTTAACGGCACGATCACGCTGAAGAAGGTTTTCATCGGACGCGCGCCCAGATCGAGCGAGGCCTCCACCAGCGAGTAATCGATGCGCGTCAGCGCGGTGTAAATCGGCAACACCATAAACGGCAGGTAGCAGTAAACGATGCCGATATACACCGCCAGGTTGGTATATAAGATGGCAACTGGCTGATCGGTCAGACCCGTCCACATCAGAAAACGGTTCAATATGCCGTTATCGTTGAGGATGCCCATCCAGGCGTAGACGCGCACCAGAAACGAGGTCCACGACGGCAGGATCACCAGCAGCAGCAAAATATTGCGCGTCGACGGCCTGGCGTGCGCCACCGCCCACGCCAGCGGGTAGCCGATCAGCAGGCAGATCGCCGTTGAGATCGCCGCCACCTGCAGCGAGTGCAGATAGGCATCGATATAGAGCGCATCATCGGTCAGGGTGAAATAGTTGGCGAAGTTAAGCGCCACGGTCAGCTGGTCGTCCGCCCAGCTCAGCAGCTCGGTATACGGCGGAATGGCGCGCGCCACCTCAGCAAAGCTGATCTTCAGCACGATCAGGAACGGCAGTAAAAACAGCAACAGCAGCCAGACGTAAGGCAGCGCGATCACCAGCTTGCGGCCGTGCGCCATCTGCAGACGGGTCAGCAGCCCTTTAATACCGGTCTGCTGGCCGCTTGGCGCTCTGGCGCGGCGTTCGGTAAATAGTTGGCTCATTACTCCTCCATCAGACCGTCAGAACCACACAGCTGTCAGACTCCCAGCACAGGCGCACCTCGTCACCCCAGGTTGGCGTACCCTGACGGAAGCGGTCGGCGTTCTGCAGCTGCGCGCTGATCATCTGGCCACTCTGCAGACGCACGTGGTAGATCGACAGGTCGCCGAGATAGGCAATATGCACCACCTCGCCCACCGCGAAGTTACAACCGTCGGCCGGTACTTCGTCGCACAGCATCACTTTTTCCGGGCGCAGCGCTACCGACACCGGTACGCCATCCACCACCGAGGTATCCGACGCCACCTTCAGCGGATGGATCAGGCCCGGGCTGTCGATAATCAGGCCATCGTCCTGACGTTCGCGCAGCAGCCCCTCAAACAGGTTTACCGAACCAATAAACTCGGCGCTGAAGCGGGTGGTCGGGTGCTCGTAAATCTCTTCCGGCTCGCCGATCTGCACGAATTTTCCGCGGTTCATGATCGCAATACGCCCGGCCATGGTCATCGCTTCTTCCTGGTCGTGGGTCACCATGACGCAGGTCGCACCGACGCGCTCAAGAATATCCACCACTTCATGCTGCATGCGGTCGCGCAGCTTTTTATCCAGCGCGCCCATCGGTTCATCCAGCAGCAGCAGCCGCGGGCGTTTCGCCAGGCTGCGTGCCAGCGCCACGCGCTGCCGCTGGCCGCCGGAGAGCTGGTGCGGTTTACGTTTGGCGTACTCCTGCATGTGCACCAGCGTCAGCATTTCGGCCACGCGCTCGGCAATCTCTGCCTTCGGCAGCTTGTCCTGCTTCAGACCAAAAGCGATATTCTGCTCCACCGTCATATGCGGGAACAGCGCGTAGGACTGAAACATCATGTTGATCGGCCGCTGATAGGGCGGCACGTGGGAGAGATCTTTGCCATCCAGCACGATCTGCCCGTGCGTCGGCGGCTCAAAGCCGGCCAGCATACGCAGCAGCGTCGATTTCCCGCAGCCTGAGGCACCCAGCAGCGCGAAAATCTCGCCCTGATAGATGGTGAGGTTAACATCATCCACCGCGTGCTGGCCGTCAAACGACTTGGTCAGATTGCGGATCTCCAGCAGCGGCGTTAACGCCTTGCCAGCTTTTTGTTGAGGACGGACGATTGCGTCGTTCACTACCATTACTCTCCGGCGCTGTGCAGACTGACCCGTGCCACCGGGGTGGTCAGCCCTGAAAATAACAAAACAGAGGCCGGTAACTGCACCTCTGTTGCGTAAGCAAATGAGCCAGGCTCAGTGATTCAGTTATTTACCACTTTTAACTTTAGTCCATGCACGGGTACGCACACGGTCAAGTTTCGGGTCCTGAACCTTCAGAATAAACAGCTTGGCCATGGTTTCCGGCGTCGGATAGATGCCATGGTTGTTGCGAATAGCGTCATTAACAAACGGCAGGGACGCTTTCACGCCGCTGGCGTAGAAGATGGTGTTGGAGATATTCGCCATCACCTTCGGCTCCATCAGGTAGTTGATGAACTGATAGGCTTCATCCGGGTTTTTGGCATCTTTCGGGATCGCCAGCATATCGAAGAACGCCAGCGCGCCCTCTTTCGGGATCACATAGTTAATCACCACGCCGTTCTTCGCTTCCTCAGCGCGTTTTTTGCCCTGCAGGATGTCACCTGCCCAACCGACGGCCACGCAGATGTTGCCGTTTGCCAGGTCATTAATGTACTGGGAAGAGTGGAAATAGCGGATGCTCGGACGCAGCTTAAGCATCAGATCGGTAGCGGCACCGGAGTAATCCTTCGGATCGCTGCTGTTAGGATCTTTGCCGAGGTAGTTAAGTACGGTGGCGAAGATCTCTTCCGGGGCATCGAGGAAGGAGACGCCACAGCCCTTCAGTTTTTCCAGGTTTTCCGGCTTCAGCACCAGGTCCCAGCTGTCGACCGGCGCATCTTTGCCCAGCGCGGCTTTCACCTTCTCGACGTTATAGCCGATGCCGGTGGTGGCCCACAGGTAAGGAATCGCAAATTTATTGCCCGGATCGTGCTGCTCGAGCTTTTTCATCAGATCGGGATCGAGATTTTTGTAGTTCGGCAGCTTGCTGCGATCCAGCGGCAGAAACACGTCAGACTGCAGCTGACGCGCCAGGAAGCTGGAGGATGGCACCACCACGTCATAGCCGGTGCTGCCGGCCATCAGTTTGCCTTCCAGCACTTCGTTGGAATCGTAGACGTCGTAAACGGTTTTAATGCCGGTTTGCTTCTCAAAATCTGCCACGGTGGTCGGGGCAATATAGTCAGACCAGTTATAAACGTGCAGCGTCTTGTCTGCGGCCAGTGAACCCGCAGAGATCGCCATCAGCGACCCTGCAACCACGCCTGACAACCATTTTTTACGTTGGTTGAACATCTTCCATCCTCCTGAACTGAGATAGTCTTAAGCCGGGCAGGCGAACCGGTTTGCGCCTGCCAATACAGGTTCACTTTGAATCATTATTCAAGGTGTTGTTAATACTAAAAACCTATATTTCCGGGGACGTTGCACGCTTTTATGCAGCCCCGCCAGCATAGCCGCAGTCACCCTTTCAGACCAGTCCTCAAGCGTAAAAAACGGCTTTTATCGATTTTCTATGCAAGTTTGCGCACGGTGACAGGCCTTCAGTGGCCTAAACGCCAAAGAAAATCTGGTATAAACCGGAAAAATTCAGAAGAAAATGTGGCAACAATAACGGGAGAAACGCCAGGCAAAGGGTCAGCAGGCGCGGGAAACGAAGGGATTCAGTGGGGCAGAATAAAATACGGGCAGCTTACCGAGCTGCCCGCAGGATCGCGTGATGGAACTGAACGGGTCAGTGCAGCATCGAATTGCCGGACGCAACCGCGCCAGGCGCATCCTCATCGTCATCGCTGACCATCAGCAGATTATTTGCAAAGGCTTCCAGCACGATCATTGAGATCTGCTCTTCGCTCTGCTTCATAAAGTTGAGGAACTGTCCGTAGGTGACCCCGGCGGCAATGCTCAGCGACTGGCAGACGATCAGCTTCGGCAGGTTATCATCCTGAATATCCAGGAACGCTTTTACCGTCAGCGAACTGGCGTTGATCTGCGACAGGTCACCGACCAGCGGGATCAGCGCGGTGGGCTTCACCTCTGCCAGCGCCGAAAACAGGATCACGTTATCGACCAGATCCAGCTTGGCATCAAACACACCGTCGAAATTCTGCATATGCGGCAGATGCAACGCCTGACAGGAGTCACACTCAAACCAGGTAATGCTTTGCTGATCCAACCAGCGTCGTAACACGTCGAGGTCCGGAACGACGAGTGAATCCATTTGCTTACTCTCTTGCCGCAATAAAATTGCGCACTAGCTTACGTAAAAACATCGCTGAACACCACGTTTACGACAGAAATATGAACTCATCCACCCGTTTTTAGACAAAAACCGGGTCTGGCCTGGCGCTCTATCCATTCAATCATCATACCGGCGATATCCAGCCCGGTGGTCTTTTCAATCCCCTCCAGCCCCGGCGAGGCGTTAACCTCCATCACCAGCGGGCCGCGCGTGGCCCGCAGAATATCCACACCCGCCACGTCCAGCCCCAGCGTGGTGGCGGCGGTCACCGCAATGTTCCGCTCGGCCGCGGTAATATTGACCCGCTTTGCCGTCCCCCCGCGATGCAGGTTTGAGCGAAAATCCCCCTCTTTCGCCTCGCGCTCGATGGCCGCCACCACTTCCCCGCCAATCACCAGGCAACGAATATCCCGCCCCTGCGCCTCTTTAATAAACTCCTGCACCAGGATATGCGCGTTCAGCCCGCGAAAGGCGTCGATCACGCTCTCCGCCGCCTGCCGCGTTTCGGCCAGCACCACGCCGATTCCCTGGGTTCCCTCCAGCAGCTTGACCACCAGCGGCGCGCCGCCGACCATCTTGATCAGGTCGCTGGTGTCGTCCGGCGAGTGGGCAAAGCCGGTCACCGGCATAGCAATGCCGGCGCGCGCCAGCAGCTGCAGCGAGCGCAGCTTGTCACGCGCGCGGGCGATGGCCAGCGACTCGTTGAGCGGGTAACTGCCGCACATCTCAAACTGCCGCAGCACCGCCGTACCGTAAAAGGTGGTCGCCGAGCCGATGCGCGGGATCACCGCGTCAAACGGCTCCAGCTGCCGCCCGCGATAGTGGATCGCCGAGGCACCGGGGTTGATGTTCATATAGCAGGAGAGTGGATCGATCACCTCCATACTGTGGCCCCGCTGACGCGCGGCCTCCAGCAGACGCTGGCAGGAGTAAAGCGAACCATCACGGGACAGCAAAGCAATCTTCAACGGTAACCTCCGGCATAAATACGCTTAGCGCGTTGCCCAACCCTGCTGATGCAGGTAATCGAGAATAAACGGGCGGCTCTCTTTAATAATGGTTTTCTGGATATGTTCGCTCCAGCTCTCCACCCGGCGGTTGCTGTCGCGATGCTGATAATAGTTTTCCAGCGTCTGGTCATACTCTGCCAGCGTGGCCGCGTCGATCGGCTGATAGCGGTTTTCATGCACCAGCATGCTGACCGGCATACGCGGCTTGCGCAGCGGATCCTGCGCCGGTTCACCAAGGCACAGGCCGAACAGCGGCAGCAAGTATTTCGGCAGCCCCAGCAGCTCGGTCACCCCGGCGATATGATTGCGGATGCCGCCGATAAAGACGCCGCCAAAGCCCAGGGATTCGGCCGCAACCATGGCATTCTGTGCCATCAGCGCGGTATCCACGCAGCCAAGCAGCAGCTGCTCCGCCAGCCCCAGCTGCGCCTGCGGGCAGATCTGCTGGTGACGGTTAAAGTCGGCGCAAAACACCCAAAACTCGGCCGCCTGGGCAACATAGTGCTGGCCGCCGCTCAGCGGCACCAGCGCCTCACGCACCAATGGGTCGCTGATGCGGATAATCGATGAGCACTGCAGAAAGCTGGAGCTGGAGGCCGACTGGGCGGCCGCCAGAATCGCCTCGCGCTGCGGCTGAGACAGCGTTTGCTCAGTGAAGGCGCGAATGGAACGGTGGCTGCAGAGCAGCTCAATGGTCGGCGTCATGGTTGTCTCCTGGTGGTTTCTTGTCACGCGAAGGGCGCGTGTTAAATAAATCGGGGGCCATCAGTCTGGCGGTACGCCACATCATCACCAGCGCCGCAGGCAGCATCAGGGCAATACCCGCGAAAATCATCACCGTTGCCGCCAGCCGCCCGCTTAACGGTGCCGGCAAGGGTAGCATTTCGTGTAATGTCAGGTAAGAGAGCACCAGCAGTAAAATACCCAGCACTTCGAGGATCAAAACCGGCCGGGGTAACTGGCTAAACGCACGCATAGAGGACTCCTGCAGGCAACACCGCTCAGGGGAAACAGTGCGTTATTAAAGCCTGGATCCGGCGCGGATGCCAAACGCCAGGCCGGCGACAGGCGATTTTGCAGGCGGCCGGGGATAGACGGCGCGTATCAGACCAACAGGTAATTCCTTCTTTCTTTCAGGGTCTGTTGCGGGCATCATAGCGCCACTAAGCGATAAGTTGTGATAAGCATCACACAATCGAATCTGAATTCTGAGGAGACATCAATGTTTGCAGTGATTTTTGGACGCCCTGGCTGCCCTTACTGTGTACGCGCAAAAGAGCTGGCTGAGAAACTGACCGAAGAGCGTGATGACTTTAACTTCCGTTACGTTGATATTCACGCGGAAGGGATTAGCAAAGCTGACCTGGAAAAAACCGTCGGTAAACCGGTTGAAACCGTGCCGCAGATCTTTTTGGACTCAACGCATATTGGTGGGTTTACAGATTTCGAAGCCCATGCCAAAGCCCACCTCGGTCTCTTCCAGTAAATACCCTTCGTCTTTCGCGCTGTAGCTGCGTTGGCTGCGCTCGTTCACCCCGGTCACTGACTGATGTCAGCTCCCGGGGATTCTCTYGCTTGCCGCCTTGCTACAGCACGAAATACTCGGGTATTGATCCGTCTTTAGCGACGTAGCTGCGTTGGCTGCGCTCGTTCACCCCGGTCACTGACTKRTGTMAGCTCCCGGGGATTCTCTTGCTTGCCGCCTTGCCCCCTTCCCCTACTGATGTTGCTGGTGGTGCAGGCTGGTGAGCGTGCGCCACAGCATCACGCCGAGCGTGCCGGAGCCGCACCAGAAGACCGCGCTGCTGATCAGGGCGATCTCCTGGCCCAGGCCCATGCTGTGAAACACGCTGAGCTGCATCAGCGCCAGGCAGGGAGGAGATGCCAGCAGCATCGCCAGCAGCAGCACGGTGAGCGGCGCGTCTCTTGACATCAGCGCGGCCAGTGCGCCAGGCAGGATTAACAGCAGCAGACCGAGCTGAGCGTGGCCATCACCGCTGACGGCAATCAGATAGCGGATCGCCAGAAACAGCACGCCGTACAGGGAACTGCAGGCAATCACGCCTGACCACTTAATGTCTTCTAACCTCATAGAATTTTCTCCAGGTTATTTTTAACCCAATTCAATTCAACGCCCGCAACGGCCTGACAGATTGTTACAATAATGATTTTGTTTTATACAATAAGGCATAATTCAGGCACGGTGCAGACTGGCTGAAAGGGAGCAGAGCGATTAAAATAGTCCCTGTTTAGCGCTGGTGACCAATCGGTATTAACCCGTATCCCACCGTCTGTGCTGGCGGCTAAATTTATCCCATAAACCGCTTCTCATCAATAGCTTACTGGTAAACAAGAAGTTAAACCGTGAATATAAACGTCGCAGATTTGTTAAGTAATAATTACATTCTGTTGTTATTTGTCGTACTGGCTTTGGGGCTCTGTTTAGGAAAAATTCGGTTGGGACCTGTTCAACTGGGTAATTCTATTGGTGTTTTGGTTGTTTCTCTGCTGCTCGGCCAGCAGCATTTTGCGATTAATACCGAGGCGTTAAACCTCGGCTTTATGTTATTTATTTTTTGCGTCGGCGTCGAAGCCGGGCCGAACTTTTTCTCGATCTTCTTCCGCGACGGAAAAAACTACCTGATGCTGGCGATCGTGATGGTGACCAGCGCCATGACGCTGGCGCTGGGGCTGGGCAAGCTGTTTGGCTGGGATATCGGCCTGACCGCCGGCATGCTGGCCGGGGCGATGACCTCCACCCCGGTGCTGGTCGGGGCCGGGGATACGCTGCGACAAACGCTGCCGCCGGGCAGCAGCCTGAGCCTGGCCCAGGATCACCTGAGCCTCGGCTACGCGCTGACCTACCTGATTGGCCTGGTGAGCCTGATCGTGGCCGCGCGCTATATGCCCAGGCTGCAGCATCAGGACCTGCCCACCAGCGCGCAGCAGATTGCCCGCGAACGCGGCCTCGACCCGGACAGCAAACGTAAAGTCTACCTGCCGGTGATCCGCGCCTACCGCGTCGGCCCGGAGCTGGTGGCCTGGAGCGACGGCAAAAATCTGCGCGAACTGGGTATCTACCGCCAGACCGGTTGCTACATTGAGCGCATCCGCCGTAACGGTATTCTGGCCAGCCCGGACGGCGACGCGGTGCTGCAACCGGGCGATGAGATCTCACTGGTCGGTTATCCTGATGCCCACTCGCGGCTGGACCCCAGCTTCCGCAACGGCAAAGAAGTGTTCGATCGCGACCTGCTGGACATGCGCATCGTCAATGAAGAGATCGTGGTCAAAAATAACAACGCGGTGAACAAACGCCTGAGCCAGCTGAACCTCACCGATCACGGCTGCTTCCTCAACCGGGTGATCCGCAGCCAGATTGAGATGCCGATCGACGACAGCATCATGCTGAACAAGGGTGACGTGCTGCATATCAGCGGCGAAGCCCGCCGGGTGAAGTCGGTGGCGGACCGTATCGGCTTTATCTCCATTCACAGCCAGGTCACCGATCTGCTGGCGTTCTGCGCCTTCTTTATCATCGGCCTGATGATCGGCATGATCACCTTCCAGTTCAGCAGCTTCAGCTTTGGCATCGGCAACGCCGCCGGGCTGCTGTTTGCCGGCATCATGCTCGGCTTCCTGCGCGCCAACCACCCGACGTTCGGCTACATCCCGCAGGGTGCACTGACCATGGTGAAAGAGTTCGGGCTGATGGTGTTTATGGCCGGCGTGGGCTTAAGCGCCGGTAGCGGCATCAGCCACGGCATCGGCGAAACAGGGCTGCTGATGCTCGGCGCCGGGCTGGTGGTCAGCCTGGTGCCGGTGGTAATCTGCTTCCTGTTTGGCGCCTGGGTGCTGAAGATGAACCGCGCGCTGCTGTTCGGCGCGATCATGGGCGCGCGCACCTGCGCCCCGGCGATGGAGATCATCAGCGATACCGCGCGCAGCAACATTCCGGCACTCGGCTATGCAGGAACTTATGCCATTGCTAACGTTTTGCTGACGCTGGCCGGTACGCTGATCGTGATACTCTGGCCGGTTCTGGGTGGCTGAAAATAATTTGACGATTTCAGCGAACTTTCGGCAGGGGTCACAGTCTTAATTAGTGCCACTGCTTTTCTTTGAAATCCCCAAATTGAGGAGCCCGTTAAACTTCTGTTTAACGGGTTTTTTTATGCCTCCGGTAACCCAGCCGTCATCAATCCTCAACACAACTGAAACAAAGACGCGATTTGGGACTGCCCCCCTTTACGTCGCCTGCCGCTAATTTTACCTTAAGCATTTCGTGCTATACCCCCACCTGACAACGACTTTTCGTTGCACAGGGCCTGCACCGACGGGCCTCTGGCGGGTGCGATCGCTTTATGCGCAGGCTATCGATGAGGATTATTTTTTTATGATGGAAGAGTTAAACCGCGGGTTGTTTCTGGCCATTAACGCCAGCGGCGATTCTGCTGCCTGGTTAATCGCCCTGGCCACGTTTATTGCCCGCGACCTGATCGCCATCGTGCCGCTGCTGATTGTCGGCCTGTGGTTGTGGGGGCCGCGCAGCCGGCTGCACTCGCAGCGGGTGCTGGTGGTCAAAACCGCCGTGGCGCTGCTTTACGCACTGGCGTTCTCCTGGTGCCTGGCGCAGCTGTTTCCCCACCCGCGGCCGTTTGCCATCGGCCTCGGCCATCAGTTCCTCGAACACGCGCCGGATGACTCGTATCCCAGCGACCACGGGACGGTGATCTTTACTTTCGCCATCGCGTTTATCTGCTGGCACCGCGTCTGGTCCGGCATACTGCTGTTGGTCTGTGGTGCGGCGATCGCCTGGTCACGCGTCTATCTGGGGATTCACTGGCCGCTGGATATGCTCGGCGGACTGCTGGTGGGCATGCTCGCCTGCCTGTTTGCGCAAATTTTCTGGCTGCTGTTTGGGCAGCGCCTGTTGCCCCGCCTGTCTGCGCTATATCGCCTGCTGTTTGCCGTGCCCATTGGCAAGGGCTGGGTACGCGACTGATTTAAACGCAGGCGGGTAAGAATCATCTGCCCGCCTGCCGCTTATTTCCCTTCCCGCCTTTACTGACGCCACGTAAGCCTGTTCCTACCCACTCTGCCTGTTTTGCGCAACCGGAATACTGTTGCCGGCTTACAGACAAATATGTTGCGCAAATGATTAAAAGCGCAACAACCTGCTGCAGGATAAAATTCATAACCTGTTGTAAATTAATATATTATCAGTAAACCCTGTTGTAAAAACACGCAACCCACTCATTATTTCACCATTTAAAAATAGTGAAATTCAGTTTAAACCCCTGTTTTAAAGCCAGTTTAGTGGTCAATTCCCCCTTGTAAGCCAGGGCTGACAGACATTACCCCTAAAAAAGGTGATGAAAGTGTGATTAGGATCACCAGGAGTTATCAAAGCAGCACTTTCTTCTATTTTTTCTGATGGTAGAGTGTGCGCCATTAAATTAGCGCGATTAATAAAAACGGCATTGTCATTGCCCATTCTGATAGCGCGCTGATGGCGTATTTAAAGCCAGATTGATTGCGGACGCGCCGCCTGTCTGAAGGGCAGCAAAACGTCAGCCAGCGGTCTGGCACAGCAATTTACCTTTTCAACACGGGAGAAATCGATGGAATCTTCACAAACGGCGGTGCTCAGCCCGGAGGCAACTCAGGATGCCAGCGGCTGGAACAAGAGCGATACCATGTGGATGCTGGGCCTGTACGGAACCGCTATCGGTGCCGGGGTGCTGTTCCTGCCGATCAACGCCGGCATCGGTGGTCTGATCCCGCTGGTGATCATGGCGCTGCTGGCGTTTCCGATGACCTTCTTCGCCCACCGCGGGCTGTGCCGCTTTGTGCTCTCCGGCCGTAAACCAGGCGAAGACATCACCGAGGTGGTGGAAGAGCATTTTGGCGTCGGTGCCGGTAAGCTGATCACCCTGCTCTACTTCTTCGCCATTTACCCGATTCTGCTGGTGTACAGCGTGGCGATCACCAACACCGTTGAAAGCTTTATGACCCACCAGCTGCATATGCAGGCCCCGCCGCGGGCGCTGCTGGCGCTGGTGCTGATCGTCGGCCTGATGACCATCGTGCGCTTCGGTAAAGAGATGATCGTGAAGACCATGAGCGTGCTGGTCTATCCGTTTGTGCTGGTGCTGATGGCGCTGGCGCTGTACCTGATCCCGCACTGGAACAGCGCGATTTTCGACAACGTCAGCCTGAGCGGCAGCGGTAAAGGGCTGATGATGACAATGTGGCTGGCGATCCCGGTGATGGTGTTCTCCTTCAACCACTCGCCGATCATCTCCGCTTTTGCGGTGGCAAAACGTGAAGAGTACGGCGACCAGGCAGAGAAGAAATGCTCACGCATCCTGGCGCGCAGCCATATCATGATGGTGCTGACGGTGATGTTCTTCGTGTTCAGCTGCGTGCTGAGCCTGACGCCGGAAAACCTGGCGGAAGCCAAGGCGCAGAATATTTCAATTCTGTCTTACCTGGCTAACCACTTCGATACGCCGCTGATGGCCTGGCTGGCACCGATCATCGCCATGGTGGCAATTACCAAATCCTTCCTCGGCCACTACCTTGGCGCGCGTGAAGGCTTTAACGGTACGGTGAACAAGATGCTGCGCAGCCGCGGCAAGAGCATTACCGAGAGCAAGCTGAACCGCTTTACCGCGCTGTTTATGCTGGTGACCACCTGGATCGTCGCCACGCTGGACCCGAGCATCCTCGGCCTGATCGAAAGCCTGGGCGGCCCGATTATCGCCGTGCTGCTGTTCCTGATGCCGATGTATGCCATTAACAAAGTACCGGCGATGCGCCAGTACAGCGGCAAGCTGAGCAACGTGTTTGTGGTGCTGGTTGGCCTGGTGGCCATCTCTGCAGTGGCCTACACCCTGTTCTGATCCTGACTCGCTCATAAAGAAACCCGGCAATTGTCCTGCACCCCAGAAGTTGGTTAGCCAACTGATTCAGGTGCAGTGCAAAAACGCCGGGTTTTTTTATTGATTAAGCAAACAACGGGTTGTCTGGATTACGCGAACCAGCTGCCAAACCAGCCGTGCAGTTTCATCATCACGAAGTCCCAGATGCGGCTGAAGAAGCCGCCCTCTTTCACCTCTTCCATCACCACCAGCGGCCGCTGCTCCACCGATTTTCCGTCCAGCTGGAAATCAATGGTGCCCACCACCTGATTTTTCGCCAGCGGCGCGGTCAGCTGCGGATCTTTAAGCGTAAAACTGGCCTTCAGATTTTTCAGCTGACCTTTCGGCAACGTTACCGCCGCATCGTTAGCCACTCCGAGGCTGACTTCGCTGCGGTCACCAAACCAGACGCGCTGGGTGGTAAAGGGTTTATCGGCCTTAATCGGCGTCACGGTCTCATAGAAGCGGAAGCCCCAGGTGAGCAGCTTTTCGCTTTCACGGAAGCGAATGGCGTCCGTGGCGGTGCCCAGCACCACCGAGATCAGACGCATATCGCCGTCCACCGCCGAGGCTACCAGGTTATTGCCGGCACCGGAGGTGTGGCCGGTTTTAATGCCGTCAACCTGCAGATTGGTGCTCCACAGCAGGCGGTTGCGGTTGTACTGGCGGATTTTGTTAAAGGTGAACTCTTTCTCTTTATTCAGCGCGTACTCGTCCGGCACGTCGCGGATCAGCGCCTGGCCGATCAGCGCCATATCGCGCGCGGTGCTGTACTGACCTTCTGAATCCAGCCCGTGCACGGTTTTAAACTGGGTATTCTGCAGGCCCCAGGCCTTGACGTAGTTGTTCATCAGGCTGACGAACGAGTCCTGGCTACCGGCGACGTAGTCCGCCAGCGCAATACTGGCATCGTTACCCGACTGGATGACGATGCCTTTGTTCAGCTCTGAAACCGGAATACGGTCGCCGGGCTTGAGGAACATCAGCGACGACCCTTTCAGCGCCGGGTTACCGGTGGCCCAGGCATCTTTGCCGATGGTGACCAGATCGTCGTTGTTAATTTTGCCGCTTTTCAGCGCCTGGCCGATGACGTAGCTGGTCATCATTTTGGTCAGACT
This sequence comes from Erwinia sp. Leaf53, assembly GCF_001422605.1. Lineage (NCBI taxonomy): Bacteria > Pseudomonadati > Pseudomonadota > Gammaproteobacteria > Enterobacterales > Erwiniaceae > Erwinia > Erwinia sp. Leaf53. The sequence continues at coordinate 345,645 of NZ_LMLK01000021.1, forward strand.
TGCCGGGTCAAGACGCTGATCGGCGTTCGATTCGGTTAACACCTTACCGCTGTGATAGTCGATCAGCACCCAGGCTTTGGCGTCGACCTGCGGCGCGGCAGGTGCCTGCTCAGCGTAAGCGGTGGAGAGGGTTAACAGTAGCGTTGAGGTGGTGGCCAGCACGGTGAGGCTGGTTAGCAGGCGCGTTTTCTTCATGGCGGGACCGGGTATCCATTTGAAAGACATTTAGTGGTGAAGCGTAATCTGACGATTAACCGTCCTACACTAAGGCGTTACGACGTTAAATTGAACCGCAGAACCGTAAAGTTTTCTAAAGTTTATAAGAGGATCGCCTGGTCTGCCGCCTGAGTCGCCGTTTTTTTGCACGGATAACGCCGTTAAGGGCGCGCTGAAGGATTTTTCCTGGCAAAAAGGTTATGACTGTCACAAAAATCCGTTAGGCTGCCGCCAGTCCCCTACCGGAGTAAAAAAATGGATTTAGCCCTGTTCGACCTCGACGAAACCCTGATCAGCGATGACACCACCAGCCTGTGGCTGCGCTGGCTGGTCTCCGAAGGCTTCGCCCCGCCCGGCCTGCTGGATGAAGAGCGGGTGCTGATGGAGCACTACTATCAGGGGTGCCTGTCGATGGAAGACTATATGCGTACCACGTTAGCCCCGCTGGCCGGGCTGGCAACCCGCACCGTGGACGGCTGGATCGGCCGGTTTATTCAGCGCGATATCCTGCCCCGCGTCTATCCGCAGGCCCGCGAGCGGCTTGAGTGGCACCGCCAGCGCGGTGACCTGATCCTGGTGATCTCCGCCAGCGGTGAACAGCTGGTCAACCCGATCGCCGCGGCGCTGGGTGCCGACGTGGCGCTGGCGGTCGGCGTGTCGATCGTCGATGAACGCTACAGCGGCGGCATTTTCGGCACCATCACCTACCAGCAGGGTAAACTGACCCGTCTGGCGGAGTGGCAGGCGGAACAGCCTCACCTATTCGATAAAATCTGGGCCTACAGCGACTCGATGAACGACGCGCCGATGCTGGCGCACGCCGACCACGCGTGGGTGATTAACCCTGCGCCACCGCTGCACGCGCTGGCCGAACAGCACGGCTGGGAAGTGCATCGCTGGGTGAGATAAAAGAGCCCGCAATCAGGGCGCCAGTCCCACCTTCAGCAGCCTGCCGTTAGCCTCATCGGTCAGCACGTACAACCAGCCGTCGGGGCCGCTGCGCACGTCGCGGATGCGCTCGCCGCGGTCGCCCAGCAGCCGCTGCTCATCCACCACCCGGTCGCCGTTCAGCGTCAGGCGGATCAGGTTTTTCTCCTTCAGCGCGCCGATAAACAGCGAGTTTTTCCACTGCGGGAAGCGCGCGCTGTTATAGAACGCCATGCCGCTGAGCGCCGGGGAGACCGGCCAGTACTTGATCGGCTGCTCGGTGCCCTTCACCTCTCCCCCCTGCGAGCCCGGTACCTTGTCGCCGCCGTAGTCAATGCCCCAGGTCGCCAGCGGCCAGCCGTAGTTATGGCCCTTACGCGGGATATTCAGCTCATCGCCGCCGCGCGGCCCGTGTTCGCTCTCCCAGATTTCATGCGTCCACGGATTAAGCGCAATACCCTGCGGGTTGCGCATTCCCCAGCTCCAGATCTCTGGTCGGGCGTCCTTACGCCCGACCAGCGGATTGTCCTCAGGCACCGAACCATCGGCCTTCAGACGCACAATTTTCCCCTGCAGCGCGTTGAGATCCTGCGCTTTCTCCGCGTGGAAGTTATCGCCGAAGGTGATAAACAGGTCGCCGTTACGGTCAAAGGCCAGCCTTGAACCGAGATTCGCGCCGGAGGAGAGGCCCGGCTGGCGCAGCACCTCGCGGAAGTCGCGCAGCTGGCGATGATCTTCACTCAGCGTACCGTAGCCCACCGCCGCCCCTGCGCCCTGCTCGCCCTTCAGCGTGTAGCTGAGCCAGACGCGGCGGCTGCTGGCAAAGTCAGGCGCCGGTACCACGTCGAGCAGCCCGCCCTGGCGCTGCGCCCACACCTGCGGCACCCCGCTAATCGGCGCAGAGAGGGCGTGGCCCGGCTGCCACCAGCGCAGCTGACCGGAACGTTCGGTGATCAGCATCCCCTGATTGTCAGGCAGAAATGCCAGCGACCACGGGTGATCGAGCCCGTCCAGCAGCTCTTCAACCTTGACGTTATCGGCCCGCGCGCCGCTGACGCTAAGCAGCACGGCAGAGGCACTGAACAGAATGGCAGCAAGCCGCATAAAAATTCTCCAGAAAAAAGGGGGGCTTGCTAAATTTAGCGAACGAGCGGCAGAACGCGGCGTTTTTTACAAAAGCTTAATAATGAGCCGGGTCCCCATGAAAAAGCCTCAGTTTAATCTTAACTGAGGCGTTAAGGAGGGAGGCAGAGGCGGCCGACGGCCGCGGCAAGCGGATCTTCAGCCAGGGATTCAGCCCGACCTGGCGATCGACTATTCAGCCTGCAGCGATCAGCTTTTCAGCTTCGGATCCAGCGCGTCGCGCAGGCCATCGCCGAGCAGGTTAAACGCCAGTACGGTGAGGAAGATGGCCAGGCTGGGGAACACCGCCACGTGGGGGGCCATCACCATATCGGCCTGCGCCGCGTTAAGCATCGCTCCCCACTCCGGGGTCGGCGGCTGCGCGCCCAGCCCGAGAAAAGAGAGGCTGGCCGCCGAAATGATCGAGGTGCCGATGCGCATGGTGAAGTAGACCACGATCGACGAGAGCGTGCCGGGCAGGATATGGCGAAAAATGATGGTGCCGTCACCGGCACCGATGCTGCGCGCCGACTCGATAAAGGTCTGATGCTTCAGCACCAGGGTGTTACCGCGCACCAGGCGGGCAAAGGCCGGGATGCTGAAGATCGCCACCGCCACCACCACGTTGCCCATACCGTTGCCCATGATGGCCACCACGGCAATCGCCAGCAAAATGCCGGGAAAGGCAAACAGCACGTCACAGATGCGCATCACGATGCGGTCCCACCAGCCCTCATAGTAGCCCGCCAGCAGCCCCAGCAGCGTGCCGATGGCGGCACCGACGGCCACTGAGAAGAAGCCGGCGATCAGCGACAGCCGGGTACCAACCAGCACCCGGCTGAAAATATCGCGCCCCAGCGCGTCCACGCCAAACCAGTGCAGCGCCGAGGGCCCCTCGTTCAGCCGATCGTAGTCAAAGTAGTTTTCGGCATCAAAGGGGGCCAGCTGCGGGGCGAACAGCGCCACCAGCAGCAGCAGCAGCACAAAGCCGGCCGCGGCCAGCGCTACCGGCTGACGGCGAAAGCGCCGCCAGAATTCACGCCAGGGCGTACGAATCCGATCCCGTTCCAGAACCGGCATCGTGGAGAGCGCAGCGTCGCGCCGCCAGTTGATCATCATCTGCCCTTATTTATAACGAATCGTCGGGTTGATCGCCGCGTACAGCATATCAACCGCCAGGTTAATCAGAATAAACTCCAGTGAAAACAGCAGCACTTCCGCCTGTATCACCGGGTAATCACGCATTTCCACCGAGTCGACCAGCAGCCGTCCGAGCCCCGGCCAGTTAAACACCACCTCGACCACGATCGAGCCGCCGAGCAGGAAACCAAACTGCAGGCCCATCATGGTCACCACCGGGATCATCGCGTTGCGCAGGCCGTGTTTGAGAACCACCAGCGACTCGCGCACCCCTTTGGCGCGGGCGGTACGGATATAGTCCTCCTGCAGCACGTCGACAAACGAGGCGCGGGTAAAGCGCGCCATTACCGCCGCCACCGCGGCACCGAGGGTCATCGAAGGCAGGATATAGTGCAGCCAGCTGTCGGCACCGACGGTCGGTAACCAGCCCAGTTCAACGGAGAACACCTGCATCAGCAGGATCCCCAGCGCAAACGCCGGAAAGGAGATACCGGACACGGCCAGCGCCATCCCCAGCCGGTCGGGCCAGCGGTTGCGCCACACCGCCGAGCTGATGCCGATAGCCATTCCAAATACCACCGACCAGCCCATGCTGCACAGCGTCAGCCACAGCGTCGGCAGAAAGCGCAACGCGATCTCTTCGGAAACCGGCCGCTTAGAGACCATCGACTGGCCAAAATCGCCCTGCAGCGCGTGGGTAATATAGCGCCAGAACTGCTGCGGCAGCGGCAGATCCAGCCCCAGCTGCTGACGCACCATTGCCACCACCGTCGCATCAGCTTCCCGCCCGGCGATCAGCCGCGCCGGATCGCCGGGCAGCAGGTGGACAAACAGAAACACCACCACCGCCACGATCAGCAGCGTGGGGATCAGGCCCAGTAAGCGTTTTAGAAAATAGTTAAGCATGCTTTTCCCTGCGCCCCCCTGCGGGGGCGCGTTAAGCTCTGTTATTTCAGATCGGCATCATCAAAGCTGAACGAGGTGTCCGGCATCACGTAAAAACCGCTGAGGTTTTTGCTGTTCGCCGAGACCAGTTTCTCCACCACCAGCGGTGCCCACGGGCGATCGTTCCAGATGCGGTCCTGCGCATCCTTATACAGCGCGGCTTTTTTCGCGCCGTCGGTGGTGTTCAGCGCGTCGGTCAGGTCTTTATCCACCTGCGGATTGCTGTAGAAGGCGGTGTTAAAGATGGCTGGCGGCCAGGACTGGGTGGCAAACAGCGGCGTCAGCGCCCAGTTGGCTTCACCGGTCGAGGCAGACCAGCCGGTGTAGAACATACGGACTCCGCTCTCTTTCTGCCCCTTCTCTTCCACCTGTGCGGCGCGCTGACCTGCGTCCATCGCCGTCAGTTCGACCTTAATGCCCACCTGCGCCAGCTGCTGCTGGGTAAACTGCAGCACCTTCTGCGCGGTGCTGTGGTTGTGTGACGACCACAGCGCGGTGGTAAAGCCGTTCGGGTAGCCCGCTTCCTTCAGCAGCTCGCGCGCTTTCGCTGGGTTGTACTCAAGGGCCGGATAGCTTTGCGCATACTGAATCGACGGCGGCACAATGCCGGTGGCCGGCGTGGCGTAACCGGCAAAGGCCACCTTCACCAGCGCCTCACGGTTAATCGCGTAGTTAATCGCCTCACGCACCTTCGGGTTGTCAAACGGCTTCTGGGTGACGTTAAAGCTGATATAGCGCTGCATGATTGACGGTGAGGTCACCAGATCAACCTTGCTGTTTTTTTCCAGCAGCTTCGCCTGCTCAAACGGGATCGGGAAAGCAAAGTTGGCCTCACCGGTCTGCAGCATCGCCGAGCGGGTGTTGTTGTCCACCACCGGACGCCAGGTAATGCTGTCCAGCTTCGGATAGCCCGGCTTCCAGTAGCCGGCGAATTTCTTCACCTTCACAAAATCGGTCTGATTCCAGGTGACGAACTCATAGGGGCCGGTGCCCACCGGGTGGAAGCCGATATCCTTGCCGTACTTTTTCAGCGCATCCGGCGAAATCATCGCCGCCACCGGGCTGGCAAGGGTGTTGATAAACGCCGAGAACGGTGCCTTCAGGGTAATTTTTACCGTATGCTCATCGACCACGCTGGTGCCGGCCACCGGGCGGAACAGGTTGCCGCGCTTCAGGTGGTTGTCCGGCGCGCTTGCGCGATCGAGGTTGGCCTTGACCGCCGCCGCGTTGAAATCGGTGCCGTCCTGGAATTTCACCCCCTGACGCAGCTTAATGGTGTAGTTCAGCCCGTCGTCGCTGACCTGATAGCTCTCGGCCAGCACGTTCTGCAGCTTCATCTCTTTGTCGAAGCCAAACAGCCCCTGATAGAAGGATTTAGCCACCGCCTGCGACAGGGTGTCGTTGGCATCGTACGGGTCCAGCGTGGTGAAATTCGAGCCGACCGCCACGGTAATATCTTTCGCCGCCCAGGCCGGTACGGCAGCCATGCTGCCGAGCAGACCGGCGGTTAACAGCCATTTACGCGAGTGATTCATCATATCTCAGTCCTTTAGTATCGTTATGCTCAAATTTTATGCGCGGCTGATGGTGTGCCGGGCAACAAAGTGGCCGGCGCTGACCTCAACCAGCGGTGCCACCAGCGGCTCATCCCCCGGCGCGCGCAGCGGGCTGGGGATCTCATCCACCAGCAGCGCCCGCTCGCGCCGCCGCTGGCCGGGACAGGCGACCGGCACGGCGGCCATCAGTTTACGGGTGTAGGGGTGCTGCGGATTCTCGAACACCGCCTGGCGCGGCCCCATCTCGACGATCTGGCCGAGGTACATCACCGCCACCCGGTGGCTGATGCGTTCCACCACCGCCATATCATGCGAGATAAACAGGTAAGCGATGCCGTCTTCGCGCTGCAGGTCGAGCAGCAGGTTGATGATCTGCGCGCGGATCGAGACGTCCAGCGCCGAGACCGACTCATCGGCGATCACCACCTTCGGCTTCAGCGCCAGCGCGCGGGCGATACAGATCCGCTGCCGCTGACCGCCGGAAAACTCGTGCGGGTAGCGCTGCGCGTGCTCCGGCAGCAGCCCGACCCGCTCCAGCAGGGCCGCCACCCGCTGCTGCGCCTCACGGCCGCGGGCGATGCCGTGGATCAGCAGCGGCTCCATAATCGAAAAACCGACCGTCTGCCGCGGGTCGAGCGAGGCGTAAGGATCCTGGAAGATAAACTGGATATCGCGCCGCAGGTGCGACAGCGCCGCACCTTTAAGCTGGTCAACGCGCTGGCCGTTAAAGGTGATGGTGCCGTGCTGGCTCTCGACCAGCCGCAGCAGCGCGCGGCCGGTGGTCGACTTGCCGCTGCCGGACTCGCCGACCAGCGCCAGCGTCTCACCGGGCCAGAGATCGAAGCTGACCTTCTCCACCGCGTGTACGCGGCGGGTCACGCGATTAAGCAGCCCGCTGCGCAGGTCAAAGCGGGTGGTCAGGTTAGCCACCTGCAGCACCGGCGGCACGCCAGGCACCACCGTATCCTGCGGCGTCTCGTCGCCGCGCTGGCCGTTTTCGACCAGCGGGAACTTCGCCGGCAGCGGTCGTCCGGCCATTTCACCCAGCGTCGGCACCGCCGCCAGCAGCGCCCGGGTATAGGGCTGCTGCGGGCGGGAGAAGATCGCCTCCACGCTGCCGGTTTCAACCACGTCGCCGCGCAGCATCACCTGCACGCGATCGGCCATCTCCGCCACCACCCCCATATCGTGGGTGATAAAAATCACCGCCATCTGCATCTCTTTCTGCAGCACGCGGATCAGCTGCAGGATCTGCGCCTGAATGGTGACGTCCAGCGCGGTGGTCGGTTCGTCAGCGATCAGCAGCGCCGGGCGGCAGGAGAGCGCCATGGCGATCATCACCCGCTGACGCATGCCGCCGGAGAGCTGGTGCGGATAGCGGGTCAGCACGTTGTTTGCGTCGGGAATACGCACCAGATCGAGCATCCGCTGCGCCTCGTGCAGCGCCTGCTGATGGCTTTTGCCCTGGTGCAGGCGGATCGATTCGGCGATCTGTTCACCGACCGGGAACACCGGGTTCAGCGAGGTCATCGGCTCCTGGAAGATCATTGCGATATCGGCACCGCGCAGGCTGCGCATCCGCTGCTGCGGCAGGCGGGCCAGATCGACGCGCGGCTGGCCGGGGCGCGACAGCCAGATTTCACCGCTGTCGATGCGTCCGCCGCCCTGTTCGATCAGCCGCATCAGCGCCAGCGAGGTGACCGACTTGCCGGAGCCGGACTCGCCGACGATGGCCAGCGTTTCGCCCTGGCCTACGCTCAGCGACAGGTCGTTAACCGCCTGGATGCGCTGCTGCTGGTGCTGAAAGCTGACGCTGAGGTTGTTGACCTCCAGCACCGGGATGCGCGGGGGCTGAACGTCGCTCATTGCGCGTCCTCAGCGTAGATCGCCACGCGAGGGGCGTCACCGACCACGCCGTAACCGCGATACATACCTTCGCTGTTAAACGGCAGCACCACGTTCCCCTCGCGATCGATGGCGATCAGTCCGCCGCTGCCGCCGAGTTGCACAATTTTTTCATCTATCAGACGGGCTGCGGCCTGGCGCAGCGACAATCCGCCGTAACGCATCTGCGCATCGAGATCGTAAGCGGCCAGCGTGCGGATAAATACTTCGCCGGTGCCGGTGCAGGAAACGGCCACGCCGTCGCTGGCGTAGCAGCCGGCCCCCGGCAGCGGCGAGTCGCCGATCCGGCCGGGCTGTTTGTTGGTCATGCCGCCGGTCGAGGTCGCCGCCGCCAGGTGGCCTGCGGCATCCAGCGCCACCGCCCCGACGGTGCCAAATTTACGATCCGGGTCGAGCGGGTCACCTGCTGCGGCATCGTGATCGAGCAGGGCCTGGCCGCTGGCCTGCGCCCGCGTCAGCTGCGCGCGTCGCTCGGGAGTAGCGAAAAAAGCAGGATCGACCATCTCCAGCCCATGCTGCTCCGCAAACGATTCCGCGCCCGCGCCGCAGAACAGCACGTGCGGGCTGTGCTGCAGCACCGCGCGCGCCGCCAGCACCGGATTACGCACCCGCGAGACCGACGCCACCGCGCCGGCCTGCAGCGTGTGGCCCTCCATTACGCAGGCGTCCAGCTCGTGAGTCGCCGCGGCGGTAAACACCGAGCCGCGCCCGGCGTTGAACAACGGGCACTCTTCCAGCTGACGCACCGCCTCGGTCACCACCTCCAGCGCGCTGGCACCGTCGGCCAGCAGCAGCTGGCCGCTGGCGATAATGTCGCGCAACGCACGGCGGTAGCGTAGCTCTGTTTCAGCATCGAGGCTGGCGCGGGCAATCGCGCCCGCTCCGCCGTGAATGGCAATCGTAGCTTTGACCATAAGTCCCTGTCCCGTTCAGCAAATCAGCTGGCAAAACACTGAGTTAGCTTTTTTTGACTTGAAAAAATCCATTTTTGAATATAGGTAGGGCGCCAGGGGATGTAAAGAAGAAACGTGGTTCCCTGATAATAACTTATGGTTCTAACATAGATATATGTCTCACTTTTCCCGCCCGCCCCGCCGTGCTGCGGACAGGGACAACAGGTGACCGGCAGCCGGATTAGCGCCATAATAACGGCAACTTATGCATGCCGTGCCCGCCGCGCACGCCCGTGGAGATATTATGGAACCCTTTACCGCCGGCCTGATCTCGTTCGAACAGGCCCTCGATACCCTGCTGGCACGCATCACGCCGCTGCAGGACGCTGAAACCCTGCCGCTGCCCGCCGCCGCCGGACGCATCGCAGCCCGTCCTGTCACCTCTCCAATCGACGTACCGCCGTTTGATAACTCGGCGATGGACGGTTACGCGCTGCGCATGGCCGACCTGACGGGCGCGCCGCTGCCGGTGGCCGGCACCGTGCTGGCCGGTGCCCCCTGGCAGGGCGAGTGGCCGACGGGCAGCTGCCTGCGCATTATGACCGGCGCACCAATCCCACCGGGCTGTGAGGTGGTAGTGATGCAGGAGCAGACGCAGCAGCAGGAAGAGAGGATGATCCTCACCGCGGCGGTGAGCGCCGGGCAGAACATTCGCCGCGCGGGGGAAGATATCCGTCAGGGCAACGTGGTACTGCAGGCCGGACAACGCCTCGGCCCGGCCGAGCTGCCGCTGCTGGCCTCGCTGGGCGTTGCCGACGTCGCGGTGGTCAGGCCGCTGCGGGTGGCGATCCTCTCCACCGGCGACGAATTGCAGTCGCCGGGCCAGCCGCTGGCACCCGGACAGATCTACGATACCAACCGCTTTGCGGTACATCTGATGCTGAACAAGCTCGGCTGCGAGGTCATCGACCTCGGGATTATTCGCGACGACCCCGCCGCGCTGCGCGCTGCCTTTATCGAGGCCGATACCGTCGCCGACGTGGTGATCAGCAGCGGCGGCGTCTCGGTGGGCGTCGCCGACTATACCCGGCAGATGCTCGAGGAGCTGGGAGAGGTCGCCTTCTGGAAGCTGGCGATCAAACCCGGCAAACCCTTCGCCTTCGGGCGTCTGGCCAACAGCTGGTTCTGCGGCCTGCCGGGCAATCCGGTCTCCGCCGTGCTGACCTTCTACCAGCTGGTGCAGCCGCTGCTGGCGAAACTGGCCGGGCAGCAGGGGGCGGCGCTGCCGCCGCGCCAGCGGGTGCGCGCCTCCGGCCCGCTGAAAAAATCCCCCGGCCGCCTCGACTTCCAGCGCGGCGTCCTGTCGCGGGCGGAGGACGGCTCGCTGCAGGTGGCCAGCAGCGGCCATCAGGGCTCGCACGTGTTCAGCTCTTACCAGCATGCCAACTGTTTTATCGTGCTGGAGCGCGAACGCGGCAACGTGGAGGCGGGCGAGTGGGTTGAGGTGGAACCGTTCAACGCCCTGCTGGAGAGCTGAATGCACGCGGAACTGAATGACGAAGAGATGCTGCGCTACAACCGCCAGATCGTACTGCGCGGGTTTGACTTTGACGGCCAGGAACGGCTGAAGGCCGCCAGGGTGCTGGTGGTCGGGCTGGGCGGGCTGGGTTCAGCCGCCAGCCAGTACCTGGCCGCCGCCGGGGTCGGTCATCTGACCCTGCTGGATTTTGACCGGGTGTCGCTCTCCAACCTGCAGCGCCAGGTGCTGCACGGCGAGGCGCAGCTGGGGATGGCAAAGGTCGAGTCCGCCCGCCAGCGGCTGCAGGCGATCAATTCGCAGGTCGGTTATCGCGCGCTGGACGCGCGGCTGAGCGAAACGGAACTGGCCGCGCTGGTTAACGATCATCATCTGGTGGTCGACTGCTGCGACAACGTCGCCACCCGCGAACGACTTAACCGCGTCTGCTTTGCCAGCAAAACGCCGCTGGTCTCCGGCGCGGCGATCCGTATGGAGGGGCAAATCAGCGTGTTTCGCTGGGGTGACGACGAGCCCTGCTACCGCTGCCTGAGCCGCCTGTTTGGTGATGCCACCCTGAGCTGCGTCGAAGCCGGGGTAATGGCCCCGCTGGTCGGGGTGATCGGCTCGCTGCAGGCGATGGAAGCGATCCGCGTGCTCAGCGATTACGGCAGCACGGTCGCCGGCCAGCTGCTGCTGTACGACGCCATGACCCTGCAGTTCCGCACGCTGAAGGTGGCGAAAGACCCCGGCTGCGACGTGTGTTCGGCCCCACGATAGCGTGATGGCCGCGACGATTTACAGGATACCTGGCAGGAAAAACAAAGGGTTCGGCACAGCCAGGCTATAGTTAAACCATCACCCCGGCCGAGGAGGCGCAGCTGGATGACCGATCACCTTCGCAGCACCCCAGCCTACGGCGGAAAACTGTCATTACGTCAGATGATGATCGTTTTTCTGCTGGTGATCTCCGGTGCCGTAACCGCGGTGAACGGCTGGATTATCTGGAACTCCTGGAACAGCGCTCTCGATACCGCGAAGGACAACGCCCACAACCTCGCCCAGTCGCTGTCGCGCCAGGCGGAAGATGCCTTTCTCCAGGTTGATCTGACGCTGCAGGATCTGCGCGATCGCATCAAGCTGATCGGCCTGCGCCACGAACGCAACGGCTATCTGCAGTCGATTCTCACCGAGCGCAAAGCCGCGCTGCCGCAGCTGAGCGGCATCTTTATTTATGACGCCGCCGGTAACTGGGTGGTGACCTCCGACGGCAACATCCCCCAGCGCGCCAATAACGGCGACCGCAACTACTTTCGCTATCACGCCACCCATGACGATCCGGGCGTGCATATCGGCACAGTGATCCGCAGCCGCTCCTCCGGGCGGCTGGTGATCCCGGTATCGATGCGGCTGAACAATGACGACGGCAGCTTCCGCGGCGTGGTGATGGCCTCGGTCAGCCTGGATTTCTTCCGCACCGTGTATGACTACTACAACCTCGGCCGTCAGGACGTGCTGGCGCTGATGCAGAACGACGGCACCATCCTTTACCTGCGGCCGTTCCTGGACAGCGCCGTTAACCAGAATATTGCCAGCAGTCCGCTGTTTACCCGGCTGCTAAAGGACGCCCCCAGCGGCACCGCGATCTATAAGTCGGCGCTCGACGGGGTGGAACGCGTGTTTGGCTACGCCAGCCTGCCGCGCTACCCGCTGGTGGTCGCCGCCGGTTACGCAAAGCAGCCACTGATGCAGGCGTGGTTTCCGACCATCAGCGTCTATATTGCGCTCTGTACCATTCTGCTGCTGCTGCTGATGTGGCTCGGCCTGCTGCTATTGCGCCATATCAGCCTTGACCTCGCCAACCAGCAGGAGCTGACCCGGGTACGCGATAAGCTGACCGCCAGCAACCATACGTTGCAGTCGCTGGCGCTGATCGACAGCCTGACCGGGCTGGCCAACCGCCGTCACTTCGACCTGTGGTTGCAACGCAGCATCGAGCGATCGCAGAAGCTGCATACCCCGCTGGCGCTGATGATGATTGACGTCGACGCGTTTAAAGCCTTTAACGACCGCTACGGCCACCCGGCCGGCGACGCCTGTCTGACGCAGATCGCCAGCGCGCTAAGCGCCCTGCCGCACCGCAGCGACGATCTGATCGCCCGCTACGGCGGCGAAGAGTTTGCGGTGATTATGCCCGGCTGTTCGCTGCCGGCCGCAGCGGCCTTTGCCCGCCGGGCGATTGCGGCGATTGCCGCACTGCAAATTCCGCACGGGGATGCCACTGCGGTCCAGCAGGTGGTGACCATCAGCGTCGGGCTACAGGTGATGACAGGGGGTAATGATGCGCTCAGCGGGCCACGACTGGTCGCAGAGGCGGATAACGCGCTGTATGCCGCAAAACGGGCGGGGAAAAACCGACTGGTAATTTACGGCGATGAGCCTGACAACGCAGGCCCATCGCCGGAGGATTAAACGATACCCTGGCTGCGCAGGTAGTCTTCGTAGTTACCGGTGAAGTCGTTCAGCTTGCCCGGGGTCATCTCAATCACGCGGGTGGCCAGCGAGCTGACGAATTCGCGGTCATGGGAGACGAAGATCAGCGTGCCTTCGTACATCTCCAGCGCCATGTTCAGCGCTTCGATCGACTCCATATCGAGGTGGTTAGTCGGCTCATCCATAATCAGCACGTTCGGCTTCTGCATCATCAGCTTGCCGAACAGCATACGGCCCTTCTCACCACCGGACAGCACCTTAGCCGGCTTCCTGATATCGTCCTGGCTGAACAGCAGGCGACCCAGAATGCTGCGCACCGCCTGCTCATCGTCGCCCTCCTGCATCCACTGGCTCATCCAGTCGAAGACGTTGAGGTCGTCGGCGAAGTCATGGGCGTGATCCTGGCCGTAATAGCCAATCTGCGCGTTCTCGGACCATTTAACCGTGCCGTGATCGGGCTGATGCTCGCCGATCAGCGTTTTCAGCAGCGTGGTTTTACCGATACCGTTCGGGCCGAGGATCGCCAGCTTTTCGCCCACTTCCAGCAGCATGCTCAGTTTTTTAAACAGCGGACCGTTGTCGAAACCTTTGGTCACCTCTTCCAGCGTCAGCGCGGTACGGAACAGCTTTTTGTCCTGCTCGAAGCGGATGAACGGGTTCTGGCGGCTGGACGCCTTCACTTCGTCGAGCTTGATCTTATCGATCTGCTTGGCGCGTGAGGTGGCCTGACGGGATTTCGAGGCGTTGGCGCTGAAGCGGCTGACGAACGACTGCAGTTCGTTAATCTGTGCCTTCTTCTTGGCGTTATCCGACAGCAGACGCTCGCGGGCCTGGGTCGCCGCAGTCATATACTCGTCATAGTTGCCCGGATAAACGCGCAGCTCGCCGTAGTCGAGATCGGCCATATGCGTGCAGACCATATTCAGGAAGTGGCGGTCGTGCGAGATGATGATCATGGTGCTGTTACGTTCGTTCAGCACCTGCTCCAGCCAGCGAATGGTATCGATGTCCAGGTTGTTCGTCGGTTCGTCGAGCAGCAGAATTTCCGGGTTAGAGAACAGCGCCTGTGCCAGCAGCACGCGCAGTTTCCAGCCGGGTGCCACTTCGCTCATCGGGCCGTAGTGCTGCTCCAGCGGAATACCCACGCCCAGCAGCAGTTCACCGGCGCGCGCCTCGGCGGTATAACCGTCCATTTCGCCGTACTTAACTTCCAGATCGGCCACTTTATAGCCGTCTTCTTCACTCATTTCCGGCAGCGCGTAAATGGCATCGCGCTCTTCCTTCACCGCCCACAGCTCGCCGTGGCCCATGATCACCGTATCCAGCACAGAGTACTGCTCAAAGGCGAACTGATCCTGACGCAGTTTACCCAGACGCTCGTTCGGATCGAGGGAGACGTTGCCGGCGGTCGGCACCAGATCGCCGCCGAGGATTTTCATAAAGGTGGACTTGCCGCTGCCGTTAGCACCGATCAGACCATAGCGGTTGCCGCCGCCAAATTTAACAGAGATGTTTTCGAACAGCGGCTTACTGCCAAACTGCATGGTGACGTTGCTGGAAACTAGCACAGAGATAGCCTTTCGTTAGCGTATGGGGATGTGAGTCAGCGCGCATTATGCCAAAAAGGACGGTATGAATACAGCGCAGTGAGCAGAAGGCCGTCGCCCCGGGAAGAAGTTGTCGGCCAATGCGCCCTGGCAGCCAGATGCCGACAAAGATCATCAGTACCTGACGCGCCTCGGCCATCTGCATCGACTGAGGTTTGCGGTTTGATATTCTCAGGATTGCTAGCGCAACCCTGTGCCAACAGCGGGCATTACGTTAATCAACGATCGGGTGGTCAGGCGGCACAGCGCGTTTAGCCAGTTTCTTTTGAAGTATGATGACTAATATGGGAAATCCGGATGCGGCCAACGCACTGACAACCAGCACTCTGTTTAGATTTTGCGTTGTTATGCCCTGCTCAGGTAGTAATAAGGAACACAGAAAGAATGCGAAAGTGGTTATCAGGTACATCATTGCTGACTGTAGTGAAGAAAAACTGGCGCGTTGTTCATCCTCAGGATACCGCACAGCGACAGACGAAGCGGAAACAAGCCGGCTGTATGAGGCCGCAAGAAACAGGGTTATAAACAGAAATGCATGATGATAGCCCAGCGCAGGAATCAGCAAACTGGCTACAAAGAGCAGCGTTGAAAGGGTTGCCAGCATCAGAGCAGACAAACGTGACGTCAGGATCCCTGTTATTTTTGTCGCCAGATAACCAGCAACCCCGCCACTTAAGAACAATAATGGCAACAGGTGCTGTTGTGCCCCCAGAAACTGCATCATTAGTGGCGTCAGGATGGGAATAATCAGCATCGGACTAAACTGTACCAGTGCAGTGCAGGAGGCGAAAAGCAAGGTTCGGGTATTAACAGACAGGCTGGCCTTCAGGTCTGATGGTACGGCATCTCCTGGAAGGATAAATATTATCAAGGGTACAGACACCAGACAAAGTAAGCCGATCAACCACAGCGCAGTGTGCCAGCCATAGTGCGTGCAAAGAAATAAGACAGCCGGCATACCGACGATACTGACCATAGAAAATGATGCAATCACCGTTGCCAGCATTTTTCCACGTAAGTTTTCCGGGGCCGCATTGATCAGAATGCTTATACCCACACCCATTGTTGTGCCACCCACCAATCCTGCGCAAAATCGCAGCACCAGCAGCGTGTCAAAATCAGCCGTGAGTGTGGACAAAAATGTCAGCACTCCCAGCAGCAGCATATTCTTGATCAGGAACCGTTTTTTATTAAACCGGTGGATCCAGTAAAAAGCAGCAATTCCGGAAAGGACAGCACCCAGCGTGTACATACCAGAGACATAGCCAGAAAATGTTACGGGAACCGAAAACCCGTCTGCCATAAAAGCAAATACGGGCGTGAACGCCATGTACTCCAGCGCATTGGTGAACTGAATAAAAGCCATTACCATGGCTATCCGCGCAAGGGCTTTATGATTAAACGTTTGTGTGACCAGTGCCATAGCAAGCGACCTGTGGATGAAAGATACCTGAGTTTAACCGCTGGCAATGATGGTTATAATAGGGTAAAAATGGCACACACCATTACCATAAATGGGATAATTAATGCGTCCGGCTCTTGATTTTAATACGCTGAAAGTGTTCATTGCTGTGGTTGAAAGGGATAGTTTTGTCGGTGCTGCGAAAGTCCTTGAAATGCCCACATCAAATGTCAGCCGTTGTATTGCTCAGCTGGAAGAAAAACTGAATCTTCAGCTTATTGAGCGCAGCACCCGGCATATGAAACTCACCCAGTCGGGGCACCTGCTCTATACCCGATCGAAGCCCTTGCTGGAGGCACTCGAGCAAACTGAGGCAGAATTGACGCTGCGGCAGATGCAACTTAAGGGCCCATTACGACTCTGTATTCCCAATGAATCAGGTCCTGCGTTACTGGGTTCTGTTATTGCTGAGTTTGCCTGTCAGCACCCGGACCTGGAGATCAGCTGCATCACCAATTTGTCTGGTTTCGACTCCCTGCGAGACGATCTGGATTTAGCGGTCATTATTACCCGTGGTCAGATGGATGACAGTGACTATATAGCCCGTCATCTGCTGACTATCCCCTGCACTATTGTTGCAGCCCCCTCCGTCATTCAGCGTTATGGCACCCCGTCTCATATCCGCCAATTTGAAGAATTACCCTGTATAACCACGGTAAGCGCACTGAAAGGGGCTGCCTGGCAGTTCGTCAATGCAAAGGGAGGGTTCGAGACCATTAAGGTTAAAGGGCATTACCGGGTTAACAGCGGAGAGATGGCAGGACGCGCTGCGCTGGCAGGTGTCGGCTTCGCCATACTATCGAAACAAGGCTGCCAACCCTGGATTAGCGATGGACGGTTAATCGAGGTCGGGTTTGAACAATCGGCAGCCCCATTGCAGTTGTTCGCCGTTTATTCAAACCGGCGTTACCTGCCCGCCAAAACAAGAGCGCTGATTGATTTCATGCAGCAGAAACTGAGCAATCCCTCCTTAGCAACAGAGTGCGGCATTGCATCGCCATAAAGCACCCGACTGGCTCAATGGCGGGCAACAAATGCTATGGTAAATTCGGGTAACTTGCTGGTACAGAAAAGATAAGGGGAAGCTATGAAGGCCAGACTCGCAACATCTGCTGAGGCAGAAGAATGCTGGAACATCAGGAACCAGGCTATTCGCTATGGATGCAAATGCAGCTACGACGCTGCGGTTATTGAAGCGTGGACGCCAGCAGCAATGCCCGAGAGTTTCAGGAGAGTTATCGCGGCAAATCCTTTTTTTGTCGTTGATTGTCCGGGTAACAGACCGGTAGCCACGGGTTTCCTGGACATTTCTGCGGGAAGCGTTGAGGCTGTTTTCACTCTGCCAGAGCACCTGGGGAAGGGCTTTGGTAGCCTGATTATCGAGGCTATCAAAGACGAAGCGAGGAGACAGGGGTTTGAGGAGTTAACTTTATCCTCAACGCCGAATGCACAGTCTTTTTATGAAAAACACGGTTTTACTCTCGTCAGAGAAAGCCTCTATCCATCAGGTCTTACCGAAACGGATCTGCGCTGTATGGATATGATTTGCAGGCTATAATGGTCAGCAACCTATTAATTATTAAGGATAATTAAACATACAGACACCCATTCTCGCAACAGAGGGCCTGTTACTGGAACCCTTAGTTGCCAAAGATGCTTTGCAGATCCGGTAACGGATTAGACCTGATTCTTTTACGGCGCTAACGTGATGAAGACCCTACCCATACGTCCGCGTGTTTCTGCACGCTGATGTGCTTCCACAGCCTGTTCCAGCGGGAACGTACTGTCAATCGGCACAATCAACTCACCTTTAGCTGCCATATGCAGCAGCTCATTCACCAGGTCGCGCGCAATCTGTTTTTCGCCCCACTCGACGCCTAACAGGCAGCCAATCAGCGTGATGCGGTGCAGCAGCAGATATTCGGTATCGATCATATGATTACGACCGGCCAGAATACCGATGATAACCGCCGTACCGCCATCGCGCAGGACTTTAACGCCATCAGATAACGCATCGCCACCGATGGTATCGATCAGCAGGTCGACGTGGTTACCGCCAAGCAGTTCACGAACCTGCTCACCCGCCAGCTTCTCGCCGACAACGATCGCATCATTCAGGCCAAACTGGCGCAGCGCCTCAAGTGATTCAGCACGCGTTCCGGTACCGATAACGCGTGCGCCCATCCGTGCTGCCAGCTGGACTGCTGCTACACCCACGCCACCCGCTGCGCCCAGGATCAAGACAGTCTGGCCGGGCTGCAGTTTCCCCAGATGGTATGCCCATGCGGCAGTGCCGGGGCCAACCGGGATCGCTGCCGCTACGCGCGGATCCAGGCCTTCCGGGATGGGAAAACAATTATACGCCGCAACCGCACGCCGCTCGGCGTAAGCGCCACGCCAGTTAAACGTGGCCACTTTCTGCCCCACGACAAAGTCCTGTACCTCGCTACCGGTTGCCAGAACGGTGCCCGCAGCCGCATAGCCGAGGCATTCATCAGGCTGCAAAGACTGGCTGTTGCGCGAAATGATATCGCCACCCTCAACACTGATGGCTTCTACCGCTACCAGCAGTTCATGCGGTTTGATGGCCGGCTCAGCGATATCCACTAGTTGCAAAACTTCCGGGCCGCCAGGCCGTGCATAGGTTACTGCTTTCATCTTGAGTGTCCTTGAATATGAGTGAATGACTTAAATGAAGAGTGATAAAGCGGATAATCAGTGAAGCCCTGTTCCGCGCCACCGTACAGATTTCGGCGTTCAGCGCGTTCAGTGGCAAAGGGCCCAGCGCGCCAGCTGTAACCGTGCTTCAGGTTGCATACCAATCCTTCATTACTGCTGCAGACTGGCTGAGCGAAAAATAACGCTCAGCCGGCTGTTTCATTTACTTCGCCAGCGCTTTAATCAGCTGTGCGGCGGTGGCTTCTGATGAACCCGGGTTTTGCCCGGTGATCAGCAGGCCGTCAGTGACAACATAGGATGACCAGTCAGCGGCTTTTGAATACAGACCGCCCTTCGCTTTCAGCTCATCTTCGACCAGGAATGGCACCACCTGAGTCAGGCCTACGGCCTCCTCTTCGGTGTTGGTGAAGCCCGTAACCTGACGCCCTGCCACCAACGGCTTGCCGTCCGGTGTTTTCACATGACGCAACACGCCAGGCGCGTGACAGACAAAGGCGACATGCTTGCCAGCGGCAAAGAACGCTTCGATCAGCGCGACAGAGTGTTTATCTTCTGCCAGATCCCACAATGGGCCGTGCCCCCCTGGATAGAATACGGCATCGAAATCAGCCTGAGACAGGCTGTCCAGTTTAACGGTGGTTGCCAGCTGGGCATTGGCATCCGCATCGGCTTCAAAACGGTGGGTAAAATCGGTCTGGAAGTCAGGTTCATTGCTTTTAGGATCGAGTGGTGGCTTGCCGCCCTGTGGTGAAGCCAGCGTAATTTCCGCGCCCGCATCTTTAAAGGCGTAGTACGGTGCCGCCAGCTCTTCCAGCCAGAAGCCGGTTTTAAGGCCGGTGTCGCCCAGTTTGTCATGCGAGGTCAGTACCATCAGAACTTTCATTGTCTCACTCCTGTTTATCGCGGTGGTGATGATTAGCAGACCGGGTGATGATTAATACACCACTTAAAGCTGACCGGTCGTCTATAAAATGGATAAAAAAAAACCCCCTCCTAGAGGGAGATACGTAAAGTCTGTCGGGTCAGGCTCAGCGCTGCATCAAACGGCGAGGCCGTACGGACAATCTTCACCATAATGCTGGCCCCGACCCACAGCTGATAAAGCGCTTCGGCCACCTTTTCTGCCTCACCTTCAAACTGCAAAGAGCCTTCCGCAGCGCCAGCTTCCAGCGCATCCGCCAGCCGGGAAATGATCCCTGCCGTACCGTTCATCAGGGCGGCACGCATTTTGTCTGACAGATCGGATACTTCAGCGCCCAGTTTTACCGCCAGGCATTTGCCCTGGCAATCTTCACAGGACTGCGTTTTACGCCACTGCAACCAGTAGTTCATCAACCGTTGAGCATGGTTCATGCTGCTATCCGCCAGCATTTCATCAAGTTCCAGCAGATAGGCGGCGAAATAGTGGCACAGCATTGCCACACCGAAATCTTCTTTCGACGCAAAATAATAGTAAAAGGAGCCTTTAGGCACCTCTGACTCGTCAAGGATCTCTTTCAGGCCAACGGCTGAAAAGCCTTTACCCGCCATAATCCGCTGGCCAACGGCCAGTATATGTTCGCGGACTTGCTGGTTATGTTGATACGTTGCAGTTTTCATAAGCTTAAGATAACAACAATTCGACCGGTCGTCTATAAAATAAATGCATTTTACTGACCTTGTCAAAAATTTGCGGTTCAACCCTGTAGCAAGGCCCAAAACTGCGGCCGCAGCTCCAGGCAGGCCAAAAAGAAGCTAAATTACAGGGAGGGCAGCGGGATGAGCACGCAGCGGGGTAACTCGCGCAGGGTCGCCCGCATGACGGCTGTGAGTCTCCATCAACCAGACACCAAGCCCTGCCCTGCCGTAGCATTTGACGTTGACCGTACCGAAGCAGTGGACGTTGCCCCAGCCAGGCCAAACAAGTGCCAATTAACAGGGAGGGCAGCGGGATGAGCCCGGAGCGGGGTAACCCGCGGAGGGTCGCCCGCTGACAGGCCCGACAGTCTCGATCCCGCAGACCACAGGCCGTTGACGTTGACGTTGCTTTTGGAATGCCGACAGTCTCGATCTGCCAGACGACAGGCCGTTGACGTAGACGTTGACCTTAGCAGCAACCTCCCAGAAAGGTTAAGGCGTCTCCGCCTCCCCAAACACCGTATACTCCGGCAGCTTAACCTGCTGATACACTTCCCAGCCGCCCCCCAGCGCCTTATACAACGCCACCAAATCCAGACTGCTCTGCACCCGCGCCCGCTCCGCCTGCTGCTGCGCCTGCGCCAGCTGCCGCTGCGCATCCAGCGCCTCAACAAAACTGGAAATCCCCTGCCGGTAACTATCGCTGGCCAACGTAAAGGCCGTCTGCTGCGCCGCCACCGTCTCATCCAGACCGTCCACCTGCTGCTGATCGCTACGATAGCTCACCAGCGCATTCTCCACGTCCTGCAGCGCGGTCAACACCGCCTGCCGGTAACCCAGCGCCGCGCTGGCCTGCTGCGCCCGCGCCAGCTTCACGCTCGACACCAGCCGCCCGCCCTGGAAAATCGGAATACTCACCGACGGCCCGTAACTGTAAAAATGGCTGCTCCAGTTATCCAGATAACCGGCGTCGCTGTTGCGCATACCAAACTGCCCGGTCAGCGAAAAACTCGGGAACAGCTGGGCAATCGACACGCCGATATTGGCGGTGGCGGCGTGCAGCTGCGCCTCCGCCTCACGCACGTCAGGACGACGACGCGCCAGCTCCGACGGCACCCCCACAGGCACCACCTTCGGCAGCAATGGCAGCGGCTTCACCGCCGTCAGCTCGCCGTCCAGCGCCCCCGGCACCCGGCCGGTCAGCACCGCCAGACCGTTCATCGCCTGATGGATCTGCGCCTGATACGGCGGCAGCTGGGCACGCAACCCGTTCAGCTGCGCGCGGGCGCTCTCCACGCTGGTCTGCGGCGCCAGGCCGTTCTGCTGCTGGCTCTGCGTCAGCTCCAGCGTCTGCTGCGCCACGTCAATCTGCGTCTGCAACGTCTGGCTAATCGACTGCGCGCCGCGCAGCTGCAGATAGGCGCGCACCACCTCGGCCTGCAGCGACACCAGCGCGTCGTTGCGGCTCTCAACCTGCTGCTGCTGCTGCGCCCCGGCCACCTCCACCTGGCGACGCACCTTGCCCCACAGATCCAGCTCCCACGACGCATCCAGGCTGCCCTGATACAGCCCGACCGGCTGCGACAGGCTGTCGAGCACCGGGGTCAGATCGGTATCGCCACCGGCCTGCTGCACCCGATCGTACACGCCCTCCGACTCCAGCTCGCCTTTAATCCCCAGCTGCTGGCGGGTAAACCGCGCGTTGCCGTTAACGGAAGGTGCCCAGGCACCGCGCGCCTGGTTCAGCTGCTGCCGCGCGCCGGCGATGCGCAGCACCGTCTGCTGCAGCGACAGATTATCGCGCATCGCCCGCTCGACCAGGCCGTTGAGCTGCGCATCCTTAAACGACTGCCACCAGCGGGCGTTAATCTTCGCGGCCAGCGGCGTTGAGGCGCTGTCCGACTGCAGGCTGTTAAAACTGCCTGGCGTGGCCGGCTTCGGGGCTTTAAAATCCGGCCCGACGGCACAGGCGCTCAGCAGCAACGCCGCAGAAATCAACAGCGCGCCGCGCGCGCGGGAAAATTGAGATAATGCCAGCATATCAGTGTGCTCCCGCACTGCCTTCGCTACGAATCGGCGAAAGCAATAAACAAAATGGAATCATGACCAGCGCAACCACGCTCAGGTACATAAAGACGTCGATATAGGCGAGGAAACGCGCCTGCACGATCATCTGCTTATAGAGTTGCCCGGTGGCAATCACCAGCGGATCGCCCGCCGCATGCACCGCATCGCGCACCCCCTGCGCCCAGCGCTCCACCGCCAGATTAAAGGGCTCGTTAAGCGGCGTCATATTGTGCACCAGGTGCGCGCTGTGCGCCTGGGTGCGCTCGGTGATCATCGCCGTCGACAGCGAAATGCCGATCGAACCGGCCACGTTACGGAACATGGTGAGGATCGCCGAGGCGTCGGCGTTCAGCCGCTGCGGGATGGTGATAAACGCCACGGTGGTCAGCGGCACAAACAGGAAGCCCAGCCCGATGGTCTGCAGGCTGCGCAGCATGACCAGCGAGCCGAAATCAATATCCGGCGTCAGCCGCGTCGAGTAAATAAACGACCCGCCCAGCAGCAGAAAGCCAAACATGATCAGCAGCCGGGTCTGCACCAGCGGCATCAGCTTCAGCACCAGCGGAATCGACAGCACGATCAGCACCGCCCCCGGCGACAGCACCAGCCCGGAAAGCGTGGCGGTGTAGCCAAGGTCCTGCTGCGCCAGCTGCGGGATCACCACCGAGCTGCCGTAAAGGATCGCCGCCATGCCGGACATCAGCAGCGTGGCAACGGCGAAGTTTTTATCCTTCAGCACCTCCAGGTTGACCACCGGCCTTTTGGCATACAGCAGCCAGTAGGTGGCCCCCACCAGCCCGACAACGGCCAGCAGCGCAAAGGTGACGATAAAGCTGGAGTGGAACCAGTCGGCGTCCTCACCGCGGTCCATCATCACCTGCAGGCAGCCGAGGCCGAGGGTGATCAGGCTGATGCCGATATAGTCGACGCGCAGTTTGCCTTTGGCCCACTTGCGTTCCCACGGCGGATCTTCCAGCAGCTGGTAAATTGCCAGTACGCTGATGATGCCTACCGGGATATTAATAAAGAACACCCAGCGCCAGCTGTAGTTATCGGTGATCCAGCCGCCCAGCGTCGGCCCGAGCACCGGGGCGACGATGATGGCGATCGACGACAGGCCAAACGCCTTGCCGCGATCCTCCGGCTTAAAGTAGTCAAGCAGCACCGACTGCTGCACCGGCTGCAGGCCGCCGCCGAAAAAGCCCTGCATAATGCGGAACAGGATGATCTGCCACAGCTCGGTGGCGATGCCGCACAGGAATGAGCAGACGGTAAACATCACGATGCAGATCAGGAAGAACTGCTTGCGCCCCAGCAGGCGGCTGAAAAAGGCGGAGATCGGCAGCACGATGCCGTTGGCCACCAGATAGGAGGTCAGCACCCAGGTAGATTCGTCATAGCTGGCCGACACCGAGCCGGCAATATGCGGCAGGGCAACGTTAACGATGGTGGTGTCGAGGATCTCCATAAACACCGCCAGCGTCACCGTCAGGGCGACCAGCCAGGGGTTGCTGGCCGGTTTCCAGCTCTGCGGGCTCATTCCACCGTCACCTTCGGCTCAACCGACAGGCCGATCGGCAGCGGCTGATTCGCATCCAGCCCGCTGTCGATGATGATTTTCACCGGCACGCGCTGGACGATCTTCACAAAGTTGCCGGTGGCGTTTTCCGACGGGAAGGTGGAGAAACGCGATCCGCTGCCCATCTGTACGCTGTCAACATGCCCCTGCAGCTGGCGATCCGGCCAGGCATCGACGCTGATCTCAACCTTGTCGCCCGGCTTCATGCGCGCCAGCTGCGACTCTTTAAAGTTGGCGACAATCCACGTATCGGCAGACACCAGCGAAAACAGCGAGGTGCCGGCCTGCACCAGCGTGCCGACCTGCACGTTACGCTTGGTAACAAAGCCATCGTACGGCGCGCGCACTTCGGTATAGGAGAGGTTGAGGTTAGCGGTGTTCAGCTGCGCCTGTGCCTGCTGCACCTGGCTCTGCCGCGCTTCAACGTTGGTCTCCTGCTGGCGGATCTGCAGGGCAATCTGCGAGGCCACTTCAACCTGCGCGCGGGCGTTGGCCAGCTCCGCTCTGGCGCTCAGCAGCTGGGCGCTGGCGCTGTCGATATTACGCTGCGAGGTGGCGCGCGGGTCGACGCCGCGCTGGCGTTTATCGTCCGCCTGGGCATTTTTCAGGTTCGCTTCGGCGCGCGCCTGCTGGGCCAGCGCCTGATCCTTCTGCGCCGGGTACTGTACGCGGGCCAGCGCCAGCTGCGCCTGAGCCTGATGCAGCTGCGCCTCGGCCAGCCCCAGCTGTGCCTGCGCCTGATCGCGCTGCGCGGTGCTGTCACGCGGGTCGATCACCAGCAGCAGATCGCCCTTCTTCACCCGCTGGTTATCCTTCACCCGCAGTTCGGTAACGTAGCCGGAGGCTTTTGGGGCGATGGTCACCGCGTCCGCTTCGGTAAAGGCGTCATCGGTGGTTTCGATATTGCGGGTGGTCAGCCAGAACCACAGGCCGACGATCAGCGCTATCACCACCACCAGAGCCAGAATAATCAGCGGCTTTTTGCCGGGGGTTTTACGCGGCGCGTCATCGTCTTGCTGCGGTTCGGGTTGTGATGAAGTCTCTGGTGCGTGTTGCGGACGATGTGCGTCGTCCGCAGAAGAAGTTTGATTAGCCATAATTCCCGTCAGGATAAGGCGGCCCCAAACTGAGGCCGCAAGTGGTCAGTCTGGTATATAAACATAGAGCCAAAATTGACATATACCAGGCTTTCCTGACAAAACTTGTGCTAAGCGTGGCTAAATAGCATAAATAGCCAGGTAGAGCAGCCATCCGCTGACCAGCGCCCACGCCAGCATCGGCACGGAGTAGAGGTGGAAATGCCACCAGATCCGGCGATCTTTCGCCATCCGCAGCGCGATCAGGTTGGCCAGCGAGCCGGGTAACAGACCGAAGCCGCCAATGTTTACCGCCCAGGCCAGCAACACCGTCGGCGGCAGGCTGCTTAACAGCAGGATGGTGGTCGGCACGTTGCTGATCAGCTGGGAGAGCCCGGCGGCCAGCAGGAAGCCATGCAGTTCCGACAGCGAACCCGCCGCCTGCAGGCCAGTCTGCAGCAGCGGCAGCTTTGTCAGCAGGAACACGTCGACAAACATGGCGATAAACACCACCAGCAGGCTCCAGTCGATGGTCAGCAGAATGCGCCGCGCCATCATCAGGAACACCACCACGACCAGCCCCAGCGCCCACAGCGCCAGATCCAGCTCCAGCGCCGCCAGAAACACGCCGTACAGCACGGCGCTGGTCCACAGCAGCGGTCGCTGCCAGCCGCTCTCCTCAACGTGCTCGTGGCGCTCAATGCGTTTACCGGAGAAGCAGCAGGCGGTCAGCAGCAGCAGGCTGGCGGTTAGCATCGCCGCCAGCGGCGCCATCTGGCCGATAAAGGTGAAAAAGCCGCTGCCGGCATGCCGCCATAACAGAATGTTTTGCGGGTTGCCGATCGGCGTCAGCAGCGAACCGGCGTTAACCGCCAGCGCCTGAAAGATGATCAGCCGGGCGATCGGCAGCGCCGAGTACTTGCGCAGCGACAGCGTCAGCGGCACAAGAATAAACAGCGCCACGTCGTTGGTCAGAAAGGTGGAGAGCAGCGCGGCGGCGGCCACCAGAAACAGCGCCAGCGAGCGCTGCCGGTGAAAGCCCTGTACCAGGCGGCGGCCGAGCACGTCAAAATAGCCGCTGGCCTCGATGCCTTTGGTCAGCATCAGCAGGCCGCACAGGGTTACCATGGTCGGCCAGTCGACGGCGCGCGGCAGCTCGGCGAAGGTGAACGGAACAAAGCAGGCCAGCAGCAGGCCCAGAACCACTAACAGATGCAGAAAACGATCGTGCAAAAAAGGCCTGAGCAGGGTTGTCATACTGGCTCGCAAAGGTGATAGATATTACTGACGGCTGTCGCTGAACTGCCTGAAAATCGCCAGCGTCTCGTCGCTGACGTGATGTTCGATGCCTTCCGCATCGCGCCGCGCGGTATCGGGGCTGATGCCCAGCGCCAGCAGGAAGGTCTCGACGATGTGATGGCGCTCGCGGCTCTCTTCCGCCAGCTTCTCCCCTTCCGGGGTCAGGAACACGCCACGGTACGGCACCTGCTCGACCAGGCCCCCGCCCGCAAGGCGTTTCAGCATCTTCGCCACGGTGGGTTGTGACACGCCAAGGCGGGCGGCCATATCAACCTGACGCGCCTCGCCAAACTCGCGGATCAGGTCGGAAATCAGCTCAACATAGTCATCGATTAATTCGCGACGGTGGGCCTCACGTACCTGGCGGAAGCCTTCGACATGCTCTTCAATCTCTTTCAGTGGCGCGGGCACTGCAACTTTTGCGCGACGACTCATTCAGCTTCCTCTTCTTATTAACCGACGTCATTTTCAACACCGCGTCGGTCTGTTGGAGTGACATTGTAATCGAAGCTCAAAGAAGCACAAAATTTAGCGTATTAGCTCTGGCTATAGGGTATAGCCTGTGCTATACCTGTTGATAATTCGACCTTACCCCGATTAACCGGAGGGACATTGCCATGAAACGACCG
Source organism: Erwinia sp. Leaf53 (assembly GCF_001422605.1). Classification (NCBI taxonomy): domain Bacteria; kingdom Pseudomonadati; phylum Pseudomonadota; class Gammaproteobacteria; order Enterobacterales; family Erwiniaceae; genus Erwinia; species Erwinia sp. Leaf53. The sequence goes on from NZ_LMLK01000021.1 coordinate 372,373, forward strand.
CTGCTGCTGAAACTGCTCTGCCGCTCGCCGTTTACCCTGCGCCTGATGCTGCTGGAAATGCTGACCGATCGGAAGCCTGCCCGTCAGGCTTCCTGACCCCCGGCCAATATGACACTTTTGTTTAGTCCCTCACATAACGACTTCATTTCACTGGTTGCCTTTCTTTAAAACAGCGATTATCTTGCCAGCCTTTCGTAAAGAGTGCAGGCAGACCGGATCACCTTCCTCCCGTCCCCCCCATTTCTGACGAGCTGTTTCAGGCACTCTGCCACTTCAGCCCTCTGAAGCGACGCGCTTTGGCTTTTGATTAAGAACCGAGAATGAATCTGACACTGATAAAAACTGCCGCGGCAGGCCGCTACCGTGCGTGGCTGAGCCCGTGGACCGGACTGTACCTGCTGTTTTCTGTTTTAATTAATCTGGCTTTTGGCTACCCGCTCAGCCTGCCCTACAGCGTGGCGTTTACCGTGCTGCTGCTGCTGCTGGCCGCCGTTGCGCCGCGCAGCCTGAAAGTGTTGGTGGCCGGCACCGCGCTGGTCGCCGGGCTCTATTATCCTTTTGGCCAGGCGTTCGGCCCGCCCAACTTCAATACCCTGCTGGCGATGCACGCCACCAGCGTGGAAGAGGCCAGCGAAACGCTGCTGATCTTCCCGCTGCATGACTATCTGCTGGGGCTGCTGATCGTCGTCTGTGGCGCGATCGCCCTGTGGCGAAAAGCACCGGTCAGACGGCGCTGGGGTCATCTGCACAGCGCCGGCCTGGCGCTGGTGGCGATCGCCTGGCTGACGCAGCCGGTGCTTAACCAGCTTACCGGCGGCGTGTTTAACCCGAAAGATGCCGGTATTCCGCTGGTGCGCTTTGTGAAAGACACGCTGGAGAGCAAGCTGTCGGTCAACCGTGAAATCAGCCGCATGCAGCAGCTCTCCACCCTGCAGGACGACTGGCACCTGCTCGGCGTGAAGCCTGACCGGCAGATCTACGTGGTGGTGATCGGTGAGAGCGCCCGCCGCGATGCGCTCGGCGCTTTTGGCGGCCGCTGGGATAACACGCCGTTTGCCAGCCAGCTACCGGGGCAGTTTTTCACCCGTTATACCTCTGCCGCCTCGTCAACGCAGAAATCGCTGGGGCTGACCTTAAACCTGGTGAGTGACGGCACGCCGCAGTATCAGAACAACATCATCAGCCTCGCCAACCGCGCCGGTTTTGACACCTGGTGGATCTCAAATCAGGGGCAGATCGGCCAGTACGATACGCCGGTAGCCAGCATCGCCCTGCGGGCGAAAAACGTTCACTTTCTCAAGCAGGGCGATTTTGAAGCCGATAAGAACACCCGTGATGAAGACCTGCTGCCTTTTACCGCTGCCGCGCTGGCGCGCCCGGTGGATGCCCCGCGCCTGCTGGTTTATCACCTGGTAGGGTCGCATCCTAAGGCCTGCGACCGCACCCGGGGGCGCTACGTCGAGTTTCTGCACTCGAAAGAGACGTCCTGCTACCTCTACAGCATCACCCAGACCGACGGTTTTCTGCAGCAGCTGTGGCAGCAGCTGCACAACAGCGGACTGAGCTATTCGATGATCTATTTTTCCGATCACGGCCTGGCCTTTAAAGAGAAAGGCACCGTCAACGAATACCTGACCCACGATGATAAGTACCGGCAGAACTTTGAGGTGCCGCTGTTCGTCGCCTCGAGCGGCGATACCCACCATCAGGTGATTGACCAGCCGCGCTCGGCAAACGACTTTTTAACGCTGTTCTCGCAGTGGACCGGCATCCGCACCCGCGAAATCACCCCAGGCTACCGCTTTATCTCCGCTGAGAAAGCCCCGCCGGTGGAGGTGACTAACTTTGCGCTGAAACGGCTGCCGTTCAGCCAGCTGCAGCAGGACCCGATCCTCAAATAGCCGCTTAACCGCGCCGCACGTCCGGTTAACAGGCAAAAAAAATCCGCCCCGGGGGGCGGATTTTCACGCGGACCCGCTTGGCGGGTCAGGCAGCAGCGATTAGAAGCTGTAGCCTACGCCAGCAGTCCAGGTGCCAACGTCAACGTTACGAATACGGCTCTGCTCGTAGCCCATGTCCAGAGCAACGTTCTGGATTGGGTTGAACTGCAGACCTGCACCGTAGGAGAAACCTACGTCGCTTGAATCATTTTTTTCGCGGTTTGGTTCGTTGTACTGGAACTTACCGTAACCGATACCTACAACACCGTATACGCTTGCCCAGTCGTTCAGACGGTAAGCCGGACCACCGGTGAAGCCGTAGTACTGGGCTTTGATGTAGTCGCCAGACTCGGTACGGTTTTTGTTGATGTAGGTGAAGGAACCGATCCAACCCAGTGGGTCGTTACCGTTCTCATAACGGTATTTCAGGTTCAGACCGTTAGCTTTGTTAGCCACGCCCTGGGCATCACCCTGAGCATAACCGGCAGAGACGGTGCTTTGTGCCATCGCAGAACCAGCAGAAACGGCCAGTACGCAAGCCAGCGCAGAAAGACATGCAATTTTTTTCATAACCACCTCAAATGTGAAAGTACTTCTCTCCTGACAACGCTGAAAATATAACAAAGGTCAGCGAGAAACTCTGCCCTGATTTTGTTGTCCAATAGAATGTTTGGTGTAACAGGAAGTTAATGAAACAACCTATGTCATTCTTTTTACTTATATTTATCGGAATTAATGCGCTATTGTCATCCGTTGTAAAAAAAAGTTCATTAAGAGTAATCCTAATCAAAAGCTGACGTTTCTTTACCAAAAATCGCCCTTTTTGCCCTACCGCGACGTTTTTTTCTTACTTCCCTCTCCTGTTTTGCCAGACATATCCGTTACACTCATGGCCGATCCCCCCGACTGATTACTGGAATAGAAGGCGCAAACAGGATGTTCTCACCAACGGTTAAAGAGTCCCCCTGGTTTTCGGTGCTTTTGCTGCTTATCGCCATGACCTCGATTCAGGGCGGCGCGGCGCTGGCGAAGACGCTGTTTCCGCAGGTTGGCGCACCGGGGATCACCGCGCTGCGACTGGGGCTGGGCACGCTGATCCTCTGCGCCATCTTCCGCCCCTGGCGACTGCGCTTCAGCCGCCAGCAGGCGCTGCCGCTGATTTTCTATGGCCTGTCGCTGGGGGGGATGAACTTTCTGTTTTATCTCTCGCTGCGCACCGTGCCGCTGGGCATCGCGGTAGCGCTGGAGTTTATCGGGCCGCTGACGCTGGCGCTGCTCGGCTCGCGGCGGCCGCTGGACTTTGTCTGGGTTGCGCTGGCGATACTGGGTATGTACTGGCTGCTGCCGATCGGCAATGAGATTAACGGCGTCGACCCTCAGGGTGCCCTGCTGGCGCTGGCCGCGGGCGCGCTGTGGGTGGTCTATATCCTCGCCGGCCAGCGCGCCGGCAGTGAACACGGCCCGGCCACGGTAGCGATGGGTTCGCTGATCGGCTCGCTGGTGTTTGTGCCGCTGGGACTGGCGCTGGCCAACGGCGGAGCCTGGACGCTGGCGCTGCTGCCGATCGGCCTGCTGATTGCCATTCTCTCCAGCGCGCTGCCCTACTCGCTGGAGATGGTGGCGCTGACCCGGTTGCCGTCCCGCACCTTTGGCACCTTAATGAGCCTTGAGCCGGCGATGGCCGCGCTGTCCGGTATGCTGTTTCTCGGTGAAGTGCTCAGCCCGGTGCAGTGGCTGGCGCTGCTGGCGATTATCAGCGCCTCGGTCGGCTCAACGCTGACCCTGCGACCGGCAAAATCTGAGATCGTGCCGGTGAAGCCGTCGGGTAAATAAAATGTTAACGGATTGATGGGGTGCCGCGCCTTATTTGCCGGCGCAGGCGCTGAGCGGTGAATTAATCTGCGGATCTCACACCGGTTACATGAAACATTCTGTTACCGGTGCGAATAAAATATCGCAACCTCACCATCACCTCAGAAGCAAAACATTTTAAATCAATAACATAAAACACAAACAATTATAGTAATAATTCTCAATAATACTTTCCTCTCCGCTTTTACCAAATTATCAGCTCTTCACCAGCGACAGTCAGCCGCTATTAAAGCGATAGCTGTTAACGTCGCTGCAGAGTCAGGATCCGGTGCTATACTTAACCTCGTAGAAATTCAGGACACCCCGACTATTAAGAGGACGTTAATGATGAGTACCGCAAAACTGGTTAAAGCCAAATCTTCCGATCTGATTTACACCCGTAACGACGTGGCCGACGGCGAGAAAAAAGCCACCATCGACGTGCTTAACCGTCTGGTGATTGAATTTATCGACCTGTCGCTGATCACCAAACAGGCGCACTGGAACATGCGCGGTGCCAACTTTATCGGCGTCCATGAGATGCTGGACGGCTTCCGTACCGCCATTACCGACCACCAGGACACCATAGCCGAACGTGCCGTGCAGCTGGGCGGCGTGGCGCTGGGTACCGCGCAGATCGTGGCGGACAAAAGCCCGCTGAAAAGCTACCCGCTGAACATTCACAGCGTGCAGGACCACCTGAAAGCGCTGGCCGATCGTTATGCTATCGTCGCCAACGACACCCGTAAGGCGATTGGCGAAGTCTCTGATGAAGACACCGCCGATATCTTCACCGCCGCCTCGCGCGATCTGGACAAGTTCCTGTGGTTTATCGAAGCCAATATTGAGTAATCCACGCCGGCCGCCCGCGGCGGCCAGCTGAACGATACCAAAGCAGAGGCTCACTCCTCTGCTTTTTTGCATTTCAGGGGGTAACCATGGCCAGCGGCTGGGCACGGGATGATGCCGTGCAGGAGCAGATTGACTCAACCATTGATGATGCCGTGCTGCGCGCGCGCCGGGCGCTGCACCACGGGGCCAGCGCCGAGTTCTGCGAGGAGTGCGGTGAGCCGATTCCGCAGGCGCGCCGTGAAGCGCTGCCCGGCGTCCGTTACTGCATCGCGTGCCAGCAGGCGCACGACGAGCGTCATGACGCGGCGCTGTTCAACCGCCGGGGCAGTAAGGACAGCCAGCTGCGCTGAATTTTTTTACAAAACCAGCGCTGTACAGCAACAAATTCATTTCCTGCGGCACTATCTGTTGTTTTTATCCGCCAGTTTGCTACAACTTCACCTGCACCACGACAGATGATTCGCACCAAAACGGTGCCCCACTTTCGTGCAGCACCCCAGTGCGCGCCAGGAATCGTCAGAAAAAGCGTGTTCAAGCCACTGTTTTTTATTACCATTGCAAAGCTGGCACGATTTTTTCATAGCGCTGCAGGCACAACATTGGGCGACTACCGTTCCCGAGAAGCAAAAAGGATAAAATGATGAAGTCGATTTTCAAGCTGTCACTTGCCGCATTAACGCTGGCATTCGCTGTTACTTCCACCGCTGCTGACAAGAAGCTGGTTGTCGCTACCGACACCGCTTTTGTTCCTTTCGAATTCAAGCAGGGTGATAAGTATGTCGGTTTCGACATCGACCTGTGGGACGCCGTCGCTAAGCAGCTGAACGTTGCCTACGAGTTGAAGCCAATGGACTTCAGCGGCATCATCCCTGCGCTGCAGACCAAAAACGTTGACGTGGCGCTGGCCGGTATCACCATCACCGAAGAACGTAAGAAAGCGATCGACTTCTCCGACGGCTACTACAAAAGCGGCCTGCTGGTGATGGTCAAAGCCAACAACACCGAAGTGAAAGGCATCGACGATCTGAACGGTAAAGTGGTGGCGGTGAAGAGCGGTACCGGTTCTGTAGACTACGCGAAACAGCACATCAAAACCAAAGACCTGCGTCAGTTCCCGAACATCGATAACGCCTATATGGAACTGGGTACCAACCGTGCTGACGCGGTGCTGCACGACACGCCAAATATCCTCTACTTCATCAACACCGCCGGTAAAGGCCAGTTCAAGTCAGTCGGTGAGTCTATTGAAGCCCAGCAGTACGGCATCGCTCTGCCAAAAGGCAGTGATGACCTGCGTGAGAAGATTAACGGCGCGCTGAAAACCATTCGCGACAACGGTACCTATAACCAGATCTACAAAAAATGGTTCGGTACTGAGCCAAAATAATAACAGAAGATACCCAAATGATTTTCGACCCCGGTGCCGGTTCACCCTGCCATCGGGGATAAAGCAGGAAGGGTATACATCAATGACAGGAGCGTTACACGGCGCTCCTGCGTTTTTCCACATCAACAAAATGGTTTTTGAACCGGAGAATAAACATGCAGTTTGACTGGAGCGCCATCTGGCCTGCTATCCCAATCCTGCTTGAAGGCGCCAAGATGACCCTGTGGATCTCGGTCCTCGGTCTGCTCGGCGGCGTCATTATCGGCCTGGCGGCGGGTTTTGCCCGCGCCTACGGCGGCTGGCTGTCGCGCAACGTTGCGCTGGTCTTTATTGAGCTAATTCGCGGCACCCCGATCGTGGTGCAGGTGATGTTCATCTACTTTGCGCTGCCGATGGCCTTCACCGACCTGCGCATTGACCCGTTCAGCGCGGCGGTGGTCACCATTATGATCAACTCCGGTGCCTATATCGCTGAAATCACCCGTGGTGCGGTGCTGTCGATTAACCGCGGCTTCCGCGAAGCCGGCCTGGCGCTGGGCCTCTCCAGCCGTGAAACGCTGCGCTACGTGATTATGCCGCTGGCGCTGCGCCGTATGCTGCCGCCGCTGGGCAACCAGTGGATCGTCAGCATCAAAGATACCTCGCTGTTTATCGTGATCGGCGTGGCTGAACTGACCCGTCAGGGGCAGGAAATTATTGCCGGTAACTTCCGTGCGCTGGAGATCTGGAGCGCCGTTGCCGTCATCTATCTGATTATTACGCTGGTGCTGAGCTTTGTTCTGCGTCGCCTTGAGAGAAGGATGAAAATCCTGTGATTGAATTTAAAAACGTATCCAAGCACTTCGGTCAGACCCAGGTGCTGCACGACATCGACCTGAAAATCAATCAGGGTGAAGTGGTGGTGATTATCGGCCCGAGCGGCTCAGGTAAATCTACCCTGCTGCGCTGCATCAACAAGCTGGAAGAGATCACCAGCGGCGAGCTGATCGTCGACGGCCTGAAGGTTAACGACCCGAAAGTGGACGACCGCCTGATCCGTCAGGAAGCCGGCATGGTGTTCCAGCAGTTCCACCTGTTCCCGCAGATGAGCGCGTTGGACAACGTCGCCTTTGGCCCGATCCGCGTACGCGGTGCGAAGAAAGAAGACGCACAGCGCCTGGCGCGCGAGCTGCTGGGTAAAGTTGGCCTGGCCGAGCGCGCCAACCACTTCCCGTCCGAGCTCTCCGGTGGCCAGCAGCAGCGCGTGGCGATTGCCCGTGCGCTGGCGGTTAAGCCGAAGATGATGCTGTTTGATGAGCCGACCTCCGCGCTCGACCCGGAACTGCGTCACGAAGTGCTGAAGGTGATGCAGGACCTGGCCGAAGAGGGCATGACCATGGTGATCGTGACCCATGAAGTCGGCTTCGCGCAGAAGGTGGCCTCACGGCTGATCTTTATCGATAAAGGCCGGATTGCCGAAGACGGTAACCCGGACGAGCTGATCACTAACCCGCCAAGCGCACGCCTGCGCGAGTTCCTGCAGCACGTTTCTTAATCCTGCACTCCCGGGGCAGCATCCGCCTGCCCCGTTTTATTTACCTGCCGACCTTATCTGTCACCCTGCTTTCTGTTCGTTCTCATTCTGTCCATGCTGCTTTCTTACCGCTCTGTTTCTGTCGACCCAGCTTTCTGCCCCCTCTCTTTGTGTCTATCCTGCTTTCTGTGCAGTACCCTCTTCAGCCCTTCTTCCCTTCCGCCCACTCACCGCCGTCTATACTGTTCTGTTGTCGCCGTCAGACTTCAGGAGAACCGGATGTCAGGAATTACGCCACCGCTTCGCGCGCTGCTGCAATCCATGCTGTTACTGTTATTGCTTATCAGCCCGTTAACCCAGGCCGTTACCCTGCCCGCCGCCGCCGTGGCGGCTTCGCAAAGCACGCAACCGGCTGCCGCCACCAGCGAGAACGCCCCGGACGTCGCGGACAAAAAAGCCGCCTACGCCGCGCTGGCCAATATTCTGGAAAACGACAGCGCCAGAAAAGAGCTGATCGACCAGCTGCGCAGCGCGGCGACCACGCCGCCGGTCAACAACGAGCCGGTGCTGACGCCGCCGCAGGAGGCGGAGGATAAAACGGTGCTGCAGGGCGTTACCGACGTCAGCCGTCACTTCGGCGGCGAGTTTGCCGCCCGGCTGCAGACGCTGCACCGCAACATCACCAACGCGCCGCACAAGCCGTTTAACCAGACCACCTTTTTCAACGCGGTCAGCCACTTTGCCATGCTGGCGGCGGCGCTGTTCGCCTTCTACTGGCTGATCCGTTTCGCCGTCACCCCGCTCTACCGCCGCATGGGCGACTGGGGGCGCAGAAAAAACAGCGCGCGCAACAACTGGCTGCAGCTGCCGGCGATGATTGCGGGCGCGTTCGTGATCGACCTGCTGCTGCTGGCGCTGGCGCTGTTTACAGGCCAGATCCTCAGCGACAATATGAACGGCGGCAGCCGCACCATCGCTTACCAGCAGGGGTTGTTCCTCAACGCCTTTGCCCTGATCGAGTTCTTCAAGGCGGTGCTGCGGCTGCTGTTCTGCCCGCGCTACCCGCAGCTGCGCTTCTTCCACCTTGCGGATAACCGCGCCCACTACTGGAATACCCGCCTGAGCTGGCTGAGCGGGCTAATCGGCTACGGACTGCTGGTGATCGTGCCGATCGTCTCAAACCAGGTGAACGTGCAGATCGGCGCGCTGACCAACGTGGTGATTATGGGGCTGATTACCGTCTGGGCGCTGTACCTGATTTTCCACAACCGGCTGAATATCCGCCACGAACTGCACCGGCTGGCCGACCGTTCGCTGGCCTTCTTTGGCCTGTTTATTCGCGCCTTTGCCCTGGTGTGGCACTGGCTGGCCAGCGCCTACTTTATCGCGCTGTTCTTTATGTCGCTGTTTAACCCCGGCGACAGCCTGCAGTTTATGATGTCGGCCACCGTGCGTTCGCTGGCGATTGTCGCCATCGGCGCGCTGGTCTCCGGCATGCTGACCCGCTGGATCAACAAGACCATTATCCTCTCGCCGGAGACGCAGCGCAGCTACCCGGCGCTGCAGCAGCGCATCAACGGCTGGGTCTCGGCGCTGCTCAAGCTGGCCCGCATCGTCAGCGTGTTTGCGGTAACGCTGATGCTGCTCAGCGCCTGGCACCTGTTTGACCTGTGGCACTGGCTGACGGTGGGGGCCGGCGAAAAGGTGGTGGACGTGCTGATCCGCATCGTGGTGATCCTGTTCTTCTCGGCGGTCGGCTGGACCCTGCTGGCCAGCCTGATCGAGAGCCGGCTGGCCTCTGACTCGCACGGCAGACAGATGCCGAGCGCGCGCACCCGCACCCTGCTGACGCTGTTCCGTAACGCGCTGGCGGTGGTGATCAGCACCATCACCATTATGATCCTGCTCTCTGAACTGGGGGTAAACATCGCGCCGCTGCTGGCCGGTGCCGGCGCGCTCGGCCTCGCCATCTCCTTCGGTTCACAGACGCTGGTGAAGGATATTATTACCGGGGTGTTTATTCAGTTTGAAAACGGCATGAACACCGGCGACCTGGTGACCATCGGCGCGATTACCGGCACCGTGGAGCGCATGTCGATCCGCTCGGTCGGCGTGCGTCAGGACACCGGGGCCTACCACATTATTCCCTGGTCCTCGATTACCACCTTCGCAAACTTCGTGCGCGGCATCGGCTCGTTTGTCGCCAACTACGACGTCGACCGTCAGCAGGACAGCGAACAGGTTAACGCCACGCTGCAGGCGGCGGTGCAGGAGCTGCTGGAGGATAACGCGATTCGCAGCCTGGTGATCGGCGAGCCGTCGTTTGCCGGGCTGGTCGGGCTGACTAATCAGGCGTTTACGGTACGCGTGTCGTTCACCACCCAACCGCTGAAGCAGTGGACGGTGCGCTTTGCGCTGGACGCAATGGTGAAAAAACACTTTGACGCGGCGGGCATCAAAGCGCCGTATCAGACGGTGCAGGTGATGCAGAGCGGGGTGGATGTGGCCGGTGCCGCCGGCGTAGCGCTGGCGGCACCTGTCCCTTAAGCGGGTGACTTGCCCAGCAGGCGGGAGCGCTGCGGCTGTTCCATAAAGCTCCAGGCGATAAAGCGGCTCTGCTTCTGCCCCTGGGCCATATCGACGGTGCGCACGGCGGCGACCTCCGCCTCCTCCAGCGCCCGCCACAGCGCCGGCAGGTTCTCTTTGCGCGACACCAGCGAGGTGAACCACACGCACTGGCGGGCAAAGCCGGCGCTCTCTTCGATCATCCGGGTGATAAAGGCCACTTCACCGCCCTCACACCACAGCTCGTCCTGCTGGCCGCCAAAGTTCAGCGGCGCACTGCGGTCAAGGCCGAGGTTGCGCAGCTTACGCTGGCTGCCCGCGCGCGCGTCAGCGGCGGAGGCGTGGAACGGCGGGTTACACAGCACGGCCTGATACAGCTCGTTTTTGTGGATCACGCTGGTGAAAATGGCGTTAGCCTCTTTCTGCCGGCGCAGGCGGATGGCGCGATTCAGCCCCGGGTTGCCGCTGATAATCGCGTTGGCCGAGGCCATTGCCTGCTCGCTGACTTCGCTGCCGGTAAAGCGCCAGCGGTACTCGGCATGGCCGATCAGCGGATAGATCAGGTTGGCGCCGCAGCCGACGTCCAGCACGTTGATCTCACGCGGCACCACGCGGCGGTTATCTTCGGCCAGCAGATCGGCCAGGTGATGGATATAGTCGGCACGGCCAGGGACCGGCGGGCAGAGGAAGCCGTCCGGAATATCCCAGTGGTCGATCTGATAAAAGTGCCGCAGCAGCGCCTGGTTGAGGGTTTTCACCGCCAGCGGATTAGCGAAGTCGATCGACTCGCTGCCCCAGTTATTCACGGCAACAAACGCCGCCAGCGGGGGGTGGCTGGCGATCAGCGCAGCAAAATCATAGCGGCCGCGGTGGCGGTTACGCGGGTGGAGAAGGTCTTTCTCGGCAGGGGTTTTCATCAGTCACTCTCTTATCAGCAGGCGCGTAAGATACCTGCTGGAGTATTAATCGTAAACCACTAGCGCAGGATTTCCCGCGGTTTGCTTCACGCCCTGCTGAACGCAGCCAAAAAAAAGGGCCTTACGGCCCTGATGTTCAGAACAGGCGATTATTTCGCCATCGCTTTCATCGCCGCAAGATCGGCCAGTGAGGTGAATTCACAGCTCAGCAGCGTTTTACCCGGGATGCCCTGCGCTTCACGGGCGGTGATCGCCACCCGGCCGGTTTCCGGCGAAGGCTGATCGGCATCGTCTAATACGCGAATGTAGCTTTTGGTCGCCACGATCATCGGGTTCGGCGCTTCAGCGGTTAACTGATACGTTTTTGCCAGTTCGTCGGCTTTCTGCCCTTCAACCAGCACGCCGTAGGTGGTACCCGCCAGCACGAAGGCTTTAGCGCTGAAGCCGTCTTTGACCACCGCTTCGGCCAGCGGATAAACCGCCATCATCCCCACCAGCTCATATTTTGAGACTTTTTCTGCTTCATTGTACAGGGCGGTGGCCGCTTTGGTGGTGTAGGCTGGCTGGCATAACGCCGCATCAAAAAACGCGCTGTTATCCGCCGCGCTGGCCAGTGCGCTGGCAAACAGCGTGGTGGCAGAAATCAGTACCGTTGCTGAGGTAAAACGTGCAAACTTTGACAACATGAAAAGCTCCATCAAATTTAAATCCATTGAAATAAGAATGACATATCGCTACAAATAGCGGCATTACTGTACAACAAGTTTCAAATTATTTCTTTATATTAATAAATTTGACTTATGTAATACATAATCGCAACGACCCTCAAGGAGCCAGCTTTGACGACCCGCTACTCATATCAACCGGCACGCGGCCACGGCCTGCCGCACGACCCGCTGAACGCCATTATCGGGCCACGGCCGATCGGCTGGATTAGCTCGCAGAACGCCGCCGGCCAGCGCAACCTGGCACCCTACAGCTTTTTTAACTGCTTTAACTACCATCCACCGATCATCGGCTTTGCCAGCAGCGGCTGGAAGGACAGCGTGGCCAACATCGTGGAAACCGGGGAATTTGTCTGGAACCTGGCGACCCGCACGCTGGCGGTGCCGATGAATGAGAGCTCGGCATCGCTGCCGCGTGGCGAGGATGAGTTCGCCTTTGCCGGCCTGACGCCGCTGCCTGCCAGCCTGATTAACGTCAGCATGGTGGCAGAAAGCCCGGTCAACTTTGAGTGTCGTCTGACCCAGTGCATTCAGCTGCAGAACGCCGCGGGCGAACTGTTACCCAGCTGGCTGGTGCTGGGCGAAGCGGTGGCGATCCATATCGACGAGGCGCTGCTGGAAAACGGCATCTACCAGACCGCAAAGGCGGAGCCGATTCTGCGCGCCGGCGGGCCGAGCGCCTATTACGGCATCAGTGAGGATCTGCGTTTCGATATGACGCGGCCGGACGCGCGTAAAGCCTGAAGGGGGGCTGACGATAGCCCAGTAGTCTGCCGACCGCGCCTGCGCCTTTTTTAGCCAGCAGCGTCGGCAACGGTTTTTTTGATATGCTAACCTTCTCCAAAACCCCCGATTATTGAGTGATTATGAAACGTATCGCGATTGACATGGATGAAGTGATTGCCGATTTTCATCCCAAGCTGGTCACCACCTGGAACAGCCATTTCGCGCAGCAGCTCACCGCAGACGAGCTCAACCTGTTCGATCTGCAGCAGAAGGATCCGCACAAGCTGTCAGAGATTTTTGCGCTGGCCAGCGATCCGGAGTTTTTTGGCGACCTGGCGGTGATTGCCGACAGCCAGCGGGTGATTGCCCGACTCAGCCAGCACTACGACATTTTTATCACGACCGCCGCGATGGAGCTACCCAGCTCGTTTAACGCCAAATTCCGCTGGCTGAATACCCATTTCCCGGATATCAAGCCGCGCAATATCGTGTTCTGCGGGGATAAAAGTATTATCAGGGCCGACTATATGATCGACGATAATGCGAAGAACTTCGTGAATTTCTGTGGTGAAGGGATCCTCTACTCCGCCGCGCATAACCGACATGTGACCGGCTACCGCCGGGTGGAAAACTGGCAGGAGATCGAAACGCTGCTGCTGTAAACGGCCTGCCTGCGGCTGCGCCAACGCACAAGGTGCGGGGGTAGCCGCATTTGAGAATGCATCCTGCCATAGGCTGGGTGCCTTGCGTCAGCGCTGCTCTGGCGGATTTTTACCTGAAGGTGACTGCACCGCGCCCTGCTGGCTACCCGTCTTCCGCCAGCACGGCGCTGGCGGAACCTTACCTGAAGGTGACTGCACCGAATCCTGCCGGCTACCCGCCTTCCGCCAGCACGGCGCTGGCGGCTTGCTGCCGGTAAGGTCAGCGCGCAGCTTCTTCCAGATAGCCCTCAATCAGGCCCTGCAGCAGCGGCTGTAGCTGGCGCTGTTTATCCTCGCGCCAGCCAAACGGCGGCTGCTCATCCATATAATTGACCTGTGCCAGCTCCAGCTGCACCGCCTGCTGGCGATGTTCCGGCTGACCGTAGGCGCGGGTAATATAGCCACCCTTAAACCGCCCGTTCAGCACCCAGCTAAACTGCGACTGCTGCTGGCAGATGCCGGTCAGCCGATCGGCGATGGCCTGGCTGCAGCTGGCACCGTCATTGGTGCCGAGGTTGATGTCCGGCAGCTGGCCGTCAAACAGCCGCGGGATAACCGAGGCAATCGAATGGGCGTCAAACAGCAGCACGTAGCCGAAGCGCTGTTTCAGCCGGGCCAGCTCCTGAGCCAGCTGGTCATGGTACGGCTGCCAGATCTGCCGCAGGTCACGCTGACGAATGGCCTCATCGGGAGCCTGCCCGGTGCGAAAGGTCGGGCTGCCGTCAAACAGCGTCTCCGGGAACAGCCCGGTGGTGGCCGTGGTGTACAGCGCCTGGTTATCCGCCGGGCGGTTCACATCCACCACAAAGCGCGAGTAGTTGCCGACCAGCACGCTGGCACCGAGCGACTGCACAAATTCGTACAGCCGTGGAATATGCCAGTCGGTGTCGGGCAGCAGCCGCGCGGCGTCGGTCAGGCCGGCCTCAACCTCGGGGGTCAGTGCGGTGCCGGCATGGGGAATACTGACCAGCAGCGGCAGCGTGCCGGAGCTAAATTCAAATGGTTTCATCGTTCCTCTCCTCGGAAAATAACCCGGCAGGGCAGTTGCCCGCCCAGCCAGTAGATTAGCTCCGCCGGGCGTGCCAGCGGCCAGTGGACAAAATCAGCCCGCTTGCCTGCCTCAATCGAGCCAAGCTGGTCGGCCAGCCCCAGCGCACGTGCGCCGTTCAGCGTCACCCCCGCCAGCGCCTCCTCCGGCGTCATACCGAACAGCGTGCAGCCCATATTCAGCATCAGCCGCAGCGACAGCGCCGGTGATGTCCCCGGATTGGCATCACTGGCCAGCGCCATCGGCACCCGGTAACGGCGGAACAGCGCCACCGGCGGCAGCTGGGTTTCACGCAGGAGATAGAACGCGCCGGGCAGCAGCACTGCCACGGTGCCGCTCTGTGCCATCGCGGCCACGTCCTGCTCGCTGGCATACTCCAGATGGTCGGCCGACAGCGCACCAAAGCTGGCCGCAAGCCGGCTGCCGCCCAGCGCGGAGAGCTGTTCGGCGTGGAGTTTTACCGGCAGGCCCAGCTGCTGTGCCGCCCGGAACACGCGCGCGACCTGCTCGGGTGAAAACGCCAGATGTTCGCAGAAGGCATCAACCGCATCCGCCAGCCCGCTGGCCGCCACCTGCGGCAGCAGCTGCTCACAGATCATATCGACCCACGCGTCAGGACGCTGGCTGAATTCGGGGGGAATGGCGTGGGCGGCAAGGCAGGTGGCCTGGATCTGCGCCGGTACCTGCTGCGCAAGCTGACGAATCGCCTGCAGCATACGTAATTCGCTGGCAACCTCCAGCCCGTAGCCGGACTTGATCTCAACGGTGGTCACCCCTTCGTTCAGCAGCAACGTCAGCCGCTGGCGGGCGCTGGCCACCAGCTGCGCCAGCGAGGCGCTGCGGGTAGCACGCACGGTAGAGAGAATGCCGCCGCCCGCGGCGGCGATTTCGGCGTAGGTGGCCCCGTTCAGCCGCTGTTCAAATTCATCGCTGCGATCGCCGCCAAACACCAGATGAGTATGGCAGTCCACCAGGCCCGGAGTGACAATGCCGCCGCCGAGGTCGGTGATGCGCTCCGCCTGCAGGCCGGCGGCCTCCTGCCGTGAACCGACCCAGACGATCTGCTCGCCGCGCACGCCGATCGCCCCGTCTGCTATGATGTTGTAGCGCCCTTCCCGCATGGTGACAATATCGGCACCGGTCCATAAACGATCGCAGCTTAGCGGCTCCATTCTCCCTCCCACGTTGTGTTCTTTACGGCCTGATAATAAGTATGTATATGTATATACAACCTCACTGCACAGGAAGCAACCATGATCCGCTATTTTGCGCCCCGCGCCCTGCTGGCCGACGGCTGGCAACACAATGTGACAATTGACGTTGACCACCAGGGCGTCATCAGCGCCCTGACCCCCAACAGTAGCGTACAGGGTGCGGTGCGGCTGAACGGCTCCGTTCTGCCGACCATCGCCAACCTGCACTCCCACGCCTTTCAGCGGGCGATGGCCGGGCTGGCGGAGATCGCCGGTAACCCGCAGGACAGCTTCTGGACCTGGCGTGAGCTGATGTACCGCATGACGGAGCGCCTGACGCCGCCGCAGGTCGGTGCCATCGCCAGCGCGCTCTACGTCGACATGCTGAAAGGCGGCTATACCCAGGTCGCGGAGTTCCACTATCTGCACCACCAGCCCGACGGCCAGCCCTACGCGAATGATGAGATGCTGCGCGAACTGGCGGCGGCGGCGGAACGCAGCGGGATTGGTCAGACCCTGCTGCCGGTGTTGTACAGCTATGCCGGGTTTGGCAGCCAGCCGCCGCTGCCGGGGCAAAAACGCTTTATCCAGACCACCAGCCAGTATCTTGCGCAGCAGGTGCGCCTGCAGAAGCTGATCGCCGGACGACCGCTGCTCAGCCAGGGGCTCTGTTTCCATTCGCTGCGCGCGGTCAACGAATCGCAGATGCGAGAGGTGCTGGCCGCCAGCCCGACGCACCTGCCGGTGCATCTGCACATCGCCGAGCAGGAGAAAGAGGTTAATGACTCGCTGGCCTGGTGCGGTAAGCGGCCGGTCAGCTGGCTGCTGGACCGCTTTGCGGTTGATACGCGCTGGTGTCTGATCCACGCAACCCACCTGACGGAGCAGGAGGTCAAAAGGCTGGCCGCCAGCGGCGCGGTAGCCGGTCTCTGCCCGACCACCGAGGCCAACCTCGGCGACGGCATTTTCCCGGCCAGCGACTACATTGCCCAGGGCGGGCGTTGGGGGATCGGTTCCGACAGCCACGTGTCGCTGGACGTGGTCGAGGAGCTGCGCTGGCTGGAGTACGCACAACGACTGCGCGACCGCCGCCGAAACCGCATCGTTACCGCAGAACAGCCCTCGGTCGGCGACGTGCTCTACCAGCAGGCGCTGGCGGGCGGCGCGCAGGCCTGCGGTCTGAAAATCGGCAGCCTCCAGCCGGGCTGGCGCGCAGACTGGCTGGTACTGCAGGAGGATGCGCTGCTCGGCACCACGCCGGACACCGCCCTGCTCAACCGCTGGCTGTTTGCCGGCCATCGCGGCCAGATTCAGGAGGTGTACGTCGCAGGGCAGCCGCGCATCACCGCCGGACGGCACGCGCAGCAGGAGCAGATCGACGCTGCCTGCCGTGAGGCACTGGAGGCGCTGCGATGATTCATTTCTATGACTGCGCCCGCCTGCCGGTCAGCCGCTGGCGCAACGGCGGCGGTGAAACGCGCGAAATCATCAGCTTTCCGCCGGGCCAGGCAGATTTTGCCTGGCGTGCCAGCATCGCCACCCTCGCCCACGACGGCGACTTCTCGCTGTTTCCCGGCATCGACAGGATCATTACCCTGCTCGACGGCGATGGCGTGGCGCTGTACGGCGACGGCCAACTCCGCCAGCAGCTGCAGCCGAACCAGCCGTTTGCCTTCACCGGAGAGGAGCCGATCGCCGCACGCCTGTCGGCCGGGCCGAGCCGCGACTTTAACATCATGTCACGCCGGGAAAGCCACTCGGCGTCGGCCGGAGTCACCCGTAAGCCCTTTTGCCCGCTGTCGTCCTGCGCCGGGGTGGTCTACGTGCTGGAGGGCGAGTGGCAGCATCCGCAGGTGCGGCTGTCCGCCGGCCAGGGGGCATGGTGGGAAAGTGACGACGGCAGCTTTACGCCGCTGTCACCCGACGCGCTGCTGTTATGGGGCAGCATCGCCGCGATCAGCCATGCCCCTTGAAGCGGCCCAACAGCTTATAACGTGAGCCGGGGTAGAGCAGCCGCGCGTAGGTAACGATCTTGCTGTCGCTCCAGGTCTGACGGCGGATCAGCAGGCACGGCTGGTGCGCCTCCATCGCCAGCAGCTCACACTGGCGGGCGTCGGGCAGCACCGCTTCCACCACGTGTTCACCCGCAGTTAAGGGTGCCACGCGCATCAGGTAGGTATAGGGGGTCTGCAGGCTGAAATCCTGCTGCAGGTACTCCGCGGCCACCTGCGGGTTAACCAGCCGCTCCTCCAGTTGCACCGGCAGCTCGTTTTCATAATGCACGATCAGCGACTGAAACAGCGGCTGCCCGCTGCCGATGCCCAGCACCGCGGCCTGCTCAGGATCGGCGCGGCTCTCGCCCAGATGGACGATTTTACAGCTGTGGCGGTGGCCGCGCTGGGCGATCTCATCGGCAATATTGTGCACTTCGAGCATCGCGGTGTAGCCTTTGGTTTCGGCGACAAAAGTACCGACCCCCTGCATACGCACCAGATAGCCTTCGCTGGTCAGCTCACGCAGCGCGCGGTTGATGGTCATACGGCTGACGCCGAGCTCGTTTACCAGCTCGCTCTCCGACGGCACCCGCTGCCTGGCCTGCCACACGCCTTCCGTAATCTGGCTGATAATCGCCTGCTTCACGCGCAGATAGATCGGCGCTGGCCGATCGCTCATTACGGCGGCAAGTTGAGAAATGGCGGACTGACCGGCCATAGTTTTTTTATCCTGATAAAATTAATGACGGCAGTGTAGTAGGTAAACTCTTAAATGTATAGACATCTGCAACCCACCTGCCTGCTATCCTGACGCGCTGGCAAAGCCAGCGTTTGACCCGCAAGCCGATCCTCTCCGGACGGGCGCTCAACTATTTTTGTGAGGGACAGAAACTCCCCGGTCAAGTTGTATAGACAAGAATATACAATTGTGTTTCACTCCTGTTAACACCTACGCTGCAGCCGCTTCCGTCAGGCCGTTTTGTTCGCCAGACATTGCTGCCCATATCGTTGTCACTACAGGAGTAAACCATGACATCCACGACCTCTATCTGCCTGCTCAGCCCCGGTCAGGTTACGCTGACCACCCTGAAAGCCATCTGGCGCGGTAATGTGACGCTGGCGCTGGATGAACAGGCGCGCGGTCGCATTCAACAGGCGCGTGAGACGGTAGCCGCCATCGTCAGCGAAGGCAAAGTGACCTACGGCATCAACACCGGTTTCGGCAAACTGGCGCAGACTACGATCCCGGCAGATCGCCTGGCGGAGCTGCAGCGCAACCTGGTGCTGTCGCACAGCGTTGGACTGGGCGAATTACTGCCCGATGAGGTGGTCAGGATGATCATGGCGACCAAGGTGATTAGCCTGGCGCGCGGCCACTCCGGCATCCGCATCGAGCTGGTCGACGCGCTGATTAGCCTGTTCAACGCCGGCGTGATGCCCTGTATTCCGGAGAAAGGCTCGGTCGGTGCCTCCGGGGATCTGGCGCCGCTGGCGCACCTGTCGCTGATGCTGCTGGGCGAAGGCGAGGTACGGGTGGCGGGCAAGCTGATCCCGGCCCGCGAAGGCCTGGCAATCGCCGGTTTGCAGCCCGTGGTGCTCGGCCCGAAAGAGGGCCTGGCGCTGCTGAACGGCACCCAGGTCTCCACCGCGCTGGCGCTGCGTGGCCTGTTTGAAGCCGAAAACGTCTTTGCCGCCGGGCTGATGGCCGGCGCGCTGTCGCTGGAGGCGATTAAAGGCTCGGTGAAACCGTTCGACTCGCGCATTCATGAGGCACGCGGGCAGCCGGGGCAGATCGCCGTTGCCGCGGCCGTCAGCCAGCTGCTGGCCGGCAGTGGGATCCTCACCTCACATGCCAACTGCGGCCGCGTACAGGATCCCTACTCGATCCGCTGTGTACCGCAGGTGATGGGTGCCTGCCTCGATAACCTCAACCACGCGGCACGGGTGCTGCAGATTGAAGCTAACGCCGCCTCTGATAACCCGCTGGTGTTCACCGACACCGGCGAGGTGATCTCCGGCGGTAACTTCCACGCTGAACCGGTGGCGTTTGCCGCCGACATTATCGCGCTGGCGATAGCCGAAATCGGCGCGATCTCCGAACGACGGATGGCGCTGCTGCTTGACAGTAGCCTCTCCGGATTGCCGCCATTCCTGGTGCAGGATGGCGGGGTCAATTCTGGCTTTAT
Source organism: Erwinia sp. Leaf53 (assembly GCF_001422605.1). NCBI lineage: Bacteria > Pseudomonadati > Pseudomonadota > Gammaproteobacteria > Enterobacterales > Erwiniaceae > Erwinia > Erwinia sp. Leaf53. The sequence continues at coordinate 391,971 of NZ_LMLK01000021.1, forward strand.
GATTGCCCAGGTCACCGCCGCCGCTCTGGCCTCGGAAAACAAATCCCTTGCCCATCCGGGCAGCGTCGACAGCCTGCCGACCTCCGCGAACCAGGAGGACCACGTCTCGATGGCCACCTATGCCGCCCGCCGGCTGGGGGCGATGTGTTTTAACACCGCCGCCGTGGTCGGCATCGAAGCAATGGCCGCCGCCCAGGGGATTGAATTTCAGCGTCCGCTGCAGAGCTCGCCGCTGCTGGAACAGGCGCTGGCCACCATCCGTCAGCAGGTGGCCTTTGTTGAGCGTGACCGCCTGATGGCCCCGGATCTTGAGCATATGCGTCAGTGGGCCACCCGCGACGGCTGGCCGGATTGTCTGGCGGCACTGTTACCGACCCGCTGTTCTGACACCCCTCTTTGATAAAAGGAATACAGAGATGACTCATTCAGTAAACAACGCGGTAGCCCGCACAATCCGCGCCCCGCACGGCAACACCCTGCACTGCGCCAACTGGCTGATTGAAGCCGCTTACCGCATGATCCAGAACAACCTCGACCCGGACGTGGCCGAACGCCCGGAAGATCTGGTGGTGTATGGCGGCATCGGTAAGGCCGCGCGTAACTGGGAGTGCTTCGAACAGATCCTGCGCTCGCTGCAGGCGTTACACCCGGATGAAACGCTGCTGGTGCAGTCCGGCAAGCCGGTGGGTATTTTCCGCACCCACGCTGATGCGCCACGCGTGCTGCTCGCCAATTCCAACCTGGTACCGCACTGGGCCAACTGGGACCATTTCCACAAGCTGGATAAGGCCGGGCTGATGATGTACGGTCAGATGACCGCCGGTTCCTGGATCTATATCGGTGCTCAGGGCATCGTACAGGGCACCTTCGAGACCTTTGCCGAAGCCGGCCGTCAGCACTATAACGGTGACCTGAGCGGCAAATGGATCCTCACCGCCGGTCTGGGCGGCATGGGCGGCGCACAGCCGCTGGCCGGCGTACTGGCCGGGGCGTCGGTGCTGGCGATAGAGTGTCAGGATTCGCGTATTGATTTTCGCCTGCGCACCCGCTACCTCGACTACCGCGCAGAGACCATTGACGACGCGCTGGCAATGATCGACAACGCCTGTAAAGAGAAACGCGCTATCTCCGTCGGCCTGCTCGGTAACGCCGCAGAGATCCTGCCGGAGCTGGTAAAACGCGCCAGAGCCGGCGGTATGCGGCCGGATATCGTTACCGACCAGACCTCCGCTCACGATCCGGTTAACGGCTATCTGCCGGCAGGCTGGTCGCTGGCTCGCTGGCTGGATGAGCGCAGCAGCCAGCCGAAAGCGGTGGAACTGGCGGCGCGCGCTTCGATGGCGGTGCACGTCCAGGCGATGCTCGACTTTCACAACATGGGCATCCCGACCGTCGATTACGGCAATAATATTCGCCAGGTGGCACTGGAAGAGGGGGTGGAAAACGCCTTTGACTTCCCGGGCTTTGTTCCCGCCTATATCCGGCCGCTGTTCTGTGAAGGGAAAGGACCGTTCCGCTGGGTGGCGCTCTCCGGCGACCCGGAAGACATCTACCGCACCGATGCCAAGCTGAAAACGCTGTTCCCGGACAACAAAAACCTGCACCGCTGGCTGGATATGGCGCAGGAACGCATTGCCTTCCAGGGGCTGCCGGCGCGTATCTGCTGGCTGGGGCTGGGCGAACGCCATCTGGCCGGGCTGGCATTTAATGAGATGGTGCGTAACGGTGAGCTGAAGGCGCCGGTGGTAATTGGCCGCGATCACCTCGACTGTGGCTCTGTGGCCTCGCCGAACCGCGAAACCGAAGCGATGCAGGACGGATCGGACGCGGTGTCCGACTGGCCGCTGCTCAACGCGCTGCTGAACACCGCAGGCGGGGCAACCTGGGTCAGCCTGCACCACGGCGGTGGGGTCGGTATGGGCTTCTCACAGCATGCCGGGGTAGTGATCGTCGCTGACGGCACGGCTGAAGCCGATAAGCGCCTCAGCCGCGTGCTGTGGAACGACCCGGCCACCGGGGTGATGCGCCATGCGGATGCCGGTTACGATATTGCCAAACGCTGCGCTGCGCAGCATGAGCTGAATCTGCCGATGATTAAGTAACACAGCGGGCCGGGTTAACCGGCCCTTTTTCTGCCGCCCCTGCCCCGCTTTACCCGTTTCCCGCCGCGTTTTATGCTACCTTAGCTGCTGCCCACAGAGCGGGTGGTTGAGTCCCTACAGGAGAGTAATCAATGGCAATTTCCGTTTCGCTGATCGCCGAAGCCACCGCCTGGCGCCGTGCGCTGCATGCGCACCCGGAACTGGGTTATCAGGAGCACCAGACCGCGCAGCTGGTTGCAGAACAGCTGGCCGCCGCCGGGCTGCAGGTGCATCGCGGGCTGGCGGGCACCGGCGTGGTCGGCACGCTGGAAAACGGCCCGGGGCCGACCATCGGCCTGCGCGCCGATATGGACGCCCTGCCGATCGCCGAACTGAGCCACCCGCCACACCGCTCGACCCGTGCCGGCGTGATGCACGCCTGCGGCCACGACGGCCACACCGCGATGCTGCTGGCAGCGGCAACCCACCTGAGCCGGACGCGAAACTTCAGCGGCACGGTACACTTCGTCTTCCAGCCCGCCGAAGAGAACCTCGGCGGCGCGCGGAAAATGGTCGAAGAGGGGCTGTTTACGCTGTTCCCGATGGACGCGATCTACGGTATGCATAACTGGCCGGGGCTGCCCGCCGGCCATGTGGCGGTTAACGACGGCGCGATGATGGCGTCGCTGGACTCGTTTGAAATTACCCTGCGCGGCCGCAGCACCCATGCGGCGATGCCGGAGAACGGTGCCGACCCGATCGTCGCCGCCGCGCAGCTGATCCTCGCCCTGCAGACCATTCCCGCCCGCCGCCTGTCGCCGCTGGCCTCGGCGGTGGTGAGCATTACCCAGATCCACGGCGGTGAGGCGATCAACGTCATACCGGATATCGTGGTGCTGCGCGGCACCATCCGCTGCCTGCAGGCGGACGTGCGGGCGAGGGTGAAGCAGATGGTCAACGAGTTTGTCACCACCCTGACCGCGCCGCTGGGCGTCGAGGGCAGCATCGTGTACCAGGGAGACTACCCGGTCACCCACAACAACGCGGTGGAAGCCGGCCGGGTGCGCGACTGCGCGCTGGCGCTGCTGCCGGCGGAGCAGGTGCACTGGAACGTCAGCCCGTCGATGGCGTCAGAAGATTTTGCCTGTATGCTCGACGTCTGCCCCGGCGCCTACTTCTGGCTGGGTGCCGACGGTGCCACCCCGTCCCGCCCGCTACACAACGCGCATTATGACTTTAATGACGAGCTGATTGGCCCCGGCATCCGCCTGTGGAGCACGCTGGTTGAGCGGCTGCTGCCGATCGGCTGAGCGTGCCACACCCGGTGAGCAGTCCTGCGCCGGGCCGTCAATAACGCCACTGCTCCCGGCAGGCCAGCAGATGTGGCGCAACCTCTGGCTGACCTCGATCGGCCAGCGCTAGCGCAGCCTCTGCGGTATCAATATCCGGCGCTGGCAATCTGCCCCAGCGCGCCGTCGAGATCCACCGCCCGGCCGGTCGCCAGATAGCAGCAGGCGACCTGCAGGCGCAGCGACTGCGGCACCGGCACCTCGCGCTGCAGGCAGCGCGTAATCCACGCCGCGGTGGTCGCCGCATCCTTCGCCGCCGGCAGTTCGCCTGCCGCCAGCGTCACCTCCTCCTGGCGCGACAGCAGCTGTTCCGGCTGCTCGCCGTGGATCAGGCTGACCGACGGGCAGCGCTGCGGGCTGGCGTAGACTTCCCCTTCGCTGCCGTTCAGCAGCAGCCCGCGCCCGCCCACCGCGCTGAAAAACTTGCCCACCCGCGGAATATATTCCGGGTGGGAAACGCTGGCGAGGCGCAGCGCGGCGTCCTCGGCGAACGGCGTGGCCAGCTTGGCCAGCGTATGGGCGCTGTTACGCACCCCCATCCGCCAGCGCAGGTCCAGCTGGCGTGCCACCGGCGGGCACAGATGATCGATGGTGATAAACGCCAGCTGGCCGTCGTCCAGCCGCTGCTGCACCTGTTCGGGGGTGCTCAGGGAGGCGATGCCCAGCTCACGGAACACCGCCTCGCTGGTCACGCGGGTGGCGTCGTTACTGACGCCGTGGACCAGCACCGGGAAGCCGAGCGCCTGCAGCAGCAGCGCCAGCAGTGGGGTCAGGTTGCCCTGGCGGCGCGCGCCGTTATAGCTGGGGATCACCACCGGCATCGGCAGGTGCGCCGGCGGCGTCAGGCGCGGCATCTGCTCCTGCATCGCGCGGTAGAAGCCGAGCATCTCCTCCTCGCCCTCGCCTTTGATGCGCAGGGCGATCAGGATCGCCCCCAGCTCCAGCTCCGGCACTTCACCGGCCAGCATCCGGCGGTACAGTCCGGCAGCGCTTTCTGCGTCAATGTCACGCGCATGGTTCTTGCCGCGCCCGACCTCTTTAATAATCTTGTTATATTCCATGCATCGGCTCACTCAGGGTTACGATTATCGCCGGCGGTACGGCGCGGCGCGCTTCTTCGGCGCGGGGATCACGGCTTTCGGCAGCTCTCCCGCCGGCATCGGCGGCTGCTCGATAGGAAACACCGGCAGCGCCCCCAGCAGGCGCGCGCCGTAGCTTTTGCTCAGCAGCCGGCGGTCGTAAATCACGATCTCGCCAAAGCACTGGTGGCTGCGGATCAGCCGCCCGACCTGCTGGATCAGATTAAACGACGCGCTCGGCAGGCTCTGCACCTCAAACGGATAGCGCTTCAGGCTCTTCAGCCATTCACCTTCGGTCAAAATAACCGGACTGTCCACCGGGGGAAAGGCAATTTTATGGATATGCACCTGAGAGAGCAGATCGCCTTTCAGGTCCAGCCCCTCGGCGAAGGACTGCAGCCCGACCAGAATGCTGGTCTCCCCCTCTTCGACCCGCCTGCGGTGCAGCGCAACCAGCAAAGGTCGGGGTTTATCGCCCTGCACCAGCATGGTCAGCCGCAGCTCCGGCAGGTAGGCGATAAACTGCTGCATCGCCCGGCCGCTGGCAAACAGCACCAGAATGCCTTTGTGCGCGCCCTGTTTAATCTGGTCGCGGAAAAAGTGCGCCATTTCGGCCAGGTGCTGCACCTCGTTGGCCAGCTGCGGTTCGAAGCGCATCTCAGGGATCACCAGCTTGCCCTGATCGCGATGGTTAAACGGCGAGTCCAGCGCCACAAAGCGGTCGTCCGCCCGTTCGCTGAGCCCGGACATCTCCTGCAGCCGCTGGAAGCTGTTCAGCGAACGCAGCGTTGCCGAGGTGACCACCACGTGGGGAATTTTACGCCACAGCAGTTTTTCCAGCTGTTCGCTGACGCGGATGCCGGCGCAGTGGAACAGCAGATGCGCCGCGCCGTCGCGCACCTCGCGCGTCACCCATTTCGACACCGGCGCGCCGGAGGCCTGTTCCAGCGAGGCCAGCCGCCACAGCTTGCTGCCGGCCTCAAACCAGCCCAGCGCGCGGTTGATTTGCAGCAGCGTGCGGTGCAGGCGCACCACGTCATACTGGCCGCTCTTTTCGCTGAGATCGTTCATCAGACCTTCCGCCAGCCCGCGCAGCGCGTCGGTCAGCTTAAACAGCCGTGCGCAGATGGTCAGCACCTCTTCCGGCAGCAGCCCCATCTCAAAGCGGTGTTCGCCCTCCTGGCCCTCCGGCGGCAGCCACAGGCCGAGGATCTGCGACAGCATCTGCAGCTGCTCGCGGACCTCTTCGCAGTGGCCCTTCAGCCGTTCCGGGCTGGCCAGCGGCGGCGGTCGTTTCGGGCGGAACTGCGCCATGCACTGCTCCACCAGCCGGCAGAACAGGTCGAGCTGCAGGGTATTCCAGCCGGGGGTGATTTCGCCGCTCATCTCCAGCGCGTCGCGCGCCACCTCCGGCAGGTGGTGGCCTTCGTCGAGCACCAGCAGCAGGTTTTTCGGCGGCGGCAGCACCGACTCGGTCTCCAGCGCCGCCATCACCAGCGCGTGGTTGGCGACCACCACGTCGGCATCCTCAATTTCTCGCCGCGCCACGTAAAACGGGCATTCGCGGAACCAGTGGCAGTTGCTGCCGAGACAGTTGGCCTTATCGGTGCTCAGCCGCTGCCACAGCGAGTCTTCAATGTTCTCCGCGCAGTGGTCGCGCAGGCCGTCCCACTGATGGCGATCGAGCGATTTCTGCAGCTCGCTGCAGACGGCGCGCTCGGCCTTGCTGGCGGTCATCTCGTCGTCGAGAAACAGCAGCAGATCGCCCTGCTGCTGCTCGTCGGTGGAGAGCGCCGACAGGTTGCGCGGACAGACATAGCGGCCACGGCCAAAGGCCGCGGTGAAGCGCAGATCGGGGATAATCTTCTTCAGCAGCGGCAGATCCTTGCTGTAGATCTGATCCTGCAGCGCCACGTTGGCGGTGCTGACCACCAGCGGTTTCTCTTCCGCGCGGCTAACGGCGATGCCGGGGATCAGGTAAGAGAGGGTTTTACCCACCCCGGTCGGCGCTTCGATCGCCAGGTGCCGCCCCTCCTCCCCGGAGAGCGTTTTTGCCACTTCGGCAATCATCTGCCGCTGCGGTGCACGGGGGATAAAATCAGGGACTTGCTGTTGCAGGGCTTTGTACCACCCGGCGATTTGCGTTTTTAACGCGGCAGTTAACGCCATAACAACCACTATTGATGAAACAGGGCTGTATTTTTACACAGTATCGCCACCGCGTCAGCCCTGAAAAACGATTCCTGCAGCACGCCGCAAAAGATGACCGCCGTGGACCGGCAGAGTGCACCGGTATACAGCCTGCAAAACGCCGGTGGGTATACTCTTTTCTGCTCAACAGCGTAGCGCCGCAGGCTGACGCACTGGCCCGCACGGCCGCCGCAGGAGAGCCGGTACAGGTGCGTGAATTATCGTGTATATCGCGTGGCGAAAGACCGTCTAAGGCGTTTTTCAGATTCTTTACAAGTTGTACACCAATAAATTTATTGTACAGACTGCTATAATTGGTTAGGTTGTTCACTGTTCTTTAAGCTTCAAGAGGTAATCCATGACCTTATTCAGCATCGGCGACGTTGCCGAACGCTGCGGCATCAATCCGGTTACGCTGCGCGCCTGGCAGCGTCGCTATGGCCTGCTTAAACCTCAACGCACGGAAGGCGGCCACCGTCAGTTTGATGAAGACGACATTCAGCGCATTGAAGAGATCAAGCGCTGGATCGGCAGCGGCGTACCGGTCGGTAAGGTTAAGGCACTGCTCGATGGCGAAAATATCAGCCTTGATGATGGATGGGGGGCGCTGCAGGAGGAGATCCTGACCGTTCTGCGCACCGTCCGGCCGGCAAAACTGCGGGCAAAAATCGCCGCCACCGGCCGTGAGAACCCGGCAGCTGAGATGATCGATCGGGTCTACGTGCCGATCCGCCAGCGGCTGAACCTCGATCAAAACACCGCACGTGCGCTGTGCAGCCTGCTGGACGGCGCGCTGATTGACTACGTCACCTTCTGCCTTGCCGGGTCGCGCAAGCGCGCCGGCAATAACGCGCTGCTGATCGGCTGGGGTAACGAGGATCGTACCCGCCTGTGGCTGGAAGCCTGGCGGCTGTCGCAACAGGGCTGGCGCATCGACGTGCTGGCTGAACCGCTGGATTCGCCGCGGCCGGAGCTGTTCCCCGGCCAGCAGATTTTCGTTTATACCGGTAAACCGTTAACCAAGCGTCAGCAGGAGCAGTTGACCTGGTGGCAGGAACAGGGGTTCCTTATCGCCTGGCACGGAGAGTAAGGGGTGAACCATGTCGCAGTTGCAGCAGGCCACACTCGATCGGCTGGTGAGTTTTTACCGGTCGCTGGACGCTCGCCCTCTGTCAGAGCTGGCAGAGATTTATCATCCTGAGATTTGCCTGCGCGATCCGGTGGGCACACACCAGGGTCTGCCGCAGTTGGAACACTACTTCGCCAGCCTGCTGAAAAACCTGCGCTACTGCCGGTTTGACGTCACCTTAGCCCGTCAGTTTGACGATGACGCACTGCTGCTGTGGCGGATGGACTTTGCCCATCCCGCCCTGCAGCGCGGTGCCGCGCAGCAGCTGGAGGGCAGCAGCTACCTGAAGTTTACCGATGACAAAATTCACTTCCAGCAGGATTACTACGACCTGGGCGCGATGCTGTACGACAGGCTGCCGCTACTGGGGACGGTAACCGGGCTGATTAAGCGGCGGTTACGACCATGAAACGGGTACTGATTACCGGGGCCAGCTCCGGCATTGGCCACCAGCTGGCGCTGGACTACGCTGCCGACGGCTGGCAGGTCACCGCCTGCGGGCGCGACGCGCAGCGGCTGGCGACACTGACCGCCCGCCATCCGGGCATCGATCTGTGCCTGTTTGATATGACCGATCTGGCCGATACCCAGGCGGCGTTAGAGGGCCGCACGGCGGAGCTGGTGATCCTCTGCGCGGGCAGCTGCGAGTACCTCGACAACGGCGTGGTGGAAGCGGCCAAAGTCCAGCGGGTGATGCAGACCAACTTTATCGGCCCGGTCAACTGCCTTGAGGTGCTGCTGCCACAGATGGCCGCCGGCAGCCGGGTGGCGCTGGTCGGCTCGACCGCCGGTCTGGTCCCGCTGCCGCGTGCGGAAGCGTACGGAGCCTCTAAGGCCGCGCTGGCCTATTTTGCCCGCAGCCTCGCGCAGGATCTGCAGTGGCGGCAGATTGGCATCAGCCTGGTGCTGCCGGGGTTTGTTGATACCCCGCTGACCCGTCGCAATGATTTCGCGATGCCGATGATGATTACCGTCAGCCGGGCATCAAAGTACATCCGCCGCGGCCTCGCCCGCGGACGGGCTGAAATCGCTTTTCCGCGGCTGTTTGCGTTTATTCTGCAGGTGACCTCCCGGCTGCCACAGCGCCTGCAACGCCGCCTTACCCAGCGCATGACGAGGTCATCTTGAGGATAGCAATCATAGGAAGTGGCATTGCCGGGCTGAGCTGCGCCTGGAAACTGGCGTCGCGCGCCGGGGTTGACCTGTACGAGGCCGGGCCGCGCCCCGGCGGGCATACCGCCACCGTTGACGTCGAGCTGGACGGGCAGCAGTGGGCGATCGACACCGGATTTATCGTCTATAACGACCGTACCTACCCGCGCTTTCTGGCGCTGCTCGATGAGTTAGGCATCAACAGCCAGCCCACCGAGATGAGTTTTTCGGTACGCAACAACCGCAGCGGGCTGGAGTACAACGGCCATACGCTGAGCACGCTGTTTGCCCAGCGCAGCAACCTGCTGAAACCCGGCTTCTGGCACTTTCTCAGCGAAATCCTGCGCTTTAACCGCTGTGCTAAAAAGTGGCTGACGCGCAGCACCGATCGCAGCATCCTCGATGAATTTCTGCGTCAGCACCGCTTCAGCGATTTTTTCGCCCGCCACTATATCCTGCCGATGGGCGCCGCGATCTGGTCCACCTCGCTGGCCGAGATGCGGCGGATGCCGCTGGCGCAGTTTCTGCACTTTTTCAACCACCACGGGCTGCTGGACGTCACTCATCGCCCGCAGTGGTTTGTGGTGCCCGGCGGCTCGCGCGAGTATATTCGCCGCCTGATGCCGCGGCTTGGCGAACAGACCCAGGTGTTTCTCAACACGCCGGTGACTCGCGTTACCCGCGATGCGCACGGCGTCACCCTGGAGAGCTCACGCGGCAGCCAGCGCTACGACCAGGTGATTTTCGCCTGCCACAGCGATCAGACGCTGCAGTTGCTGGCGGACGCCAGCGAAGCGGAGAGCGATATGCTCAGCAGCATCCCTTATCGCGCCAATGAGGTGGTGCTGCACACCGACACCCGGCTGCTGCCGACCGCCCGTGCCGCCTGGGCCAGCTGGAATTACCGGCTGAACGACAGCGACGGCGGCGACGAACTGCTCGGCGCCAGCGTCACCTACAACATGAACATCCTGCAGGGGATCCGCGCACCGCACACCTTCTGCGTCACGCTTAACCCGAGCGAGACCATCGATCCGGATAAAGTTCTGCACCGCTTCAGCTATCACCATCCGCAGTTTGGCCTGCGCAGCCCGCTGGCGCAGCAGCAGCGGCTGCAGCTCAACGGCGATAACCGCAGCTGGTTCTGCGGTGCCTGGAGCTACAACGGCTTTCACGAAGACGGGGTGCGCAGCGCGCTGGACGTTGTGGCCGGTATGGAACAGCGGGGCCTGCTGTGAACAGCCTGCTCTACAGCGGCCACGTGCGCCATCGCCGCTTTACCCCGGTCGATCACCGGTTCAGCTACCGCATCTTTATGCCGCTGATCGATCTGGATGAGCTGCCGCTGCTGCATAAGGCAGGCATCGGCCGCCGTCGTTTCAACGCCGCCAGCTTCTGCGCCGACGATTACCTCGGCGGCGGCGACATCAAACAGCGGGCGCAGACGCGCATCGCGGAGCTGACCGGCGAACGGCTCAGCGGCCGGGTGCTGCTGCTGACCCAGCTGCGCTATTTCGGCTGTTCATTCAATCCGGTCAATTTCTACTACCTTTATGATGAGGCGGGTGAACTGCGCTGGATGCTGGCGGAGGTGAGAAACACGCCGTGGAACGAGCGCCATACTTACGCGGTTAAGCCGGACGGCAGTGAAACCACCGAAAAAGCGTTTCACGTCTCGCCGTTTAACCCGCTGGAGATGGTGTATCACTGGCGGCTCTCGCCGCCGGGCAGGTCGCTGACCGTACATATTGAAAATCACCGTGAAGGTCGCGAGTTTGACGCCACGCTGCACCTGCGCAGCCAGCCGCTTACCCGCCCTAACCTGCGCCATTTTCTCTGGCGATTTCCGCTGATGACCGTTCGCACCGCGCTGGCCATTTACTGGCAGGCGTGGAAATTATGGCGCAAGGGTGCGCCGGTCTATGACCATCACAAGCCGGAGAAATAAAACATGCCTGGCACCGACGTAAGCCTGACGCGCCGCGCAAAAGGCGGCAAACGTTTTTCCGCCTCGCGACGGATCCTTTTTTCCCTGCTGCAGCATATTGAGGGCGCGGGCCTGCTGCTGCACGACCCGCTGCTCGGCAGGCAGTTCTTTGGCGACCCACAGGCGGCGCTGCAGGCGGAAGTGGTGGTGAGCCGCTCCAGAGTGTATCGCCGCGTGCTGCTTGGCGGCAGCATTGCGGCGGCTGAAAGCTGGATGGACGGCGACTGGCACACGCCGGATCTTACCGCGGTGATCCAGACGCTGGCGCAAAATATGGCGGTCACCGACCGGCTGGAGTCCCGCTTCAGCTGGCTGAGCACGCCGCTGAACCAGCTGCTGCACGCCCTGCGGCGCAACAGCGTGCGCCAGGCGCAGCGCAATATCGCCGCCCACTACGATCTCGGCAACGATTTCTACCGCGCCTTTCTCGATGATGCCATGCTCTACTCCAGCGGCTGGTACCCGCAGCCGGAGATGACGCTGGAGCAGGCACAGCAGGCGAAAATGCGCCGGCTGTGCGACCAGCTGGCGCTAGGCCCGCAGGATCACCTGCTGGAGATCGGCAGCGGCTGGGGGGCGATGGCGGAGTTCGCCGCCCGCGAGTATGGCTGCCGGGTGACCACCACCACCATCTCGCGCGAACAGTATGCCTGGTGCTGCCAGCGTATTGCCGCCGCCGGGCTCAGCGACCGGGTCACCGTGCTGTGCGAAGATTACCGTCACCTCAGCGGGCAGTTCGACAAAATCGTCTCGATTGAGATGATTGAGGCGGTGGGCAAAGCCTATATCCCGCTGTTTATCCGCCGCTGCCAGCAGCTGCTGAAGCCAGGTGGCCGGCTGGCGCTGCAGGCGATCACCATCAGCGAAGAGCGGCTGACCAGCTACAGCCGCGGGGTGGACTTTATCCAGCGCTATATTTTCCCCGGCGGCTTTCTGCCGGCCATCAGCCTGCTGCAAAAAACGGTTAACGAGGTCAGCGACTTTGTACTCACCGACCGGCTGGAGATCGGCGCTGACTATGCGCGCACCCTGCAGCAGTGGCGGCAGCGTTTCGACAGCGCCTGGCCGCAGCTGGCGCAGGGGCAGTTTGATGAACGCTTCCGCCGCATGTGGCTGTTCTACCTCTGCTACTGCGAAGCCGGTTTTCACGCGCGCACCATCGGCACCGTACAACTGACCCTGCAGCGGCCATGAGCGGCCGCCGCTTTGCGGGCCTGACCCTGGCGTTCAACCTGTTCTGGACGCTGGCGGTGAGCCTGCGCGATGCGGCGACTATCCCCCTGCTGCTGCTGGCGCTGCTGGCCTGGCTGTGCAGCCCGCCGGCGCGCAGGTTACCGCTGCTGCTGCTGGCCGCCCTTGGGGTGGCGATGGACGCCCTGTGGCTGCGGTGCGGGCTGTTCAGCTTTAACAGCAGCGCCACGTTCCCGGGCTGGATGCTGGCGCTCTGGCTGGCCTTTGCCTGCTGGTGGCCGCTGTTTCTGCAGCGCTACCGGCTGACATGGCCGTGGCTGATGGGGCTCGGCGCGCTGAGCGGCCCGTTCTCTTACTACCTTGGCGAGCGTCTTGGCGCCATGCAGCTGCACCAGCCGGGCTGGCAGGTGTTTACTCTGCTTGCCGTCGGCTGGGCGCTGCTGCTGCCCGCCAGCCGAAAGCTGATACCGGGTACCTGAAGGCTGAAGCCGGAAGCCGGAAGCCGGAAGCCGGAAGCCTGAAGCCCGAAGCCTGAAGCCTGGAGCCTGGAGCCTAGAGCCTGAAGCCCAAAGCCCGAAGCCCGAAGCCTGAAGTCTGCTGGCAGAATCTGAATCTGTAACGACCAAAATGCGCTGCGGAGGTTGCGATGAAAACCATGCTGTGCCTGCTGTTGCTGTTCTGTACACCGCCGCTGCTGGCCAGCGACTGGCTGCGCTGGCATAACGTCGGGCGGGCCACGCTGAGCTGGGGGCCGTTTACTCTGTACGACTCGCAGCTGCTGACGCCCGACGGACGCTGGCAGCCGCAGCGCTGGCCGCTGGCGCTGGTGATCACCTACCGTCGCGATATCACCCGTCAGTCGCTGCTGGAGGCAACCCAGGAGCAGTGGCAGGCGCAGCAGATTGGCAGCGCCCCGCAGCGCCAGCGCTGGCTGCAGCAGCTGAGCACGCTGTGGCCGGACGTCAGCAACGGCGATCGGCTGGCGTTCCAGGCGGACGAGCGCGGCGGACAGTTCTTCTGGCAGCCGGCCGGCACCCGCACGCCGATCGAACCGCTGGAGCCGCGCTTCGACGCGGCGTTCCGCGACGCTTTCCTCGCCATCTGGCTGTCGGAAAAAACCCAGTACCCTGACCTGCGTCAGCAACTTACCGGAGATCAATAATGTGGCGATCGCTGTTGTTAACCCTGTGCCTGCTGCTGTCCGGCTGCGGCACCGCGCTGGAGTCCTATCAGGCCGCCGAGCCGAAAATCGATATTTTTGCCTGGTTTAACGGTGAGTCCCGCGCCTGGGGTATGGTGCAGGACTGGCGCGGCAAGCAGATACGCCGCTTCGAGGTGACCATTCAGGGCAAAGTGCTCGGCGACACGCTGACGCTGGATGAACGTTTCGTCTATGACGACGGTGAGAAGCAGACCCGCGTCTGGCAGATCCACCGGCTGGCAGACGGCAGCTACCGCGGCACCGCCGGCGATATTATCGGCGTAGCCAGCGGACGGGCCAGCGGCAACGCCTTCAACTGGCGCTACGCCATGACGGTGAAAACCGACGGCAGCAGCTACCAGCTGAACTTCGACGACTGGATCTACCAGCAGGACGCCCGCCATCTGATGAACGTCACTTCGATGAAAAAATTCGGCGTGGAAGTGGCGCGGGTAACGCTGTTTTTTGCTAAACCAGCCGGCACGGCGCAATAAAATCGCCGTTACGGCTTAATTCTGTCCGGTGAAGGGGGTATAATTCGCCCTCCCCGGACTCAACAGGTTACATAATGAACTGGCAAAAAATTGGCGTGGTAACGATGTTTGTGCTGATGGCACTCGGTGGGATTGGTGGCGTGATGCTGACCGGCTATACGCTGATCCTCTACTCCTGATCGTCCGCCGTCGTCGGCTGCGGCCGACGTAACCGCCCCCCGCCTACCGCAGGAAGTGAACACCTCGGCGCCGATCGCAGGATCGGATTGAGCACGCGTGGCTAGCGGCCAGCGAGAAAACGGCTGAACTCAGCCGGAATACGGGCAAAGGTGTGCAGAAACCACGGGGTAAAGCGCTGCGGGAAGCGTTCAATTTCTGTCGCCAGCTCGGGCAGCGAGGCGTAGCGCCAGCCGTCGGCCTCCAGCGGATTAGCCTGCGGTGTCTGGTCACTCAGCGCAAAGAACACGTGCCCGTACTCATGCTCAATCAGGCCGTTGGATAACGGCAGATTGTAGCTCAGCTCAAATACCGGTTGCAGCGTCAGCGTCAGGCCCATCTCTTCCTGCAGACGGCGCTCCGCCGCGTGCTGCGTCGGCTCCCCGGGGTACGGGTGACCACAGGTGGAGTTACTCCACAATCCCCCACAGTGATACTTGCCGCTGGCGCGCTGCTGCAACAGCAGCTGATGGCGGGAGTTAAAGACATAGACGGTGATGGCACGGTGCAACAGCCCCTTCTCATGGGCCTCCAGCTTCTCCATTTTACCGGTTGGGCGATCGTGGCGATCGACCAGGATCACTTCAATTGCGGACATGCGAACTCCTCGTGGCTAATCGGCGCTATTCTTGCATAGTCACGCCGATCCCTGCGCATAAATTCGTGCGGTGGCCACCGCCATGCGCCGATCCCGCAGCCAGAGGCTCCGCCCTACTCTTCCGTTTCCACCACCTGCTGGCGGGCGCGGAACACGTGCCCGACGCCGTACTGCAGCAGCCGCGCCACCAGCTCATCTCCGCCGCTCTCCGTCGCGGTGGCAAACGTCTGCTCCTGGCGGGTAATCGGCGCGGCCCACAGCAGATTGACCTTGTCCCCTTCGCGTTTCGGCAGCGTAAATTGCCCGACGTCACGCCCGAGAACCGATGAGAGGATAAAGCCTTCAAAGCCCACCGGTGCCTGCGTCGAACTCACCGTATGCCCCTCCCCCAGCCAGCTCAGCTGCGACCACGGCAGGTGGGCGATGCTGGCCAGCCCGCTGGCCATCTGCACCGCGTTATCTTCGGTCATCACCTCGGCATCAATGGCCAGCGCCAGCTCGGTGCGCCGGTGCTGCGGGGCCAGTTCCTGATAGAGATAATCCACCCACGGCATTGGCCGGATGCCCATTCCCAGCGTCAGAAACACCCAGCTGCCCTGATGATAGTGCTGCGAAATAGCCATCGGTGGCCAGCTGCCGCGATCGATGGCGTAATATTTTAACGATTCGCCAAACTGCGCCTCGTAACACTGCAACATCTCCTGCTGCAATGCCTCCCACGGCTGGCCGTCCTGCCAGTCCCGCCAGAACTGGCGATGCTGTTGCGCGCTGGCGTAATTAGGATTGGTGGAGGCCGAACCCAGCGGCGCGGTCAGGCGGTTCGGCCTGATGCAGCCGGCGGAGAAACTCACCTGCTCCTGCTGATACAGGCTCCAGCCAGGGATCACCGCCAGCAGCTGGCCCTGATACCACAGCGCCGCGCCGTCGTCGCCCGGCTCCCACACCACCTGCAGCGCGGCCGGGTCGAGCATCGGCTCCGCCTGCAGGGTGCGGCAGTATTCGGCGCCGAGCAGCGGCGCAATGCCCTGCTGCATCGCGGCAAGATCTTCCTCCGCCGGGGCCGGCAGCAGGTTGCGCAGCCAGCAGCCGCGCACGGCAAACTGGCTACGAAATGCTTCAGCCGGCCAGATGTAGAAGTAGGCCGTCCGCGCATCCTGCTCAACGATGGCGATCAGCGTCTGCTGCTGATTGCTGACCTCAGCAAGGGTGATGGGCTGTGTCATAACGCCTCAATGATAAGTGTACGGGGTCTTCCCGGAGAATAGGGCAGAATCGCGCGTTATGCCTGCTCAGAACAAGGGTAAAAGTCTCAAAATAGCCTCAGCGCCCCATTCGCGCCATTGCCCTCTGGTACGCGCCACGACGTACCGCCCAGCGCAGCAGTGCGGCAATCAGCCGGATGCGGCCGCGGATCACCCGCCGCCGCAGCGGGCTGAAACGCAGCGAAAACCCCTGCTGCGCCCACTCAGGCAGCAGTTCGGTACCGGCCAGCAGGATCGCCTTCATCGCCGGCCGCGCCTGCCACGAGGGGGCCGGCGCGTTCATCAGCAGCGCCAGCACCTCGCGGGTGCGCGCGTCACAGCGCAGCTGCGGGCGCATCCGCTGCAGGTAGGCCGCCACCTCCGCCACGCTGGACGGCACCTGCCGCGCGCCCAGCGCTACGGCGACCAGCGCCGCTTCCGCGTAATAGCGATCCTGGTCGGCCAGGCTGAGGTGGGGATTCCTGTAGCGCAGATGGGCGGCGAGGAAGCAGCAGGTTTCCGCCACGTGCACCCAGGTCAGCAGCGCCGGATCGCTGGCGGCGTAAGGCACGCCGTCGGCGTCGGTGCCGGTGATGTGCAGGTGGATCCGCTTCACGCGTTCGATCAGCGTCTGCGCATCGGCCCGGTTACCAAAGGTGGTGACGGCAATAAACTGGCTGGTGCGCCGCAGCCGCCCGAGCATATCTTCGCGGAAGGTTGAGTGGTCCCACACGCCGGCCAGCGCCAGCGGGTGCTGCATCTGCAACAGCAGCGCGGCGATACCGCCGCACAGCATTGAGGGAAAATCGCCGTGCACCTGCCAGACCGCGCTGTCCGGGCCGTAAAGACCCGGATCGCCCGGCGGCTGCGACAGGTCAAACTCGTTCAGCGACAGGCCGTTAACGCGAAACACCTGCTGCTGAATGCGGTCTCTGAAGTTCAGCATCTCCGTCGCCTTACCCCGGTTCCTTACTGATAAGTGAACTCTGCATTCTGCGTACGCACCGAATCCAGCCCGATCATCACGTCAAATTTGCCCGGTTCCGCCACCTGCTGCATGCGGGCATTCCAGAACTTAAGCGCGTTGACGTCGATCGGGAAGGTCACCGTCTGCGACTCGCCGGCCTTCAGCATGATCCGTCTGAAGCTCTTCAGCTCTTTCACCGGACGGCTGATGCTGGCGACCTGGTCGTGCAGATAGAGCTGCACCACGGTGGCACCGTCGCGCCTGCCGCTGTTGGTCACCGTCACGCTAGCGTCGATTTTGCCGTCACGCGGCAGCGTGGTGGCAGACAGCGTCACCGGGGAAACGGTAAAGGTGGTGTAGCTCAGGCCGTAACCAAACGGATAAAGCGGGCCGTTGGCCTCATCGTAGTAGTGCGAGGTGTATTTGTTCGGCTGCTCGAAGTTGTACGGACGCCCGGTGTTCAGATGGTTGTAGTAGATCGGCAGCTGGCCGACCGAACGCGGGAAGGACATCGGCAGCTTGCCGGACGGATTGTAGTCACCGAACAGCACGTCGGCGATGGCGTTACCGCCCTCGGTGCCGCTGTACCAGCTCTCCAGCAGCGCGTCGGCCTGCTGGCTCTCCCTGACCAGCGCCAGCGCGCGGCCGTTCATCAGCACCAGCACCAGCGGTTTGCCGGTGGCTTTGACGGCCGAAATCAGCTTACGCTGGCTCTCCGGCAGGGTCAGATCGCTGCGGCTGGACGCTTCGTGCGCCATACCGCGCGCCTCACCGACCGCCAGCACCACCACGTCGGCTTTTTTCGCCGTTTCTACGGCTTCGTCCAGCAGCTGCTGCGGCGTGCCGGCGTCAACGCTGACCGCCTGCTCGTACAGGTTAAGGAAATCCTGCACGCCTTTGTTATCGGTGACGTTAGCACCTTTGGCATACAGCAGGGTCGCTTTGCCGGCGGTGGCGTTTTTCATCCCCTGCAGCAGCGTAACCGACTGTTTCGCCACCCCGGCCGCCGACCAGCTGCCCATCATATCGATCTGGCTGTCGGCCAGCGGGCCGATCAGCGCGATGGTGCCGCTGTTTTTCAGCGGCAGCGTGTCGAGGCGGTTCTTCAGCAGCACCTGGCTTTTGCGCGCCACGTCACGGGCCTCAGCCCGGTGCAGGCGGCTTTCGGCGTTGGTGTCGGCCGGGTCATCTTTGGCCGGGCCGAGGTGGCTGTAAGCGTCGTTAAACAGCCCCATATCGTATTTGACGTTGAGCACGTGGCGCGCCGCGTCGTCGATTTCCGCTTCGGTGACCGCTCCGCGCTTCACCAGCCCCGGCAGATACTTGCTGTAGTACTCGTCGCTCATGCTCATGTTCACGCCGGACTTGATCGCCACCCGCACCGCGTCTTCCGGGTCGCTGGCTACGCCGTGTTTGATCAGCTCTTTGATCGCGCCGTGATCGCTGATGGTGATGCCCTTAAAGCCCCACTGGTCGCGCAGCACGTCCTTCAGCAGCCAGCTGTCGGCGCTGGCCGGCACGCCGTTCAGCGAATTCAGCGCGACCATCACCCCGCCGCTGCCGGCGTCCAGCGCCGCTTTATACGGCGGCAGATAGTCCTGGAACAGCCGCTGCGGGCTCATATCCACCGTGTTGTAGTCGCGCCCGCCTTCCACCGCGCCGTAGGCGGCGAAGTGCTTGACGCTGGTCATGATCGAGTAGCGATCCGCCGGGCTGTTGCCCTGCATCGCCTTCACCAGCACCCGGCCCATCTCAGAGGTCAGGTAAGTATCTTCGCCAAAGCCCTCCGATCCACGCCCCCAGCGCGGTTCGCGGGTGACGTCGACCATCGGTGCCCAGGTCATATTCAGGCCGTCGTCGGCGGCTTCATACGCTGAAATGCGGCCAACCTCCGCCACCGCGTCGGTGTCCCAGCTGGCGGCCAGCGCCAGTGGGATCGGGAACTGGGTGCGCTGCCCGTGGATCACGTCATAGGCAAAGAACAGCGGGATCTTCAGGCGGCTGAGTTCCATCACCTGATCCTGCATCTGACGAATATCGTGCCGGGTCACGGTATTGAAAATTGCCCCCACCTGGCCGTGCTGGATCATCTCGCGAATGGCCTCTTTCGGCGTCTCCGGCCCGACGCTGATCAGGCGCAGCTGGCCGATCTTCTCATCAAGGGTCATTTTCTTCAGCAGGCCGGTGACGTAAGCGTCGCGGGCTTCCGGGGTCAGCGGCCGGGCGCTGGCAGTGGTTTCAGCCAGCGCAGGCTGCAGGGCGAGGGTGGCAGCAAAGCTGGCCGCATAAATCCATTTCATCAGATGATTATCTCTCAGGTGACCAGAAGGGTTAACTGTTGATGGCCCAGGGTAACAAGTTGATTCAGTGTGTCATACCTTGAGGATAGCAGCTAGTTGGCGCACTATGAATGTTGTATGAAACCCCTTTCCCTGACGGTGCCGAGCGCCCGGCCAGCGGAGCCACCACTGAAAAGGACCGCCGATGCACACGCCCTCCCCTGCAGGAAAAGCCCTGATTGCTGAACTGAGCCGCATCGTCGGCCGCCCCCATCTGCTGAGCGAACCGGCGCAGACCGAGCGCTACCGCAAAGGCTTCCGCTCGGGAGAGGGCGACGCGCTGGCGGTGGTATTCCCCGGCTCGCTGCTGGAGCAGTGGCGCGTGCTGCAGGCCTGCGTGGCCGCCGACGTGATTATCCTGATGCAGGCGGCCAATACCGGCCTGACCGAAGGTTCGACGCCGAACGGCAGCGACTATCCACGCCAGATCGTGATTATCAGCACCCTGCGCATGGACAAAATCCGCCTGCTGGACGAGGGCAAACAGGTGCTGGCGTTTCCCGGCAGCACCCTCTATCAGCTGGAGAAGGCGCTGAAGCCGCTGGGGCGCGAGCCGCACTCGGTGATCGGCTCCTCCTGCATCGGTGCCTCGGTGCTCGGCGGCGTCTGTAATAACTCCGGCGGCTCGCTGATCAGGCGCGGCCCGGCCTATACCGAGCTGGCGCTCTACGCGCAGATCAACGCCGACGGCAAGCTACAGCTGGTCAATCACCTCGGTATCGATCTCGGCAGCAGCCCCGAGCAGATCCTTACCCGGCTGGACGACGACACCTGGCAGCCGTCTGACGTGCGGCAGGACCCGCGCCACGCCTCCGACCCCGACTACGCCGAACGGGTGCGCGACGTGGAAGCCGACACCCCGTCGCGCTTTAACGCCGACGCCCGCCGCCTGTATGAGGCCTCCGGCTGCGCCGGCAAGCTGGCGCTGTTTGCGGTGCGGCTGGACACCTTCGTCAGCGAACCCAACCAGCAGGTGTTCTATATCGGTACCTCAGATACCGCAGTGCTCGACCAGATCCGCCGCCATATACTGGCGAACTTCAGCCATCTGCCGGTGGCCGGGGAGTATATGCACCGCGATATTTTTGATATCGCCGAGCGCTATGGCAAAGACACCTTCGTAATGATCGACAAACTCGGCACCGACAGAATGCCGCTGTTCTTCGCGCTGAAAGGCCGCGCCGACGCGCTGCTGGCAAAGTTTAGAGGGGTGAAGCCGCACCTCAGCGATCGCCTGCTGCAGAAGCTGACCGCCCTGCTGCCCGCCCATCTGCCGAAACGGATGAAGGCGTACCGTGACCGCTTCCCGCACCACCTGATGCTGAAAATGTCCGGCGACGGCGTGGCCGAAGCCCGCGCGTACCTGCAGGACTTTTTCCGCGACGCAGAGGGCGATTTCTTCGAGTGCGAAGGCAAAGAAGGTGCCCACGCCTTCCTGCACCGCTTCGCGGCGGCCGGGGCGGCGGTGCGCTACCACGCTGTCCATCATGAGGAGGTGGAGGATATTCTGGCGCTGGATATCGCGCTGCGCCGCAACGATCGCGACTGGTTTGAAACCCTGCCCGCTGAATTTGACGAATTTATCAGCCACAGGCTCTACTACGGGCACTTCTTCTGTCACGTGTTCCACCAGGACTACATCGTCAAAAAAGGGGCGGACGTGCACGCGCTGAAGGAAAAAATGCTGGCGCTGCTGCACGAACGCGGCGCGGAGTACCCGGCCGAGCACAACGTCGGCCACCTGTACAAAGCCCAGCCGCAGCTGCAGGCGTTTTACCAGCGGCTTGACCCGACCAACAGCTTTAACCCGGGGATTGGCAAAACCACCCGCGAGAAGCACTGGGGCGGCTGCGGCTGCGGGAAAGCGGCGGTGCCGGACGCGTCGCCGCGCTGAAAACCGCGCGGTGAATTGTTTTTTCAGCGGTTTGCGTTAATAGTCAACACTATCACGGACTCAGGATCGGCCACCCGGGTGGCGGAGGAACTATGGCGGCAGAGGCAGAAAAGCGTGTTTCCCCAGCAACGCAACACCTGTTTGCAGATAAGGATCGGATCTGGACGGCGGAGGAAGTGCAGGCCGCCACCGGCGGTGAGTGGGTGACGCCGCCGCCGCCGGGCTGGGCGGCCAGCGGCTTATCGATTTACGCGCCGGCCTGCCAGCCGGGTAATATGGCGGTGGTCCGCAGCGAGGCGGATGAGAGCGGCATGCCGGCCAGAGCGGCCCTGCGGCTGGTGCCGCCCCCCGCCTGCCTGATCACCACCGATCCGGCCCCACTGCTGCACAGCGGGCTGCCGCTGCTGAAAATCAGCGAGGGGTTTACCGCCATCATCAACCTGGGCCGCTATGCGCGCGACCAGATCCGGGGCAAGGTGCTGGGCGTTACCGGCAGCGCCGGCAAAACCACCTGCGTGGCGATGCTGGCGGACGCCCTGTCCGCCTGGGGGGCGAGCAGCAAAAGTGCGCACAACGCCAACCTGCCGCGCGGCGTGGCCTGGAACCTGGCCTCCGTCCCACGGGATACCCCGCACGTCATACTGGAGATGGCGATCGGGCGGATGGGGGTCAGTTCACGCATGGCCCGGCCCGACATCGCCATTTTCACCAATATCCAGCCCGCCCACCTCGGGGAGAACAGCACCGTTCGCGACGTGGCGTTAACCAAAAGCGCCATCTTCTTCGGCATGCAGCCGGGCGGTATCGCCATTCTGAACCGCGACATGCTGGAGTGGGAAACGGTGCACCAGGCCGCCACCGCGAAAGGGCTCAGCGTGCTGCACTACGGCAGCCATCAGAGCAGCGACGCCCGGCTGATCGCCTATGATGCGCTGCAGCAGCGCGTGACGGCCGAGGTCTGCGGGCAGCCGCTAAGCTATTCGCTGGCGGCCGGCGGCAGGCATATGGCCCTCAACAGCCTGGCCGTGCTGGCGGCGGTCTCGGCGCTCGGCTATCCGCTGGAACCGGCCCTGGCGCGCCTGGCCGGCTTCACCGCCCTGGCGGGGCGCGGCGAGCAAAAGCGGGTGACCCTCAACGGCACCGGCTTTGAACTGATTGATGACGCCTACAACGCTAACCCTGGCTCAATGCAGGCCGCGCTGGAGCAGCTCAGCGAGCGGCCCTGCAGCGGCAGGCGTATTGCGGTGCTGAGTGAGATGAAGGAGCTGGGGCCGGAAAGCGAAGGGTACCACAGCCAGCTGGCGGCGCAGCTTAACGACAGCAGCATCGACGGCATCTGCCTGGTCGGCGCGATCTGGCAAGGCTGCTGGGCGCAGCTTAAACCGGAGAAAAGGATCGCCCTGCTCGACGATCCGCAACAGCTTAAGCCGCTGCTGCTTGCACAGCTGCGGCCTGATGACACCGTGCTGTTTAAAGGTTCTAACAGCACCGGACTCCACCAGATCGTCAGCTGGATCGACGGCCAGCCAGGGGCACTTTAACCCCATCATTATGGGGAGCGCCGTCTGACCGACCCTTCGTCGCTCCCCGCGCGCTGAGTTACGGCTGTGGAAGATCCTCGCCGCGGCTGCGGTGCGGCCGGTCAATAATCATCGTCTGCGGCGTCGACAGCATCACCCCCTCTTTACGTAAGCGGGTCAGGATATCGAACAGCAGGTCGCTTTTCGCCCCGCCGACCTGGCGCGGGCTGGCGACGTTGCCGGTCACCGACAGCACGATTCCGGTTGCGGTGAGGTCCTTAAACGACACCGACGGCTCTGGCGTCTCCAGAATGCGTTCATTATCGGCATAGACGTCGAGCAGCAGCTGGCGCACCTGCTGCGGATCGATATCCAGCGGGAAGGTCAGGGTGATGGTCGCCACCCCCTGCGCGTTGCCCATCGTCGCGTTGCGCACGTTCTGCGAGATAAACTGCGAGTTGGGCACGATCACCGTCGAGCGGTCGCTGAGCTGGATTTCGGTGGCACGCACGTTGATACGGCGAATATCCCCCTCAATACCGCTAATGCTCACCAGATCGCCGACCTTCACCGGCCGTTCGGTCAGCAGGATCAGGCCGGAGATAAAGTTCTTCACGATCTCCTGCAGGCCAAAACCGATACCCACCGACAGCGCGCTGACGATCCACGCCAGCTTGTTCCACTGCAGGCCCATAACCGACAGCGTCATCAGGATCACCAGCACAAAACCGATATTGCTGAACAGGGTGACCAGCGACACGCGCATCCCTTTGTCCATCATGGTTTTCGGCAGGAAATCGTGCTCCAGCCAGCGCTTCACCGAGCGCAGCACCCACATGCCGACCACCAGGCACACCAGCGCGTTAACCACGTGCGCCGGCACGATATTCAGCGACTCCAGACCCTTGCCGCCCCAGAACTCAATCGCCTTCTGCACCAGCTCAATCGGCGTGGCGGTACCAAAGGTGCCGTTCAGTATCGCCATCGCGGCGACCAGGATCAGGATAGTTTTACCCAGCGCGCCGAGCAGCGCGGCGACCTGGCCGAGATGGCGGGCATCAATGTTCAGCGAGGTCTGAATGCGTTTGCCGGAAGCGGTACTAGTGGAGAACAGGCTCTCACAGCCGTCCGCCACCAGCTGGCTGAAGATGTAGAACAGGCCAAAGACGATACCCACCCAGATCAGCTCATAGCTGAGGAAGCGCGCCAGGGTGATATAGCCGACAACCAGCGTAATCATGATCGCCACGCCGGTCAGCGTCAGGCCCATCTGGATCAGCCCGGCCAGCGTGGTACGCGCTTCGGGCTGGTGCCCTTCCAGCAGCATCCGCCGGCGCACGCGGTTGGTACGGAAGCTGATCGACAGCGCGGTCGCGCCGACCAGCAGCGCGGTCATGCCGTTGGCAAAGATGGTGGTCCCCACGCTGGTGTTGGCGCTGCTGTTAAAGATCTCCACCGTCTGGAAGATAAACACCAGCGCGGCGGTCAGCGGCGGATAGGGTTTCAGCGCCAGCGCCACCTCGTTAGAGATATTTGGCAGGCGCCACGACGGCCGGCGGGTGGAGAGAAACGCCCGCCCCAGCCCGGCAATCAGCCCGCAGAAAATACTCAGGCCCACCAGCTTGTCGGCAAAGGTGCGCACGTCGTCCACCACCTGGTCATGGCGGGTAAACGCCTGATCGAGGAAGTTAAACGCCAGCACCACCGCGCCAAGGGTGGTCAGCGCCGTCGCCGCCGCAAGGAAGCTGCGGCGCATGCGCCCTTCCGGCAGATGATTGATCCCCACCCAGGCCAGAAACTCTTCCAGATAACGCCGGCCAAGGGTGGCTACCAGCACCGCCGCCAGCGCCCAGGCGATAGTGCCGAAACGCCAGCCATCGGACCAGGAGAGCGCCGCCGTGGTGGCCAGTTCATCAACAAAATCGCTGATTTTGCTGCTGTCTTCCTCCTGGGTGTTAAACAGCGGTGCCCAGAAACGCGGACCAAAAATACTGCCGGCGTTCAGCGCCAGCTGGGTCTTCAGCGCGTCACGGCGCAGGTTAACGATCTGCGCCGACAGGTTTATCGCCCCGCTTTTGATCGCGGCAGCCTGTTTCACCTGATCGTCCATCTTCGCTTTCTGGGCTTCCAGCTTGCTGCGCTTGCTGGTGACCTCGGCGGTCTCCTTTACGCCGCTGTCGGCGGTGGGGGCCGGGCCAAGCACCGCCAGCTGCGCCTCCAGCTGCGCGCGCTGCGGAACGATGCCCTGCATCAGGGTATCCGCCGCGCCGGAGAGCTCCAGCGACATATCGTTGAGGATATTCAGCCGCCCGTCGTTGGTTTCGCCGGAGACCTGCTGTTTGATTTTATCCAGCACCTTCTGCATTTTTGGCAGCTCGGCGGCGGCGTTGACCACCTTTGGCGCGCCGTCGCTGCTGGCCTGAGAGGTGTCGCTGTCGGCCGCGTTGGCCCACTGCGGTGACAGCACCAGCAGCATCAGCAGAAAGACGCGAAGAAACGTTGAGAGGCGGGACATGAAAAGGTTCCTGATACCTGTAGAGAGGCGCCGGCCGGCACCACCAGTTTAATCCGATCAGTTTAGGCGTTTGCCCTGGCCGATACACTAAGAATAAGCAGAGAATGCGGGCAGACGGCATGCGCCTGCCGCGCAGGGTGAACAGAACGGCGGGACACCCCGCCGCGCACGTCACTCAACGGCGCTGTCGTCGACCACGCCGTTGTGGGCCACCTGCCCCGCCTTCTGCTTTTTATAGCTCAGCGCAGCGGCCGGGACCGCGGAAACCTTGCCGGTTTCGATCCACTTACGCAGGCGGTTGGCATCGGCAAAGTGGGTATATTTGCCAAAGGCATCCAGCACCACCAGCGCCACCGGCCGCTGGTTAATCACCGTGCGCATCACCAGGCAGTGGCCGGCTTCATTGGTGAAGCCGGTTTTGGTCAGCTGAATATTCCAGTCCGGGCGGTAGACCAGGTGGTTAGTGTTGCGGAACGGCAGCGTATAATTCGGGTGGCTGAAGCTGGCCATCTCTTCGCGGGTGGTGCTGAGCTGGCCAATCAGCGGATAACGCTTAGTGGCGATCAGCAGCTTAGTCAGATCGCGCGCGGTGGAGACGTTCTGAATCGACAGGCCGGTCGGCTCAACGTAACGGGTGTTGCTCATGCCCAGCGCGCGCGCTTTGGCGTTCATCGCGCGGATAAAGGCGTCATAGCCGCCGGGATAGTGGTGTGCCAGGCTGGCGGCGGCGCGGTTCTCCGACGACATCAGCGCCAGCAGCATCATATTTTTGCGACTGATTTCGCTGTTCAGCCGCACGCGGGAGTAAATGCCGCGCATCTCCGGGGTGTGGCTGATATCCACCTTCAGCATCTCATCCATCGGCTGCTGCGCGTCCAGCGCCACCATCACGGTCATGACCTTGGTGATCGAGGCGATCGAGCGCACGCGATCGGGATGGTTGGCGTAGATAACGTTGCCGTTATTCAGGTCAACGATCATCGCGCTGCCGGAGGCAATTTCCGGCTGAGCGGCCGTTTTTAATTCAACCGGCGCGGTACGGGCCATGGCAGAGGGCAGCATCCCCTGGGCTGAAAACAACATGGCGAGGCTTAACAGAGATAAACGAATTTTTGCAGGCATCGGTTAGGGACTTAACGGCTGGTTGTTCAGGTGTGGGGTACACACGCCGCCACGCATCATAAAAACCGGGTTTGATGGGGCTGGCGCAGGAATAATACGCCGCAACCCCAGACTTTTCCTACGAATTATTCGTTTCCGGGCGTAACCAACTGCCGCCGGCCGGGCCGGCGGCACAGCGGTCAGAACAGCTGATAACCGTAGCCCCACATGATGACGGTCAGCGCCAGCAACACCTCCAGCACCAGCACGCCGATCGCCAGCGTTGAACCGGACAGGCGCAGGCTCTCTTCCCGGTCAATACTGAGAAACTGCGGGATGCCGACGTACAGCAGATAACCGGTATAAGCCAGCGCCAGCGTACCGACCAGCGCACACAGCCACACCAGCGGGTAGAGCGCCACCAGGCCGCTGAGGAACAGCGGCGTCGCCACGTAGCCGGCAAAGACCATACAGTGGCGCAGCGAGGGCCGCTGCGGATAGTCACGCGCCATCCACCAGATCACCCGGCCCATCACCGCCACCCCGGCCAGCATCAGCGCATAGAACAGCACCGCCAGGCCCAGCGCGCTGGAAAAGGATAACAGAATATTGTCACCGGCCCCGACGTTCCAGCCAATCTGGGTGGTGCCAATAAAGGCACAGATCACCGGAATCAGCGCCATTAACAGCACGTGATGGGTAAAGTGGTGTGACAGCGTTTCATTTTCCTGCTTAATGTCACGCATCTCACGATTCGGATGCGCAAGAAGTCCCCATACATGGTTCATATCTTCACTCCTCTGAACAACGAACCGCCAGCGGTCTGTTTTTCGGGCGGCATCAGGGTAAGTATAAGCAGGCCGCCACGCTTTATTGTGCGGCAACGCATAAATATCAGTAAGCGGTTCAGTAACAATAAGAAATAATCTCCCGCAGAGGGTATTGCCCGGACGCGCGAATTAACGCCTAAACTGAGTCGTCTGAAAATCCATGGGAGTCTCATTGTGCCGATCGATGTTAATACGCTTATTTCACAGTACGGCTACTGGGCGCTGTTTATCGGCTGCCTGGCCGAAGGCGAAACCTTTACCCTGCTTGGCGGCGTAGCCGCCCATGAAGGCCTGCTACGCTACGGCTGGGTGGTGCTCACCGCGATGTGCGGGGGCGTGCTCGGCGACACCGCGCTGTTCTTTATCGGCCGCTACTACGGTGAATCCCTGCTGCAACGGCTTACGCGGCATCAGCAGCATATTGAACGAGCCAACAGGTTGATCCATCAACGGCCGGTGCTGTTCGTTGTCGGCGTACGCTTTATGTACGGCCTGCGCCTCATTGGCCCACTGATCATCGGTGCCAGCCGCCTTGCGCCGCGCCGCTTTCTGTTGCTTAACCTGTGCGGTGCCGCACTGTGGGCCTTTCTCTTTGTCTCGCTGGGCTATTTCGCCGGTGGCGTGATTGCCCCCTGGCTCCACCAGCTCGAGCATCATCTTAAACATCTGGTCTGGCTATTGTTGGTCGTCGGGCTGGTTTGGGGTGCCCGGCGGTGGCTGAAGCATCGGCATGCCAGGCAGCAGCGTTAATGACCTCAGGTGATAATTAACGCCAAAAAGTGACAATAACCACAAGATTTACTTATTTAAAAATGTAAAAAATAATTTCACACAGCGTTAAAAATGGTCTATGACACGCGGACCATCCTTTAACACCACCTCATCACTCATCGTTGAATTTAAAGCAAATTTGTTTATTTAAGCCAAATTAATGTGACATTAATCACATTTTTACATAAAAATACCGTTTGAAAAATTAGTTTTTTTACTATTTTCACACTTGAGCAACACGAAACCCGAACAAAAAAACATCAGAATTACGACAAAAAAAGGGTAGAAAAACTTATCAATACCGCCAAAATTAGGATTAATCTTAATTAGGCATCAATTGTCGACTAAATGTTAAGCCTTTCTTAATTGAAAAAAGCCATGAATTTCATTTAATTACTCCTTAAGCCCCTCCCTCCTCCACCACAACCACCGATAAGTGAGACTAATCTCAAATCAACATCGGTGATTGTTTCCATATGGCAGCTAATGATAGGAATCAACTATCAAAACACCCTTGCAATCACATTTAAACCAATTTCAATTGCCTGAATTAAATGACTAAGCTCAAATTTACCTATAAATGGCACTTTCAGTGGGCTCCGTGTCTGCGGGCGCATGGAAAACCACTATCCATCAGGTCAACTAACTCTTTGGGCACGGGAAAGAACAGAAGTATGAATGTAAAACCTGATAATGAGCAGTTTGTCCTTGAACCCATCTATACGCAGACGGGAAACCTATTTGCCTTTGAGCTTTTGACTCACGTCGATCTCGCCCGTGGTAATGATGCCCTGAGCGACGGGCACGGTACTCCTTTGTTCCCCGCTTCGGCCCGCCAGCGCATTGCCCTGTTTGAAGAGCAGCTGGAGACCGTTGACCGACTGACCCGTGGCAGCCTGCTGCCGCCGCTGATCTCCGTCAACGTTGACGCCGATATCGCCGAACACGTGTTAAGCAGCAGTGACGTCACCCGCCGCACCTCCACCCTCGGCAGGCTGCGTTTTGAAATCAGCGAAGAGTATTCCCATCTCAACACCCCGGGTGGCGAGAAAATGCTGCAGCGGCTGTCACGCCACTGCCCGCTGTGGCTGGATCATTTCGGCGCGGGCAACTCCAGCCTGGTGACGGTGATCAACGGCAACTTTGAATACGTCAAGATCAATAAGAACTTCTTCTGGCGCTACGGCGAGAGCCATACCTTCGGCAATATCATTGAACATGTGATCCCCTACTGTAAGGGGGTGATTGTCGATGGCGTTGAAAATAATCAGTTTAAAGAGATTTTATTACCCTTCGATATTTCTGGTGTTCAGGGGTTTGTCTGGGAGCCCGGTAATATCCCGGTATTAGCAGCAAGCTGACTATGGAAAGTCAGTATTATAAAAAGAAGATGTAATTATAACTAACCGGAATAATGATCCGGACCCTGTTTTTTTATGCCCCTTAACTGGGGCGGCAGCGTCTTGTCTGTTTACTAAAGGAGTAACCGGTCAAACCAGTTTAACGAATTCAGCAAAGGGAGTTGTCGGGCTGTGGTTTTTCATCGCCCTTTAAAAGTTAAGTTTCATATAAAAATTAACAGTTTGAACGGTTAATAAAAACAAGGCATGACGTCTTTTCATCACGTAGTCAAATAAGTAAACGATTTGTCTCGGGGCCTTCTCCGCTGCCAAATGCCCAATCCTCATGGGAGTAAAAGTTTATGAACAACATAGCTGTAACCGGAAAGGAGAGCGGCGCGACCAACACCATCAATGGTGAAACGGTCACGCTGAACTCTCCCAGCGTTGTAAAGCTTAACCTGGAGCGAGCCGATATCGCGGCCACAACCCGCTCCGGGAATGATTTGATCGTAACGCTACATTCAGGCGAAAAAGTCGTACTGCAGAACTTCTTTGTCGCTGATGCCCAGGGCAATATCAGCGACTTAGTGATCGAGGATGGCCAGGGCGCACTCTGGTGGGTTGAAGATCCCGCGACCGGCTTCCACTTCACATCCATTGCCGGCATCGAAGGCCTGCTGGGTGGCGAAGCATCCAGCAACTATGCTGCCGGTCTGTCGTTCCTCGGTGCCGGCCTGCTGGGCGGCGGCGCCATGGCCCTCGGCCTTGGCGGATCGAATAGCGACAACAACGACACTAACAACGAAAGTGATTCCGACTCGGACTCCGACAGCGACTCCGATGCGGACGCCGATTCCGATGCGGACAGCGATTCCGATTCCGACAGTGACTCAGACTCCGACAGCGACAGCGACAGCGACTCAGACTCCGACAGCGACTCAGACTCCGACAGCGACTCCGATTCCGACAGCGACTCCGATTCCGACAGCGACTCCGATTCGGACAGCGACTCCGATTCCGACAGCGACGCAGACGCCGACAGTGATGCTGACGCTGATAGCGATGCTGACTCAGATAGTGACTCTGATTCCGACAGCGATGCCGATGCTGACAGCGATGCCGACGCAGATGCGGATGCCGATGCTGACTCAGACGCCGATGCGGATGCTGATGCGGACGCCGACGCCGATGCGGACGCTGACGCTGACGCCGATGCGGATGCCGATGCGGACGCTGACGCCGATGCGGATGCCGATGCCGATGCCGATGCCGATGCTGATGCCGACGCGGATGCGGATGCGGATGCCGATGCCGATGCCGACGCCGATGCCGATGCGGATGCGGACGCCGATGCCGATGCCGACGCCGATGCGGATGCCGACGCCGATGCGGATGCCGATGCGGATGCGGACGCCGATGCGGATGCCGATGCTGACGCCGATGCCGATGCCGACGCCGATGCGGATGCCGATGCTGACGCCGATGCCGATGCCGACGCCGATGCGGATGCGGATGCTGACGCCGATGCGGATGCTGACGCCGATGCCGATGCCGATGCCGATGCGGACGCCGATGCCGATGCCGATGCCGACGCCGATGCGGATGCCGATGCCGATGCCGATGCGGATGCGGACGCCGATGCGGATGCGGACGCCGATGCCGATGCTGACGCCGATGCCGATGCTGACGCCGATGCCGATGCCGATGCGGATGCGGACGCCGATGCCGATGCTGACGCCGATGCGGATGCTGACGCGGATGCCGATGCGGATGCGGATGCCGACGCCGACGCCGATGCCGATGCCGATGCCGACGCCGACGCCGATGCGGATGCGGATGCGGATGCTGACGCCGACGCGGATGCGGATGCCGACGCCGATGCGGATGCGGACGCCGATGCCGATGCCGACGCGGATGCGGATGCTGACGCCGATGCGGATGCGGACGCCGATGCGGATGCCGACGCCGACGCCGATGCCGACGCGGATGCGGATGCGGACGCCGATGCGGACGCCGATGCCGATGCCGATGCCGATGCCGACGCCGACGCCGACGCCGATGCGGATGCGGATGCTGACGCCGACGCGGATGCGGATGCCGACGCCGATGCGGATGCCGACGCCGATGCGGAGGATGCCGACGCCGACGCCGACGCCGATGCGGATGCGGATGCTGACGCCGACGCGGATGCGGATGCCGACGCCGATGCGGATGCCGACGCCGATGCGGACGCCGATGCCGATGCCGATGCCGATGCCGATGCCGACGCGGATGCGGATGCTGACGCCGATGCCGACGCCGATGCGGATGCCGATGCGGACGCCGATGCCGATGCCGATGCACGCGGATGGCCGATGCCGATGCCGATGCCGACGCGGATGCGGATGCTGACGCCGATGCCGACGCCGATGCGGATGCCGATGCGGACGCCGATGCCGATGCCGATGCCGATGCCGATGCCGATGCCGATGCCGATGCCGACGCCGATGCGGATGCCGATGCCGATGCCGATGCCGATGCGGACGCGGATGCCGATGCTGACGCCGATGCCGATGCCGATGCCGATGCCGATGCCGATGCGGACGCCGACGCCGATGCGGACGCCGATGCTGATGCCGATGCTGATGCCGATGCTGATGCCGATGCTGACGCCGATGCTGACGCCGATGCCGATGCGGATGCCGATGCGGATGCCGATGCGGATGCCGATGCGGATGCCGACGCGGATGCGGATGCGGACGCCGATGCGGATGCCGATGCGGATGCGGATGCGGACGCCGATGCGGATGCCGATGCCGATGCCGACGCCGATGCGGATGCGGATGCCGATGCCGATGCGGATGCCGACGCGGATGCCGATGCCGACGCTGACGCCGATGCGGATGCCGACGCCGATGCCGATGCCGATGCCGACGCCGATGCCGATGCCGATGCCGACGCCGATGCCGATGCCGATGCGGATGCCGATGCGGACGCCGATGCGGATGCCGATGCCGATGCGGATGCGGATGCCGACGCCGATGCGGATGCCGATGCCGATGCCGACGCCGACGCCGATGCGGATGCCGACGCCGATGCGGATGCCGACGCCGATGCGGATGCTGACGCCGATGCGGATGCCGACGCGGATGCGGACGCTGATGCCGATGCGGATGCTGACGCCGATGCCGATGCGGACGCCGATGCCGATGCGGATGCTGACGCCGATGCGGATGCCGACGCCGACGCCGATGCCGACGCCGATGCCGATGCGGATGCTGACGCCGATGCCGACGCCGATGCGGATGCCGATGCGGATGCGGATGCGGACGCCGATGCGGATGCTGACGCCGATGCTGACGCCGATGCGGATGCTGACGCCGATGCCGATGCCGACGCCGATGCTGACGCCGATGCCGATGCAGATGCGGACGCGGATGCCGATGCTGACGCCGATGCCGATGCCGATGCCGACGCCGACGCCGATGCGGACGCCGATGCCGACGCCGATGCGGATGCTGACGCCGATGCCGATGCCGACGCCGATGCGGATGCCGATGCTGACGCCGATGCCGATGCCGATGCAGATGCGGACGCGGATGCCGATGCTGACGCCGATGCCGATGCCGACGCCGACGCCGATGCAGATGCAGATGCGGATGCCGATGCAGATGCAGATGCCGATGCCCCTGACGCACCAACCGGCCTTGCGCTCTCTGTCAGTGGTCTGATTCTGACCGGTAACGGCGAACCAGGCGCGACGGTGAATGTACGCAGCGCCACCGGTGCTCTGCTGGGCACCTCTGTCGTGGAAGATGATGGTACCTTCTCCGTCACCCTAAACGCCGCGCAGCAGAATGGTGAAACGCTGAGCGTTACGCTGATCGATGCGGCAAATAACACTTCCGATCCAACCACCTATAACGCCCCGGATAACATTACGCCGGATGCGCCGACCGATCTGCTGCTGGATGCTGCAGGCCTGGTGTTGACCGGCAAAGGCGAAGCGGGTAACACCGTTAAGGTTTATGGCCCGAACGGTAACGTGATTGCCAGCGATGTGGTAGCAGATGACGGGACCTTCTCGATCACCCTGCCTGCCGCACAGATCAACGGCGAACAACTGACCATCACCCAGACCGACCCGGCCAATCATGTATCGCAGCCGGGCAGCGTGACCGCTCTCGATACCGTCACCCCGGATGCACCAACCGCCGTGGAAATTAACGACAGCGGTACGGTGGTAACGGGCCAGGGCGAAGCGGGCACCATCGCTAAGGTTTATGACGCACTGGGTAACCAGATCGGTTCAGCCACCGTTGACTCAGACGGCAGCTTCACCGTGGCGATCAGCCCGGCTCAGACCAACGGCGAATCGTTGACCGTCACTCTGACCGACGGCGCGAACCATATCTCACCGGCAGGAGAGGTTGACGCACCGGATACCACCACGCCGGATGCACCGACCGACCTGGCGCTTGATGCCACCGGCCTGATACTGACCGGCCGCGGCGAAGCAGGCGATACCATCGTCGTGCATGATGCAAAAGGTAACGTGGTCTCCACCACGCCAGCCGTTGTCACCGTGGCACCAGACGGAACCTTCACCCTGACCCTGCCATCCGCGCAGCTCAACGGTGAAACCCTGACCGTGACCCAGACCGACCCGGCAGGACATACCTCAGCGTCAGAGACCATCGTCGCCGAGGATATCCTTACGCCGGATGCACCAACCGACGTGGCGATCGACGATACCGGCAGCGTGATCACCGGTAAAGGCGAGCCAGGTACCACGGTTATCGTCTATAACGCGCTGGGCAACAGTATTGCCAACTCCACCGTGTTGGCGGACGGCACCTTCTCGGTCACCCTGCCAACGCCTCTGACCAACGGCGAAGAGCTGACCGTGGGCCTGATCGACGGCGTCGGCCATATCTCCCAACCGTCACCGGTGATTACCGCACCTGACACCACCACGCCGGATGCACCGACCGATCTGGCGCTTGACGCTAGCGGCACCGTGCTGACCGGTCGCGGCGAAGCGGGCGATACCATCATCGTTCACGGTGCAGACGGTAACGTTCTGACCACCATCCCGTCACCGGTGATCGTAGAAGCGGACGGCAGCTTTAGCCTGACCCTGGACAGCGCTCAGCTGAACGGCCAGACCCTGACCGTGACCCAGACCGATCCGGTTGGACACGTGTCACCGGCTGCGTCTTACCTCGCCGATGATACGGAAACACCGGATGCACCTACCGGCGTGGCAATCAACGACGCGGGCACCGAAGTAACCGGCCGTGGCGAACCGGGCACCACCGTTAACGTCACCAACGCCCAGGGCGGTGTCATCGGTACCGGCACCGTGCTGGCCGACGGCAGCTTTACCGTAACCCTGAGCCCGGCTCAGACTAACGGTCAGGCGCTTGACGTCACGCTGACCGACGGCGTAGGCCATGTTTCGCCGGCATACACCGTTACCGCCGCTGATACCACCACCCCGGATGCGCCGACCGACCTGACGTTTGATGCCTTCGGCATCGTGCTGAGCGGTAAAGGTGAGCCGGGCGATACGATCCTGGTTCGCGATGCCAACGGCATTGTGCTGACCACCGATCCATCGCCGGTCACCGTAAACGGAGACGGCACCTTCAGCCTGACGCTGCTTACCGCGCAGCTGAACGGTGAAACGCTGACCGTGACCCAGACCGATCCGGCTGGCCACGTCTCACCGTCCACCGCCATTACCGCCGTCGATATCACTACACCGGACGCACCAACCGGGGTAGCCATTGACGATACCGGTACTCTCGTTACCGGACGTGGCGAAGCGGGCACCACCGTTAACGTCACCAACGCGCTGGGTACGGTGATACTGGGTACGGCTATCGTGCAGTCTGACGGCAGCTTCAGCGTCACCCTCAACCCGGCTCAGACCAACGGTGAAACACTCGCCGTGACGCTGACCGACGGCGAGGGCCAAACCTCTACGCCGGCCACGGTGGATGCTACGGATACCACCACCCCGGATGCACCAACCGATCTGGCGCTTGACGCCACCGGCGTCGTGCTGACCGGTCGTGGCGAAGCGGGTAACACCATTATCGTTCATGGTGCCAACGGCAACGCGCTGACCACTGACCCGGCCGTGATAACCGTGGATGCTGACGGTAACTTCACGCTGGCGCTGACCACCGCGCAGCTGAACGGCCAGGTGCTGACCGTGACCCAGACCGATCCGGTCGGCCATGTTTCACCGGCAGCCAGCTACACCGCTGACGACACCACCAACCCGGACTCACCGACTAACCTCAATATCGCCGACGACGGGGTAACCCTGACCGGCAGAGGGGAAGCGGGGACCACGGTGACGGTGCGTGACGCCAGTAACAACCTGATCGGTACGGGTAGCGTCGAAGCCAACGGTAGCTTCACCATCATTCTGACCGAACCGCAGGATCAAGGCCTGGTGGTCAACGTGGTGCTGACCGATGCAGCTGGCCTCAGCTCACCGGTGACACCGGTAACGTCGCCAGGTCCGTTCTCTCTGGATGCGCCGACCGATCTGCAGGTCTCCCCAGATGGTCTTACCGTCACCGGTAGGGCTGAAACCGCAGGCCTGCTGTCCACAACCATCGTGGTTAAAAATGCCGCGGGTGTTACCGTCGGCACTGCTGTTCTGCTGATAAGCGGCGGCTTTACCGTCACGCTTGATTCACCTCAGGTGAACGGTGAAGTCCTGTACGTTAGCGTGCAGAACACGGGGGCGAACCTCTACTCTCCGGCAGCCACGGTCACGGCTCTGGACATTACGACACCTGACGCACCGACGGATCTGTTGCTGTCAGATAACGGTCTGATCCTCACCGGACGGGGTGAAGCAGGTGACGTGGTGACGGTGAAAAATGCCGCCGGCAGTACGCTCGGCTTCAGCACCGTGGCGGCAGACGGCACCTTCAGCGTCACGCTGAGCGGCGCCCAGCTGAACGGCCAGGTGCTGAGCGTGACCCAGACCGACCCGGTTGGCCACGTCTCACCTGCCGCGACCACCACGGCCAATGACACCACCACGCCGGACGCGCCGACCAACCTCGACGTGATTGAGGAGGGAACCCGACTGACCGGTCTCGGTGAGCCTGGCGCCACGGTAACGGTGAGAAACGCCAGCGGTACGCTGCTCGTTACCACTCAGGTAGATACCGACGGCACCTTCAGTGTGATTCTGTCGCCGGCGCAGGCCAACGGTGAAACGCTGACCGTGACCCAGACCGACGCGGCCGGACTGACCTCTCCGGCGGCCAACGTTATCGCGGAGGATATCACTACCCCGGATGCGCCAACTGACCTCGCCGTTTCCGCCAACGGACTGGTGCTCACCGGTAACGGTGAAGCCGGCGATACCGTCACCGTCCGCAACGCGGCTGGCACGGCACTGGGTACCGCTCTGGTGGCCAGCAACGGCACCTTCTCCGTGAATCTGAGCGCCGCTCAGCTGAACGGCCAGGTCCTGAGCGTCACCCAGACCGACCCGGCAGGCCATACCTCTCCGGCGGGCACCACCACGGCTGCGGATATCACCACGCCGGATGCACCGACCAATCTGGTTCTGTCCGATAACGGGCTGTTCCTGAGCGGACGGGGTGAAGCGGGCGATATCGTCACCGTGAAGTCGGCTGCCGGCGCCATTCTGGGCACCGCAACCGTTCTGGCCGATGGCACCTTCTCCGTGGAACTGAGCGCCGCTCAGTTGAACGGTCAGGTTCTGTCCGTCAGCCAGACTGACCCGGTTGGGCACGTCTCCGCCTCTGCCACGCTGAACGCGGCCGATACCATCACGCCGGATGCACCGGTGGTAACCGCGCTCTCCGCCAACGGTCTGGTATTAACCGGTACCGGTGAAGCGGGCGACACGGTAGTGGTGAAAAATGCTGCAGGTACCACGCTGGGCACCGTCCAGGTCGGCGCTGATGGCACCTTCTCCGTGAATCTGAGCCCTGCTCAGCTGAACGGTCAGGTCCTGAGCGTTACCCAGACTGACCCGGCAGGCCATATCTCTGCGGCAACGCCATACACCGCCGCAGACGTCACCACGCCTGATGCGCCGACTAACCTTGCGTTGTCTGCCAACGGCCTGGTGCTGACCGGTCGTGGCGAAGCGGGTGATACCGTTACCGTGAAATCGGCCGCCGGCGTGACGCTGGGCACCACGGTTGTGCTGGCTGACGGCACCTTCTCCGTGGAACTGAGCGCCGCTCAGCTTAACGGTCAGGTGCTGAACGTCACCCAGACCGATCCGGCGCTGCACGTCTCACCAGCGGCCAGCTACACGGCTGCCGACGTCACCACGCCGGACGCACCGGTAGTGACCGCACTCTCCGTCAACGGGCTGGTGTTAACCGGTACCGGCGAAGCGGGCGACACCGTTAACGTGAAATCGGCTGCCGGCATTACGCTGGGCACCGCGATTGTGCTGGCTGACGGCAGCTGGTCCGCCACCCTGAGCCCGGCTCAGCTGAACGGCCAGGTCCTGTCTGTTACCCAGACCGATCCGGTAGGTCATATCTCTGCGGCAACGCCATACACCGCGGCCGACGTCACCACCCCGGATGCGCCGACTAACCTCGCGCTGTCTGCAGATGGCCTGACGCTGACCGGGCGTGGCGAAGCGGGTGATACCGTTACCGTGAAATCGGCCGCCGGCGTGACGCTGGGCACCGCGGTTGTGCTGGCTGACGGCACCTTCTCCGTAGGTCTGAGCGCCGCTCAGCTTAACGGACAGGTTCTGAGCGTCACCCAGACCGACCCGGCGCTGCACGTCTCACCGGTTGCCCCTTACACGGCGGCGGACATCACCACGCCGGATGCACCGGTGGTGACCGCACTCTCCGCGAACGGGCTGGTATTAACCGGTACCGGCGAAGCGGGCGACACCGTCATCGTGAAATCGGCTGCCGGCGTCACGCTGGGCACCGCGCTGGTCGCGGCCAACGGCTCCTTCTCCGTGACGCTGGGTTCTGCCCAGCTCAACGGCCAGGTGCTGTCGGTCACCCAGACCGATCCGGTGGGCCACGTTTCCGCTGCTACACCGTACACCGCGGCCGACGTGACCACCCCGGATGCGCCAACTAACCTGGCGCTCTCCCCTGACGGTCTGACCCTGACCGGACGTGGCGAAGCGGGCGATACCGTTACCGTGAGAACGGCGGCGGGCGTCTCGCTGGGGACCACGATTGTGCTGGCGGATGGCACCTTCTCCGTAGGCCTGAGCGCCGCTCAGCTGAACGGACAGGTCCTGAGCGTCACCCAGACCGATCCGGCGCTGCACGTTTCACCGGCGGCCGGCATCACCGCTTCCGACAGCACCTCCCCGGATGCACCGACGGCGCTGACGCTGTCTGCTGACGGGCTGACGCTGAGCGGACGCGGCGAAGCGGGCGACACCATCACCGTGAAATCGCTGACCGGTGTCACCCTCGGTACCGGGCTGGTCCTGTCCGACGGCACCTTCACCGCGACGCTGAGCCCGGCTCAGCTGAACGGCCAGGTGCTGTCGGTCATCCAGACCGATCCGGTGGGGCAGGTCTCGCAGCCGGCCAGCTACACCGCGGCCGACGTGACCACCCCGGACGCACCAACCGGCCTCACGCTGGCGGCCAACGGCATCACGCTGACCGGACGTGGCGAAGCGGGCGACACCATTACCGTGAAGTCTGCGGCAGGCGTCACCCTCGGCACCACGGTCGTGGCGGCTGACGGCACCTTTACCGCGACGCTGAGCCCGGCTCAGCTGAACGGCCAGGTGCTGTCGGTCACCCAGACCGACCCGGCGCTGCACGTGTC
This sequence comes from Erwinia sp. Leaf53, assembly GCF_001422605.1. NCBI lineage: Bacteria > Pseudomonadati > Pseudomonadota > Gammaproteobacteria > Enterobacterales > Erwiniaceae > Erwinia > Erwinia sp. Leaf53. Next base: position 430,978 of record NZ_LMLK01000021.1, read on the forward strand.
ACCGGCTGGCAGCGTCACCGCGGCCGACGTGACCACCCCGGACGCGCCGACCAACCTCGCGCTGGCGGCAGACGGCATCACGCTGACCGGACGTGGCGAAGCGGGCGATACCGTCATCGTGAAGAACGCAGCAGGCACCACGCTGGGCACCGCGCTGGTGCTGGCTGACGGCACCTTCACCGCGACGCTGAGCCCGGCTCAGCTGAACGGCCAGGTGCTGTCGGTTAGTTACTGAACAGCAGCGCCAGGCCGAAGATAATGGCGCGAAGCGGGCGATACCGTCATCGTGAAGAACGCAGCAGGCACCACGCTGGGCACCGCGCTGGTGCTGGCTGACGGCACCTTCACCGCGACGCTGAGCCCGGCTCAGCTGAACGGCCAGGTGCTGTCGGTCACCCAGACCGACCCGGCGCTGCACGTTTCACCGGCGGGCAGCGTCACCGCGGCCGACATCACCACGCCGGACGCACCGACCAACCTCGCCCTGACGGCCAACGGCATCACGCTGACCGGACGTGGCGAAGCGGGCGATACCGTCATCGTGAAGAACGCAGCAGGCACCACGCTGGGCACCGCGCTGGTGCTGGCTGACGAGCGAAGCGGGCGATACCGTCATCGTGAAGAACGCAGCAGGCACCACGCTGGGCACCGCGCTGGTGCTGGCTGACGGCACCTTCACCGCGACGCTGAGCCCGGCTCAGCTGAACGGCCAGGTGCTGTCGGTTACCCAGACCGACCCGGCTAACCACGTGTCACCGGCCGCCAGCTATACCGCTGCCGACGTGATTACCCCGGATGCGCCGACCAACCTCGTGCTGGCGGCCAACGGCATCACGCTGACCGGACGTGGCGAAGCGGGCGACACCGTCACCGTGAAAAACGCAGCTGGCGTAACGCTGGGCACCGCGCTGGTGCTGGCTGATGGCACCTTCACCGCAACGCTGAGCCCGGCTCAGCTGAACGGCCAGGTGCTGTCGGTCACCCAGACCGACCCGGCACTGCACGTGTCACCGGCGGGCACCGTTAACGCAGCCGACATCACCACGCCGGATGCGCCGACCAACCTCGCGCTCTCCACTAACGGTCTGATCCTGACCGGCCGTGGCGAAGCGGGCGATACGGTGCTGGTGAAATCGGCGGCAGGCGTCACCCTGGGCACCGCCCTGGTGGCCGCTGACGGCACCTTCTCCGCGACGCTGAGCCCGGCTCAGCTGAACGGTCAGGTCCTGTCGGTGACCCAGACCGATCCGGTTAACCACGTGTCGCCAGCCGCCAGCTACACCGCGGCCGACGTCACCACGCCGGATGCACCGACCAACCTCGCGCTCTCTGTCAACGGTCTGACGTTGAGCGGGCGTGGTGAAGCCGGTGATACGGTAACGGTCAAAACCGCTGCGGGTGCCATTCTCGGCACCACGGTGGTTCTGGCTGACGGCAGCTTCTCCGTAGGTCTGAGCGCGGCTCAGCTCAACGGTCAGGTTCTGACAGTGACGCAGACCGACCCGGCGAACCACACCTCACCGACCGCCAGCTATACCGCGGCCGATGTCACCACCCCGGATGCGCCGACTAACCTCGCCATCTCTGCCAACGGGCTGGTGATCACCGGTAGCGGCGAAGCCGGCGATACGGTCACGGTGAAAAACGCCGGGGGTACCATACTCGGTACCGGTACGGTGCTGGCTAACGGCACGTTCAGCGTCACGCTGAACGCGGCGCAGACCACCGGGGCAACGCTGTCGGTAACGCAGACTGACCCGGCTAACCACACCTCCGCAGCCGGTACGGTGCTCGGTGTGATTAACGTGGTGGCGGCAAATGATGCGGCAACGCTGAATTACACCACCACCCTGTCCGCGCCGGTGACCACCGCAATCACCAGCGTGAGCGGTAGCTCGCTGGCGAACGTCGGTCTGGGCAACGTGCTGAACCTCAGCCTGCTGAACGCCAACCAGTACCTCAGCCTGAGCGTGGGTGCAGGTTCGACGCGTACCCTTGACCTGGTCGGTAAACTGACCAGTCTGTTGAGCGTCGGTACGCTGACGGAAGACCTGGTGGTGTACAAGTTCAACGCGACCTCTAACCAGTGGGAAGTGTATGACCGTGCATCGAACTACGTTTCGCTGACGGCCACGCTGATTAACCTGGGCAACAGCAGCACCGGTGCCGCTCACTCCGTCACGCTGACCTCCGGTCAGTACGCGGTGGTGATGGGTGCCGTCAGTACCAACGTCACGCTGCTGATGAATAACACCATCACCACCAGCAATGACCGTACCACCACAGAACTGACCGGCACTGGCAACACCAGCAGCGGCAACGTTCTGACCAACGACACCAGTTCTGCGGCGGGCAACATCCCGACGGGAACCGCGGTGACCTCGGTCAACGGTACGGCGGTCACGGCTGCGGGCACCACCATTGCCGGTGCCCACGGTACGCTGGTAATTAAGTCAGACGGTACTTACACCTACACCCTGACTTCCGGTGTTAACGCGGCGCTGGCGACAGGTACGGAGCACTTTACCTACGTCATCACCACGCCAAACAACGGCACCAGCACCGCAACGCTGAATATCACGCTGACCCACGGAGCAAGCGCCACCAGCTTCAGTCTGCTGTCAACCGACACAGACTCGTTGGATGCGGACAGCCTCGTGACCGCCAGCGCGCTGCAGACCACCACCACGGTTACCGGCAACGTTCACAGTGGCGACACTGCGGACCATACCGGCAGCACCCTGGCGATCGGCGGCACGACGCTCAGCGAAACGGGTACCACCGCAACCACGGTTGACGGCCTGTACGGCACACTGACTATCAACGCAGACGGCTCTTACAGCTATGCGCTGAATGAGGGTATCGCAGCAGCGGATATCACTCAGAAGGAAGTGTTCGAGTTCAGCCTGACCGAGGCCAACGGCACGACAACTGCGGAGACGCTGACGGTGGATCTGGCTCAGACCCTCACCGGCACCGATGCAGCTGACCAGCTCAGCGGCAGTGCTTACGACGACACCTTCACCCTCGGTGGCGGCGCGGATACCGTGGTGTTCCATCTGCTGGATGCAGAGGACGCCACGGGTGGCAACGGCGTGGATACCATTACCGACTTTACCGTCGGTCAGGACCACATCGATGTCTCCGAGCTGCTCGAAGGCTGGGATGGTTCAGCGGATACCATCGGTAACTTCGTCTCTGTGGAACACAAAGACGGCAACACCGTGGTCTCCATCGACCGTGACGGCACCGACGGCACCCAGTTCAGCTCTACCGAACTGGTCACGCTGGAGAACGCCACCGTTACCCTGGAAGAGTTGTTACAGCAGCAGAACAACACCGTGTCTTAACGGCGGGGTGAGGATGAAAACGGGCACAGGGACGTGCCGCTAAGGATTTGCCAGGGGCCGGTGGCGACTGCCGCCGGTCCCCTGTTTCCTGTTAAGGGTTAGCTGAAGGAGTAATTGGGATTGTTACATGACAAAAAAGTACCTGGCCGTATCAAAGGGCAACACGTCAGACAGCAACAACAGCAAACAGGAAAAACAATGACGTCAAGATTTCGTCACGGTAAACGCAGCGCGGCAGCCCTTCTGATGCTGACCGGCGCACTTATTCCTTACCATTCAGCCTTCGCCGAAGCGCTGGATGAAGACTCCCCCGCGCGCATCAGCGCCAATCGTTTAGTCCCCCAGCAGGATCTGCCCAGCCTGACCGGCGTGGTCCCCGAGCAGTTTCAGGATAAAAGCCCACCGACGCTGAACATCAGCCAGGCGGTGCAGCGCGCCGTGCAGTGGCACCCTGATATTGCCGAACAGGTGGGAAAACTGTTTGAGCAGGACGAGCAGGTGAACTACGCCCGCTCCAAATACTATCCGCAGATTAGCGGCGGCATTAACAACAGCATTGCCAACAACTACGCCGGCCACGGCTACAGCCCCGGCCTGGTGTTATCCATTTCACAGATGCTGTATGACTTTGGCAAAGTCGACAGCTCGGTGCGTTCCGCCAGTGCAGGCGTGGCGCAGCAGCAGGCTAACGTACTGGTGTCCATCGATAAAATTGGCCACGATACCGCCGCTGCCTTAGTCCAGGTGCAGGGTTATCAGCAGCTGGTCAACATTGCCCAGCAGCAGTTAGATTCACTCAACAGCATCGGCGGCCTGGCGCAGCAGCGCAACGATGAAGGGGCCAGCTCGCTCTCCGACGTGGTGCAGACCAACACCCGTATCGAAGGCGCACGGGCGACCTTAATGCAGTACCGTGCCAACCTCGACCGCTGGCGCGCCACCCTGGCCACCTATCTCGGCTGGCAGGCGGTCAATAAAGTCAGCGACGATTTTCCGAAAAAACTGCAGAACGCCTGCCAGGTGATGCAGCCGGATGACCGGCTGATCCCGACGGTGCTGGCGGCCTGGGCGGCGGCCAATAAAGCGCAGGCCGGCGTCGATTACGCCAACGCCCAGCGCATGCCGACCATCTCGCTGGAGCCGACGGTCACCCACTACCTTAACGATAAGTATCCGAACAGCGCCACCATCGATCGCACCCAGTACTCCGCCAACCTGAGAGTGGAGATGCCGCTGTACCAGGGCGGCGGGCTGGACGCCACACGCAACGCCGCCCAGCATACGCTGGAAGCCGCCAACGCCCAGGTGCGCTCCGCCCGCCTGCAGGCGCGTCAGCAGCTGAGCGCGTCGCAGAATGAGGCGCTCAGCCTCAGCACCACCCTGGCGATCCAGGCACGCCAGCAGGCGCTGGGCCAGAAAACCCGCGAATTGTATCAGCAACAGTACCTGGAGTTAGGTACCCGTCAGCTGCTGGACGTGTTGAACGCCGAGCAGGAAATTTACCAGTCACGTTTTACCGAGCAGCAGACCATCGCCCAGTTGCGCACCCTGCAGCTGGACTGTCTGTACAGCACCGGCCATATTCGCAGTGCCTTTGCTCTGGATAACCAGACCATTCAGCAAGTGGAGATCCAGCCATGAGCCAGGTGATACAGGAACCGCAGGCGGACGCCGACGACGGCGAAAAAAGCCCGATCAACAGCTGGGTTGCGGCGATCGGGCTGATCGCCGCGCACTACCGGCTGGAGTACTCGCCCGGAGGCCTGAAGGCCGCCGCCGGCTGGCAGCAGCAGAAGCCGCTGGCAGCGACGATTAAAAATCTCGGGCGTCAGGCCGGACTGAACGCCCGTCTGCTGGATGCACGAGAGGACGAGATCTCCAGCTGGCGACTGCCGCTGGCGGTTGAGTTAAAGGATGGCCAGGTCGGCGTCATTGAGCGCTTCGACGGTAAGGACACCGTCGGCATCAACTTTATCAACGACGCCCAGCTGGTCACCGAAGTGTCGTTCAGCGGGCTGCTGCCGGATATCCGCCACGTGGCCGCCTTCCGCCCGATTGCGGTAGCCCGCGACGTGCGCGCCGACAGCTATGTGCAAACCTACAAGCCGGACTGGCTGAAAAGCCTGGTGCTGCGCGACCTGAAGCCTTACTGGTACGTGATGCTGGCGGCGCTGATCATCAACACCCTGGCGTTAGCCGGTATCGTGTTCTCGATGCAGGTGTACGACCGGGTGATCCCGGCGCAGTCCTACCCGACGCTGTACGTTCTGTTTGGCGGCGTGCTGATCGCCGTGTTCTTCTCCTTTATGATGCGCCAGACGCGCAGCCACATTACCGACATCCTCGGCAAGCGTGCCGATATCCGCGTCTCCGACCGGGTATTCGGCCACGCCTTACGGCTGCGTAACAGCGCCGTGCCCCGCTCCACCGGCAGCTTTATCTCCCAGGTGCGCGAGCTGGAGCAGGTGCGCGAGATGGTCACCTCCAGCACCGTCTCGGCGATCGTCGACCTGCCGTTCTTCTTCCTGTTTGTTGTCGTGCTGGCGATTATTTCACCGCACCTGGCGTGGATCGCGCCGGTTGCCGCGGTGCTGATGATCGTCCCCGGCCTGCTGCTGCAGAAAAAACTGGCGGGGCTGGCGCGTCAGGCGACGATGGAGAGCACCCTGCGTAACGCCATTCTGGTGGAGAGCCTGCAGGGGCTGGAAGATATCAAGCTGATGCAGGCCGAACAGCGCTTCCAGCAGCAGTGGAACAGCTATATCCAGATCACCGCGCAGTCCGGGGTCAGAACCCGGCATATCACCCAGGGGCTGATCAACTGGGGCAGTACCATTCAGAACCTGGTGTACGCGGTGGTGATCGTGATCGGCGCGCCGATGGTGATTGAAGGTCAGATCACCACCGGTGCCATCGTCGCGGCTTCCATGCTCTCTTCCCGTATGGTTGCCCCGATGGCCAGCCTGTGCGGCGTGCTGGCGCGCTGGCAGCAGGTGAAATCGGCCAAAGAGGCGCTGGACGCGATCATGCAGCTGCCGGTGGAAAACGGCGGCGACGAAGCGCGGGTGCACTGCGCCTCGCTGTACGGCGACTACCTGTTCAACTCGGCGGTGTTCCGCTATGACCCGAAATCCCGCGTGGACGCGCTGCGCGTTGCCAAGCTGCAGATCCGCCGCGGCGAGCGCATTGCGGTACTGGGGCGCAACGGTGCCGGTAAATCCACCTTCCTGCAGGCGCTGGCCGGCGGAATGGATCTGGTCTCCGGCGAACTGCGGCTGGACAACCTCAGCCTGCCGCATATCGACGTCGCCGACCTGCGGCGCAATATTGGCCTGCTGACCCAGAACGCCCGCCTGTTCCACGGCACGCTGCGCGATAACCTGACCATGGGTGCCCCGCACGCGCGCGATGAAGATATCTTTGCCGCCCTTGAGGTGTCCGGCGGCGCGGAGTTTATCAAAAAGCTGTCGCTGGGGCTGGAGCATAAAATCATGGAGGGCGGGCTGGGGCTGTCCGGCGGCCAGCGCCAGTCGGTGCTGCTGGCGCGCATGCTGCTGCGCGATCCGAATATCGTGCTGCTGGACGAACCTACCGCCTCGCTGGATGAACACACCGAACGGGACTTTATCCAGCGGCTGAACGGCTGGCTGGACGGCAGAACGCTGATTGTCGCCACCCACCGCGCGGCGGTGCTGGAGCTGGCCAACCGCGTGCTGGTGCTGAAAGAGGGTGCGCTGGTGATGGATGCGCCGAAAGAGAAGGCGATGAACCGCGCCCATGAGAAGCAACGCAATCAGGAGCTGAGCGATGAAAATAAAACTGCCTGACGCTAACCGCTTTGACGGTGCCACCATCTCGCTGGACACCGACCTGGATAACACTAACAGCGATGAGAGCAAGCTGGCCGGTTCGGTGCGCGTGGTGTGGATGGCCGCTGCCCTGCTGCTGGTGGCCGGCACCTGGGCCTGGTTCGGTACCCTGGATGAGGTCTCCACCGGCACCGGCAAGGTGATCCCCAGCTCGCGTGAGCAGGTCCTCTCCTCGCTGGACGGCGGCATCCTCGCCGGGCTGAGCGTGCGCGAAGGCACCGAGGTCAAAGCCGGGCAGATCGTCGCCTGGCTCGACCCGACCCGTTCCGAGTCCAGCGTCGGTGAAAGCGCGGCGCGCTACCGGGCGGCGCTGGCCTCGGCCACCCGCCTGACCGCCGAAGTCAACGATGAGAAGCTGACCTTCCCCGCCGAGCTGGAAAAATACCCTGACCTGCTGGCCTCCGAGCGCCGCCTGTTTAACACCCGCCGCGCGCAGATGACCGACTCGGAGCGGCAGATTAAAGAGTCGCTGGACCTGGTAAAACGCGAGCTGACGCTGACCGAGAGGCTGGCCAACAGCGGTGCCGCCAGTAACGTGGAGGTGCTGCGCCTGCGCCGCACCAAGGCCGACCTCGACCTGAAGCTGACCGACCTGCGCTCGCAGTATTACGTGCAGGCGCGCGAGGAGCTGGCGAAAGCCAACGCCGAAGCCGCCTCGCTCACTGAGGTGATCAAGGGGCGCAGCGACTCGGTACAGCGCCTGACCGTGCGCTCGCCGATGCGCGGCATCGTCAAAAATATCAAGGTCAACACCATCGGCGGGGTGATCCCCCCGAACGGCGATCTGATGGAGATCGTGCCGCTCAACGATCAGCTGCTGATTGAAGCGCGGCTGTCGCCGCGGGATATCGCCTTTATCCACCCTGACCAGAAGGCGATGGTGAAAATCAGCGCCTATGACTACGCCATCTACGGCGGACTGGACGGCGTGGTCGAGTCGATCTCCCCCGACACCATTCAGGATGAGACCAAACCTGAAATCTACTACTACCGCGTGTTTATCCGCACCAACGTCGACTTCCTGACCAACAAGCTGGGCAAACATTTCGCCATCAGCCCCGGCATGGTCTCGACCGTTGACATCAAAACCGGCGAAAAAACCATCATCGACTATCTGTTCAAACCGTTTAACCGGGCCAAAGAAGCACTGCGCGAGCGCTAATCATCTCTGGAGGAGAAGATATGTTATTAAGCACGTTATTACAGGCAGCCCGCCAGCCGGCGGAAAACTTAGTGGTCGCCGCATTACCGGAAAATTACCCGCAGTGGGTGCTGTTTTTTAGCGTCAGCGACGGTCAGCAGCAGGCCCATACGCAGATCGCCACCGGCAGCAGCTTTGAACAGGCGTGGGCCAGCGGCAGCGCGCTGCTGGAGGCGTGGAACGCAGAACAGCAGCAGGAGATCCGCTGGCTGCGCGTTGACGTGGTCGATGAGGTGATGCCCTGCGCGTGGGGCGAGCTGCAGCGCCGCCTGAGCAATAACAAACGTAACTACTACCGCCGCGGGCTGGCCTTTGACGCCGGTTTTAACGTGGCGATGCTGCCGCAGGAGCTGGGTGCCTGGGCGATTCTGTACGACGCTGCCACGCCGGTGGCGATCCCTAACGCCGGTAACCTGGAAAACTACGGCAAAAAACGTTATGGCACGCCGCTGAGCTGGCCGACCGACGACGAACAGACGCTGTGGACCTTCAACATCCGCGGGCTGTTCGCCGACGCCAGCGGCATCTGGCCGATTGAAAACCAGGGTCGGCATCACGGCTATCGCCGGGTAGAGAACTGGCCGGGGCCACAGCTGCCGGAGGTGATTACCCGCGCCAGCCACTATCTGGCGGGTGAAATCAACGCGGGGGGCGACTTTAACTACGGCTGGTTCCCCTGCTTTGACCGCCCGATCCCCTCGACCAACGCCCTGCGCCACGCCAGCTCCACCTATGCGCTGCTCGAAGGCTGGGAGGTCACCCAGGACCCGCAGCACCTGGCCGCCATTGAACGCGCCCTCGGCCACCTGTGCCGCGACCTGATCCGCACGCTGCGGCTGCCCGACGGCAGCGACGCCGATTTCCTGGTGGACGTTGGCAATGAGATCAAGCTGGGCGGCAACGCGGTGTCGATCCTTGCGCTGGCGAAATACACCGAGCTGACCGGCGATCGGCAGTACCTGGCACAGATGGAGCGGCTGGCCAACGGCATCGGCTCTATGCAGATGGCCGATAAATCCTTCGTCCACGTGCTTAACTACCCGGACCTGACGCTGAAGGCCGCCCACCGCATCATCTACTACGATGGCGAAGCCGCCTTTGCCCTGATGCGCCTGTACGGCATTACCCGCAACCCGCGCTGGCTGCAGCTGGTTGAAACCGCCTTCGATTACTTTATCGAGCAGAAGCACTGGCAGGCCCACGACCACTGGCTGAGCTACTGCGTTAACGAACTGACGCTGTACCGCCCGGAAGCGCGCTACTACCAGTTCGGCCTCGACAACGTGCGCGATCACCTCGACTTTGTCACCCACCGCATCACCACCTACCCGACGCTGCTGGAGCTGATGATGGCGGCACAGCGGATGATCACCCGTATCGCCGCGGACGAGCAGCATCAGGGGCTGCTGGCCGGCTTCGATATGGTGAAGTTCGACCAGGCGCTGGAGGCCCGCGCCCGCTACCTGCTGAACGGCTTCTTCTGGCCGGAGCTGGCGATGTTCTTCCGCAACCCGGGGCGTATCGTCGGCAGCTTCTTTATCCGTCACCACGGCTTCCGCGTGCGCATCGATGACGTGGAGCACTACCTCTCCGGCTATGTCGCTTACCTGAAGTACGCGCGGGCGAACCAGGCGAAAGCGAAGGCCGACGCGCGGGCAAAACGCCTGCAGGCCAGCGACAGCGCCCTGCCCGCCGCGCGGTTAACGCCCGCCGTGCGCGAGCCGCGCATCCTGTTCCTCAGCGAGAACCTGCGTGAGGTGGGCAACGGCATTGAGGTGGCGACCCTGCGCCGCGTCAGGCTGTTTAACGACTACCTGAATCTTGACCCGACGATCCTGATCTCCTCGTTCAATCCGCAGCTGGCTGAGACGGTGGCGCGCTTTAAAGCCAGCGGCAGGCTGCCGCAGCGCACCCGGGTAATGAGCCTCTACGACTGGCTGGCGCCGCTGTGTGACGGCGGCAAACTGGCGCCGCTGACGGCTATCGCCGAGGGGCTGCTGCTGAGAGCGACCGACGCGCTGCCCGGCGGGCTGCACCTGCGGCAGTACGCCCTGCCGGGTCGTGAAAAAGAGCTGTGCTATGAAGATCTGATCGATGCCCGCCAGCGCATCGTACTGCGCAGGCACTACCAGCTGCGTCAGCAGAAAAGCGTGCTGGCTGAAATCGAGGCCGGGCAGCCGTCCGGCCACAGCGTCAGCTGGGCCAGCGAGGCGCTGTTTAACGCGGCAATGGCCGGCATGTGCCTCGACCCGGCGGTGGAGTGGCACTTTGTGGTGGATAAGAACCGGCCGTGGCTGGAGTTTATGCGCCTCAGCCCGCAGAAATACTGCAACGGTACGCTCACCAGCGTGCTGCACTCCACCCATAAGCTGAACGGGCGCCTGAAAGCCAGCTACGCCCAGGTCCTCAACAGTCATCCGGCCTACGACCGCCTGGTGGTGCTGACCGACGAGCAGCAACATGACCTGGTCGCATCCGGTTTCCCGGCCGGTAAACTGAGCGTGCTGCCTAACCATATTGATAACCCCCATGCGGGTAAAAAAGTCAGCAAAGTGAACAGCAAAAACGTGCTCTGTATGGCACGTTACTCACCCGAGAAACGCCATGAGTCGCTGATCCGCGTGTTTGAAAAAGTCCTGGAGGCGGTACCGGACGCGCAACTCCATACCTATGGCGTCGGCCCGTTGCGTAACAGCCTGCAGCAGCAGGTGGCACAGAAGGGGCTGGCGGCGCAGATCCATATCAACGGCTACAGCGCTGACCTGGCTGAGATCCATCGCCATAGCTGCTGCTCGGTGACCTGCTCCGATCAGGAGGGCTTCTCACTGTTCGGCCTGGAGTCGCTGGCCTGGAGTACGCCGCTGGTAGGCTTCGACGTCGACTACGGACCGCGCGCGCTGATTAGCCACTTCCGCGCCGGTAAGCTGGTGGCGGACGGCGATGAAGACGCACTGGCCGCCACGCTGATCGACCTGCTGCAGCACCCGGGCAAGCTGCGCGCCCTGCGCGCCGGTGCGGTCAACAGCGCCGCGCGCTTCTTCACCCCGGTGATTGCCGAACGCTGGCAGCAGTGGTGGGACGAGATGCGCCAGCTGGCGGCAGGGCGGGCCGGACGGCAGGCAGAGCCTGTGGCACAGACAAGGACGGCGGTAGAATAACGCCCGCCAACCCGCGCCGCCGCGCGGGTTTTTTATTGCTACTCCGCTTCGCGCCCCGGCAGCTGCGCGAAGAAATCGGCGTAATCCGGCGCGCGCACCTGCACCAGCACCTCGTCGAGCTGCGTCAGCGGGTCGGCGGACCAGTCCACCCGCAGATCGACCTGCGCATAGCGGCGATGCTGCCACACCTTCAGCGCGGCGGAGCGGATGCCGCGCCGGTCGCCACCGGCGCGCTGCCCGGCCTGCAGCGCCGCCAGCAGCCGTTCGGCCAGCGGCTGCCCGCTCTGGCGGGTAAAGGCATCGCACATCGCCGGCAGCACCGTATCGCCCGCCAGCAGGTTGCCCGCCACCGCAAAACCCTCGCCGCTCAGGCTGCCGCACCAGCCGCCGCATTCACCGCCGGTCCAGTGGGCGCTGCCGCCGCCGGCGTCCAGCAGGATCAGCTGCCGCCGCTGCCGTTCAGGATCCTGCGCCAGCAGGCTCTCCAGCACCGCCTGCGCGCTCTGCCCCTCCGCCAGCCCCGTCAGCCCGTCCGGGCCAAACAGTGGATTGGTAAAAGCCTGGGTGGCGATGGCACCCACGCCGCTCTGGCCGTGGATCACCAGCGCGCCGACCGCCGGACCGGCGGTGGCGGTGGCCGCGCCCAGCTCTCCGCTTAGCGCATCCCGCGCCACGATCGACAAGGTCATAGTGCCCCCTCTTCTGCGTACCAGATCAAATTTATATGGATAAATTATTGCACATCTCGCTATTTATACGCATAAATTAATCAGCACAGATTGTATCCAGCGGCGTTCACGCGCTGCGCACCGACAACGAGGTCAATATGCTCAGACTGCTGCGCGCCACGCTGCGTGCGATCCCTCTTTACGCCGGGCTGGCGCTGGTGGCCCCGGCGCTGCTGGCCGCCACGCCGCCCGGCGTGCTGATTATCGGCCAGGTGGCGGAGCCGCAGTCGCTGGATCCGCAGGTGGCCACCGCCGCCAACGACTCGCGCATTCTGGTCAACCTGTACGATGGCCTGGTGCGCAACGCGCCCGGCTCGCTGACCATCGAACCGGCGCTGGCCAGCCGCTGGGAAGTCAGCCCGGACGGCCTGCGCTACAGCTTCCATCTGCGTCCGGGGGTGAAATTCCACGACGGCACGCCGGTGGACGCCGACGCCGTGCGCTTTACCTTTGAACGGATGCTGAACAAACAGCACCCGTACTACCACACCGGTCCGTTCCCGCTGAGCTTCTTCTTCTCGTCGATCCGGAAAATCGACACGCCGGACGCCCACACGGTGATCTTCACCCTCGATAAACCCTTCGCCCCGCTGCTGTCGAACCTCGCCACCCCCACCGGGCTGATCGTCTCCCCGACGGCGGTGAAAAAGTATGACCGCGACTTCGGCCGCCATCCGGTGGGCAGCGGCGCGTTCCGCTTCGGCGACTGGCGGGCTAACCAGCGGGTGCTGCTTAACGCCAACGCGGCGTACTGGGACGGCGTGCCGAAGCTGAAGGCGGCGGTGTTCCGGCCAATCACCGACGGCAGCACCCGCACGGCGGAGATGCTCTCCGGCGGGCTGGACGTGATGGTGGAAGTGCCGCCGGATACCGTGGCGCGCTTCGCCGGTGATCCGCAGTTCCGCCTGCAGCAGGCGGTGGGGCCGCACGTCTGGTTTGTCTGGCTGAACAACCGCGAAAAGCCGTTCGATGACCGCCGGGTGCGCCAGGCGGTGAACTATGCGGTTAACAAACGGGCGCTGGTCGATAAGGTGCTGCAGGGCGCGGCGCAGGTGGCCGACGGCCCGATCCCCTCCGCCTTTGCATGGGCGCGCAACGACGCGGTGCAGCCTTATCCCTACGATCCTGACAAGGCACGGGCGCTGCTGAAAGCCGCCGGTGCCGCGGGGGCGACGCTGAACTTTTACGTCACCGACGGCGGCTCCGGCATGCTCGATCCGATCCCGATGGCCACCGCCATCCAGGCCGACCTGCGCGCCGTCGGGCTGAAGGTGAATATCCAGACCTGGGAGTGGAACACCTTCCTCAGCAAGGTCAACGCCGGCCTGACGCCGCAGACGCAGATGGCCGAAATGGCGTGGATGACCAACGATCCGGACACCCTGCCGTTCCTCACCCTGCGCCGCGACGCCTGGCCGGACAAGGGCGGCTTTAACTCCGGCTACTACCACAACCCGCAGGTGGATGAACTGCTGGACAAAGCGCGTGCCACCAGCGACCAGAGCCAGCGCGCGGCGCTTTATCGTCAGGTACAGGCGGTGGTGCATGACGACGCGCCCTGGCTGTTCGTCGCCAACTGGAAGCAGAACGCGGTCACTTCGCGCCAGGTGCAGAACCTGGCGCTGCAACCCAACTTCAACCTGATCCTGCATCAGGTCAGCAAGCCGTAACGGAGGCACGATGGCACGATATATTCTGCAGCGGCTGGCCGGGCTGATCCCGGTGGTCATCGGCCTGTCGCTGATCGTCTTTCTGCTGATGGCGATGATCCCCGGCAACCCGGCGCAGGCGCTGCTCGGCGCGTACGCCACGCCGGAAAACGTCGCACGCATCAGCCAGGAGCTGGGGCTGGACAAGCCGCTGTGGCAGCAGTACCTGATCTGGGTTAATAACCTGCTGCACGGCGACTTTGGCCACTCCTGGGTGCTGAACCGGCCGGTGATTGACGAGGTGCTGGAGCGCTTCTCCGCCACCCTGCTGCTCGGCGGCTGCGCGCTGCTGCTCAGCGTGGTGCTCGGCCTGCTGGCCGGCGTGGTATCGGCGGTGCGCCAGTTTGGCTGGGGCGACCGCATCATCACCCTGCTGGTGCTGCTCGGCATCTCTCTGCCCTCGTTCCTGATCGGCCTGCTGATGATTATGCTGTTCGCCGTCAGCCTGCGCTGGTTCCCGGCCTCCGGCATGCTGGCGGTCTACGGCGGCGGCGGCCTCAGCGATCTGCTGCACCACCTGGTGATGCCCAGCGTGGCGCTGGCGCTGGTCGCCACCGGAGTGATCGCCCGCCTGACCCGCACCGCGATGCTGGAGGTGCTGCGCCAGGACTATATCCGCACCGCCCGCGCCAAGGGGCTGAGCGAACGGCGGGTGATCTGGCGACACGCCTTCCGCGTGGCGCTGGTGGCGGTGGTACCGGCCATCGGCATTCAGGCCGGCTTCGTGCTCGGCGGCGCGGTCTATATCGAAACGGTGTTTCAGTGGCCGGGGCTGGGGGCGATGCTGGTCAAGGCGGTCTCCACCCGCGACCTGCTGCTGGTGCAGGGCGGCGTGCTGGTCGCCGCCGTCGCCTGCGTGCTGATTAACCTGCTTACCGATATCGTGCAGGCCTGTCTGGACCCGAGGATAAAATCATGAGCGACGCGTATTCATCCCGCCGCAGCGGCCTGTCGCTGCTGCTGCACAACCGGCTGGCGTCGCTGGGCGCGCTAATCCTGCTGCTGGCCGCCGCCGCCGCGCTGGCGGCACCCTGGCTGCCGCTGCCCGACCCGGACGCCACCAACCTGCTGCAGCGGCTTGCCCCGCCGCTGACGCCGGGTCACCTGCTCGGCACCGACGGGCTGGGCCGCGATATGCTGTCGCGCCTGCTGTGGGGCACCCGGGTGTCGCTGGCGGTGGGGCTGGGGGCCACGCTGCTGGCGGCGACGATCGGCACGCTGATCGGGCTGGTGGCCGGTTATGCCGCCGGGCGCACCGACGGCCTGCTGATGCGGCTGATCGATATGATTATGGCCTTCCCCTATATCCTGCTGGCGCTGGCCATCGTCGCGGTGCTTGGCCCCGGCCTGCTCAACGCGCTGTACGCCATCGCGCTGGTCAATATCCCGTTCTTTGCCCGTAACGTGCGCGGCCAGACCCTGAGCCTGCGCGACAGCCCGTTTATTCAGGCGGCGCGGCTGGCGGGAAAAAACCACCTGCAGATCCTGCTGACCGAGATCCTGCCCAACGTGCTGCCGCTGATCGTGGTGGCGCTCTCGACCACCGTCGGCTGGATGATCCTCGAAACCGCCGGGCTGTCGTTCCTCGGCCTCGGCACCCAGCCGCCGGACGCCGACCTGGGTTCGATGCTCGGCCAGGGCCGCGGTCAGCTGTTTATCGCGCCGCACGTGGCGCTGGTGCCCGGCCTGGCCATCTTCCTGCTGGTGATCGGCTTTAACCTGCTGGGCGACGGCGTGCGCGATCTGCTCGATCCGCGCCTGAAATCCGGCGCGCTGCTGCGCTCACAGGCGATGACCACCGTGCAGCGCCCGGCGGTGCCTGAACGCCGCCAGCCCGGCGCGCTGCTGGAGGTGGCCGATCTGCAGGTGAACTTCACCCGTGGTAACCGGCAGGTGCCGACGGTGAAGGGCGTCAGTTTCCATCTGCAGCCCGGCGAGTGCCTCGGGCTGATCGGCGAAAGCGGCTCCGGCAAAAGCGTCAGCGCGCTGGCGATCGCCGGGCTGGTGGCCTCACCGCCCGGCATCATCAGCGGCGGCGGCGTCTGGCTGGCCGGTGAGGAGCTGTTGGGCCTCAGTGCGCCGCAGATGCAGCAGCGGCGCGGCGCGCGGGTGGCCTATATTTTCCAGGATCCGCTGACCTCGCTGCATCCGCTGATGCGCATCGGCGATCAGCTGGTGGAGGCGATCCGCTGCCACCAGCCGCTCTCAGCCACGGCCGCCCGACAGCAGGCGATCGCGCTGCTGGAGGATACCGGCATCCGCGACGCCGCACAGCGCTTCGACGCCTGGCCGCATCAGCTCTCCGGCGGCCAGCGCCAGCGGGTCGGCATCGCCATGGCGCTGGCTAACGATCCGCAGCTGATTATTGCCGATGAGCCCACCACCGCGCTGGACGTCACCGTGCAGGCGAAAATCCTCGCAATGCTCAATGAACTGCGTCACAGGCGCGGCGTGGCGCTGCTGTTTATCACCCACGATTTTGCGGTGGTCGGCGAGATGTGCGACCGGGTGGCGGTGATGCGCCAGGGGGAGATCGTCGAAAGCGGCACCACCGACGACGTGCTGCGCCAGCCGCAGCACGCCTACACCCAACGGCTGATTGCCAGCGTGCCGCGCCCCGGCCAGGGGCGTGACTTCCTGCGCCAGGTGCGCGAGCTGACCGCAAAGGAGGCACCATGAATAAGGTGATTGAGGCAGAGCAGCTAAGCAAAAGCTACCCCGGCCGCGGCGGCTGGCTGCGCCGCTCCCCGCCGGTGGAGGCGGTAAAGGCGATCTCGCTGTCGCTTGCTCCGGGCGAAACGCTGGCCATCGTCGGCGAAAGCGGCAGCGGCAAAAGTACCCTGGCGCGGATGCTGGTCGGGCTGGAAACGCCGACCGCCGGCACGCTGCGCATTCAGGGCGAGGATGCCGCGCGCCTGGCCCGACGCGGCGTGCAGGCGTTTGGCAAAACCATCCAGTACGTGTTTCAGGACCCGGTTGCCTCGCTCAACCCGCGCAGGACCATCGGCCAGCAGCTCAGCGTGCCGCTGCGGCGGCTGTGCGGCTACGGCGCATCGGCCTGCCCGCCGCGCCTGCGCCAGCTGATGGCGGCGGTGGGGATGCCCGCCGACGCGCTGCACGGCTACCCGCACGAGTTCTCCGGCGGCCAGGCGCAGCGGCTGGCGATTGCCCGCGCGCTGGCTGCCGAAGCGCAGATCCTGGTGCTGGACGAGCCGGTCAGCGCGCTGGACGTATCGGTGCAGGCGCAGGTGCTGCTGTTGCTGGAAGATCTGAAGGCCGAATTTAACCTGTCGTACCTGTTTATCAGCCACGATCTGGCGGTGGTCGAGTCGATCGCCGACCGCGTGGCGGTAATGAATTCTGGCACTATCGTCGAGTGCGCCACGACTGACACGCTGTTCAGCGCTCCTGAACACCCCTACACCCGCCAGCTGCTGGCCAGCGCGCCCGGCCGCAGGGTGCAGGCGTAGCGCTTTTGGCCTGCCCTGGTCGCACAACGTTTGTGCCGTTTATTGCGCAGCTGACTGCGTGATAACCGGCACGATTAACGGTACTACAGACAGGTAACTATGTCCGACATCTCATCACGCCTGCCGGAAGGCGGCAGGCGCAAACGCACCGATGAAATTATCGCTGCCATTAAGCAGAGCATTATTGACGATAACCTGCTGCCCGGCGACCGCCTGCCGCAGGAGAAGGCGCTGACCGAACGCTTTGCCGCCGGCAAAAGCACGGTGCGCGAGGCGCTTAAGGCGCTGGAAGCCGAAGGCTTAATCCGCACCCGCACCGGCCCCGGCGGCGGTGCCTTTATCGACAGCGTGCCGGAAGCGCGGGCGATGAGCCTGCTGGGCAACTATCTGTTTACCCGCGAACTGAGCATCGAACACATCTATGCGCTGCGTAAGGTGCTGGAGCCGCAGGTGGCGGTCAGCGCCATCGGGCAGATTGATGAGGCCGGCTTCAGCCGCCTGCATCAGCTGATCCGCATTTACGACCACCCTCCTGCCGACGAACAGGAGCGCTGGGACCAGCGCATGGCCGAGCTGGACTTTCATCATGTCGTGGCCGGTTTTTCGACGAATCCGCTGCTGGCGTTCTTCTGCCGCTTTCTGCAGCGGCTGCTGAAGGATCTGGCGGTGTGCAAAGACATCTACCAGCAGCCCGAACCGGTGGATCGCCGCCAGGGGATCGACTATCAGTATCAGCTGATCGAGGCGCTGCGCCGCGGCGACGCCACGGCCACCGAACGCATCATGCGCGCGCATATGCAGCACGCCGAACAGGCGATGCTGGCGCTGCAGGCCACCCTGCAGGCGCAGTTTCTGCACGACTGATCCACGCCGTTTCCTGAAGGCGTCAAAAATTGCCGGCTTATTTTTGGCTATAGTTAGGTGACGCCCTCAACACCACTCCTTCAGGAAACACGATGAAAAAGGTAAAACGTGCAATAGAAGATCATGGTGTGATTGGCGACCTGCGCACCTGCGCCCTGATCGCCAACGACGGCACCCTCGACTACCTCTGCTGGCCCAACCTCGACAGCCCGTCGGTGTTCAGCGCCCTGCTGGACAACGACGACGCCGGCGTGTTCAGCCTCAGCCCCGAC
This sequence comes from Erwinia sp. Leaf53, assembly GCF_001422605.1. Taxonomy (NCBI): domain Bacteria; kingdom Pseudomonadati; phylum Pseudomonadota; class Gammaproteobacteria; order Enterobacterales; family Erwiniaceae; genus Erwinia; species Erwinia sp. Leaf53. The sequence goes on from NZ_LMLK01000021.1 coordinate 449,599, forward strand.
TGGCCTGACGCCCGCCGCCTGCAGATCTACCTGCCGGAGTCCAACCTGCTGCAGACCCGCTGGCTGGATGACGCCGGCGTGGTCGAGGTGACCGACTATATGCCGATCTGCCAGCAGGAAGACCGCCTGCCGCGCATCATCCGCCGCATCCACGTGGTACACGGCAGCGCCACTATTCAGCTCTGCTGTAATCCGGTGCACGATTACGCCCGCGCTGAAACCCGCGCCACCCTGCAGCCCGGTGCGGTGCTGTTTCGCGCCGACGGCCAGCCCGGCCTGCGGCTGACCGGCGACGTGGAGTTTGAGCTGGAAGAGGCCGCGGCGGTGGCGCGCTTCACCCTGCAGGCCGGCGAGAGCCGCGAGTTTATTTTCGGCAGCGCCGACGATGCGCACCTTGATGATGACGATAACGACCTCTGCTTCCACGACACCCTGGCGTACTGGCGGCGCTGGAGCGCGCAGAGCGACTACCGTGGCCGCTGGCGCGAGGCGGTCAACCGCTCGGCCTTAACGCTGAAGCTGCTGACCTCCTGGCAGCACGGCTCGATCGCCGCCGCCGCCACCTTCGGGCTGCCGGAGGAGCTGGGCGGGGAGCGCAACTGGGACTACCGCGCCGCGTGGATCCGCGACGCCTCCTTCAGCATGTACGCGCTGATGCGGCTCGGCTACGTCGACGAAGCACGCGGCTTTACCCACTGGGTCGGCCGCTGCGTGGAGAACAGCCATCACGAGGTCGAAAAACTGCAGGTAATGTACCGGCTGGACGGCGGCACCGAGCTGCACGAGAGCGAGCTGCCCCACCTGGCCGGCTACGCCGGTTCACGCCCGGTGCGCATCGGTAATGACGCCTGGCGGCAGACCCAGCTGGATATCTACGGCGAGCTGATGGACGCCATCTACCTCGCCAACAAGTACGGTGAGGCGATTTCGCAGCGCGGCTGGAACCACGTCTGCCGGATGATTGACTACGTTGCCGATCACTGGCGGCAGAAGGACGCCGGCATCTGGGAGATGCGCGGTGAACCGGAGCACTTCCTGCACTCGCGGCTGATGTGCTGGGTGGCGCTGGATCGCGCGCTGCGCCTCGGTGAAAAACGCTCGCTGCAGATGCCCGCCGAACGCTGGCGTGAGGCGCGCGACGCCATCCGCCAGGATATCTGGGACAATTTCTGGTGCCCGGAGCGCGGCCATTTTGTCGCCACGCAGAACGGCAGGTTTGTCGATGCCTCGATGCTGCTGATGCCGCTGGTACGCTTCGTCGCCGCCACCGATCCGGACTGGCTGGCAACGCTGGACGCCATCAAACGCTATCTGGTGCGCGACGGCATGGTGCGGCGCTATAACGTTGAAGAGACCCCGGCCGACGGGCTGCAGGGGGATGAGGGGGCGTTCGCCGCCTGCTCGTTCTGGTACGTGGAGTGCCTGGCACGCGCCGGCCGGCTGGAGGAGGCCCACTTTGAGTTCGAGAAGCTGCTCAGCTACGCCAACCCGCTGGGGCTGTTTGCCGAAGAGTTCGACAGCCGCGGGCACGCGCTGGGCAACACCCCGCAGGCGCTAACCCATCTGGCGCTGATCAGCGCGGCTTATTTCCTCAACCGCCGCCTGGACAATCAGGATCCGCAGTGGCAGCCCTGAAAAAGCCGCCCCGGGGGCGGCGAACTGCTGACTTTAGCGACAGTTGAGCGTAAAGATAGTTCAGCAGGATAAATCCAGGTTTCCCCTGACGCAATAATGCACATATAATGCGCAACCGGCCTTAAAGGCCGGATTGGGTCGTTTATCAACAGTCTACATGGCGCTACACCTGAATTTATGAAAAAGACCATTCGTGCGTTTGTCACCCTGTTTCTTGCCGCAGCGGCAGTCAGCCACTCCGCCTTTGCCGTGGTTTATCCCCTGCCGCCGGCTAACAGCCGCCTGACCGGAGAGAACCTGGAAATCACCATTCCTGAGGACAGCAAGCTGCCTCTGGAAGCCTTTGCCGCCCAGTATCAGATGGGGCTGAGCAATATTCTGGAAGCCAACCCGGGCGTGGACGTTTACCTGCCGAAGGCGGGCAGCAAACTGATCATTCCTCAGCAGCTGCTGCTGCCGGATGCGCCGCGTGAGGGCATCGTGATCAACAGCGCCGAAATGCGCCTCTACTATTACCCGAAAGGCAAGAAAACCGTGGTGGTGCTGCCAATCGGCATCGGCGAACTGGGTAAAGATACCCCGGTGAACTGGACCACCACCGTTCAGCGTAAGAAAGACGGCCCGACCTGGACGCCGACCAAAAAGATGCACGCCGAGTACGCCGCGCGCGGTGAGACCCTGGCCCCGGTGTTCCCGGCCGGCCCGGATAACCCGATGGGCCTGTACGCGCTCTACATCGGCAACCTGTATGCCATCCACGGTACCAACGCCAACTTCGGTATCGGCCTGCGCGTCAGCCACGGCTGCGTGCGCCTGCGCGCCGACGACATCAAGTGGCTGTTCGACAACGTGCCGGTCGGCACCCGCGTGCAGTTTATCGACCAGCCGGTGAAGGCCTCGGTTGAGCCGGACGGTTCGCGCTACGTCGAGATCCACAATCCGCTGTCCGAGACCGAAGAGCAGTTTAAATCCCGTGAGCCGGTGCCGCTGACGCTGAGCGCGGCGGTTAACAAGGTGGTAAGCGACGCCAGCGTCAACACTACCGCGATGGAAGACGCGCTGAAGCTGCGCTCCGGTATGCCGGTGAAGGTTAACGGTCCGGCGGATGAGAACATCACCCAGCCGGTCGCCGTGCCGGAGCAGGATGGCGCGCTGCCGAAAGAGGAGCCAATGACCCCGGTGACCACCGAAGGCGCTAACGTGGTGGCCCCGGCCGCGACCGATGCCGCTCAGCCGGTAACCACTGAAGCGGCTCAGCCTGCAACGGATGCTGCACAGCCTGCGGCAACCGACGCTGCGCCAGCCGATCAGACTGCCGCTCCGGCCATTCAGGGCCTGACCCAGCCTGGCCCGGTCTACAGCCAGCCGAAGTAAAGACTTAACTGCCAGGGCATCGTTGTATGCCCTGGTGCAAGGTCGGCCGTTGGCGGGCAGATCGCCGGGTCGCCGTGAACCCCTCCCTGGGGGCTCGGATGCCGCATCCTTGCGGCATACGCCCGGCTAACCTGTCCCCCCAACGGCCTCCCCCTCAGACTGTTTAGTCGCTGTTTTATAAGTCAAAAAACCCAAACCTCAATTCAGGTCCAGGTCCAGGTCTTAATCTAATCTGCAGCCAGCAATAATCGATATCCAGGCCAGTGATCAGGATTGCGTTCTTACCTTAATCTGGCCAAATCCTGTTGATCGGCATCAAATGGGACTTAGAGACAGCGACTTAAATTTACAGGGCAATCGGGGTAATCCGCCTACGCCTCATCACTCTTTATCGCGCCTGCGCAGCACCAGCCAGGCCGCCGCGACGGTAAACAGCGTGACCAGCAGCACCAGCAGCAGGAAGCCGTGCGGGTTGTTGGCCAGCGGTACGCCGCCGACGTTCATGCCAAAGAAGCCGGCCACCAGGTTGATCGGCAGCGCCAGCACGGTGATCAGCGTCAGGGTAAACAGCGTGCGGTTGCTCTGCTCCAGCTGCTGCGCGGTGACCTCTTCCTGCAGCAGGCGGATGCGTTCGGTCAGGCCGTTGAGGTCGTTCAGCACCACGGTGAACTCTTCGGTGAACTGGCGCAGCTCCTGTACCACGCTGAAGTGCAGCCAGGCCGGCGGCCGGTTGAGCAGGCGAAACAGCGCCGCCGGCTCCGGGGCCAGCAGGCGCTGGTAGCGGATCAGCGTGCGGCGCAGCCGCCCCAGCTCGGCGCGGTTGCTTTTGCTGTGCTGGCCGAGCAGGCGCTCTTCGATCCGATCGACGTAAAGGCTGGACTGGCGCACGATCAGCCCCAGCAGATCCTCCTGCTCCGCCAGCAGCTGGGCCAGCAGTTCGGTGGAAGATCGCAGCCCCAGTTCGGGCAGACGGCGCTGCAGCTGCTCGACCAGCCGCACCGGTTTATGTCGTGCGCTGACCACCAGCCCGTCGCGGCACCAGATCCACAGCGTAGCGTTCTCTTCGCCGCTTTCACGCGGGTCGAAGTTGACGTCGTTCAGCACCGCCATCAGCGCGTCGTTTTGCCGTTCAATGCGGGTGCTGTGCGAGCCGTGCTGGATCTCATCAAAGAAATCATCATCGACGGCGAAATGGGTTTTCAGCCAGCGCGGCGCGGCGGCGTGGTTGAGGTTTACGTGCAGCCAGAGGAAGTTGCCCTCCTGCTGCGGGCCCTGCCAGGCTTCGCAACACTGCTGCACCGTCAGTACCTGGGGCGGCTGTTCGCTGATAAACCGATAGCCGTAAATCAATCCGGAAACATCGTCACTGAAGTCAGTTTTTTGCCGCAGCAGCGGCAGGCGTTCGGTCATAGGGGTACCCGGCGGGGCAGGTGACGGCAATGGCTCTATCCTGCCGCAGGTTGATGACGTTTTTGTTACAGGCGGCACCGTTTGCGCAAATTCCCGCCGACGCCGTCATTTTTCTGTCACACAAACTGCGTATTACCAAGGGTAACTTTTTTCATCCCTGCGGTGCACCACCGCCACCCCAACGGTGCCTTTGATTCCGGAGCCCGATCATGTCTATGCAAGGCAATGAATTTAAATCAGAAAATTTCCACCAGCGTCTGTTGCAGGAGTTTTACGACAGCTACGATGAGGAGCTGGAGATGGAGCTTGACGACATTCGATTCGGCGACGGCAGCGAGATGGCGCCGGACGAGAAGGCGTGGCGTAAGTACTATTTCCGCGAGCTGCTGCGTCTGCAGGGCGAGCTGCTGAAGATGCAGGACTGGGTGATGCGTACCGGCCACCGGCTGGTGATTATTTTCGAGGGGCGCGATGCGGCGGGTAAAGGTGGGGTGATTAAACGCATTACCCAGCGTCTGAATCCGCGCACCTGCCGGGTGGCCGCCCTGCCCGCCCCTAACGATCGCGAGCGCACGCAGTGGTATTTCCAGCGCTATATTGCCCATCTGCCGGCCGCCGGTGAGATGGTGCTGTTTGACCGCAGCTGGTATAACCGCGCGGGCGTTGAGCGGGTGATGGGCTTTTGTAACGAGCAGGAGGTGGAGGAGTTTTACCGCAGCGTGCCGGAGTTTGAGAAGATGCTGACCCGCAGCGGGATTCAGATCGTGAAGTACTGGTTTTCGATTACCGATGAGGAGCAGGAGCTGCGTTTCCTGAGCCGTATTCACGATCCGCTGAAGCAGTGGAAGCTGAGCCCGATGGATCTGGAGAGCCGCCGTCGCTGGGAGGAGTATACCGAGGCGAAGGAGGAGATGCTGGAGCGCACCAATATTGATGAGGCGCCGTGGTGGGTGGTGCAGGGCGTGGATAAGAAGAAGGCGCGTCTGAACTGCATCAGCCATTTGTTGCGTCAGGTGCCGTATGAGGATGCCGCGCCGAAGTCGATTACGTTGCCGGAGCGTGAGCGCCACGATGAGTATCGTCGCAGCCCGGTGCCGGAAGGGATGATTGTGCCCGAGGTGTACTGAATCGGGGATATCGCGTCGCTGTGGGTGGGTCGCTGCAGCGGCGGCGGTCGGGCGTGTCGGGTTATTGCGTGGCTGTGGGTGAGTCGCTAAGGGAGCCGTGATCGGGCGTATCGGGGATATCCGGAACGCGGACACGCCGTAAACCCATCCATGGGGGCTTGGCATCGCCCATCCATGGGCGCTGACAGTCCGCTTATCCGGATATCTCCGATTGCCTTTGAGCTGCTGAGTCGCTGTTGGGTGAGTTGCTTTTATCGCTGTGCGTTTACTTGTTGCTATTGGGTTGCTGTGGATTAGTTGCTGCGGGTGCGGTAGCAGACATGTCSGGAACGCGGACACGCCGTAAACCCATCCATGGGGCCCTGGCATCGCCCATCCATGGGCGCTGACAGTCCGCTTATCCGGATATCCCCGATTGCCTTTGAGCTGCTGAGTCGCTGTTGGGTGAGTTGCTTTTATCGCTGTGCGTTTACTTGTTGCTATTGGGTTGCTGTGGATTAGTTGCTGCGGGTGCGGTAGCAGACATGTCGGRTTATTACGTGGCTGTCGGTCAGTCGCTGCGGGAACCGTGRYCGGGCGTATCGGGGATATCCGGAACGCGGACACGCCGTAAACCCATCCATGGGGCCCTGGCATCGCCCATCCATGGGCGCTGACAGTCCGCTTATCCGGATATCCCCGATTGCCTTTGAGCTGCTGAGTCGCTGTGAACGCGGACACGCCGTAAACCCATCCATGGGGCCCTGGCATCGCCCATCCATGGGCGCTGACAGTCCGCTTATCCGGATATCCCCGATTGCCTTTGAGCTGCTGAGTCGCTGTGGGGTGTGTTGCTTTTGTAGCGGCGTTCGCTCTGGCAGTCATGTGGCTGTTAGTGAGGTGTTCTTGGCTGTTTTTTGTCCGTTAGTGGATCGCTGTGAGAGCCGGGATTGCGGGTAGTATGCTACTTTCATCTTCGAAGCGCAGGCTGAGCATCTCGATTTTCTCTACCAGGATCCACATGAGTACATCGCGCGTTACCGGCTGACGGAGTTCAGTTATCGCGTAAGCCAGCGCCCGGCACTGATCGCATAATTCGGTATCGTCCAGGCTGGCTGAATCGGAAATTCCGTAGTTCATTTTGCACCTCCGTTTAAAGAGGTGGCTGGATATTGCGCTGAAACAGTGGTGATAACTGTCTCATTAGAAATAGTCTTTCTGATCATGATGTCGTCTCTTCTGTATACGGGACTGACGTCAGAAACTCGTATTCTCAGATCTGCCAGAAAGAACAGGCATTCGCCACAGAGAAAATGATGATTCTGACGCAAATCCTCCCCGGCTTAATTAAGCCGGGAGATTGTGCCAGGAAGACGTCAAGAACGCCCTCGCTCATTGCTCTGTTATCAGAACGCCAATTCTGATATCGACGGGTGTCGACAAAACTAATTTACGCCTGAATATCTTTATTGCCAGCGGATATTCAAGCCAATTTAAGAAAATGGAAGACGGCTCGAAAACTAATGTAATACCGGTGAAATCAACAAACCCTGTTTGCTTTTACTAACAGCGAAACGGCTGCGTGGAGGGTTCGCGGTATGGGGACAGGTTAGCCGGGCGTACGGCGCAGGACGCGCCGTCCGAGCCTCCATGGACGGATGATGTATTGCAGCCCGGATTTCGGGCTGCAATACATTAACGGCGTCCCGGCGTTCTGACCCCATACCGCGAGCCCCGGCACCCAACCCACAGCAAGGCTTTTAGCTGCAAGCCACGGCTACAGCGTCCCGGCGTTCTGACTCCATACCGCGAGCCCCGGCACCCAATCCGCAGCCAGGCTGTTAGCTGCAAGCCACGGCTTCAGCGTCCCGGCGTTCTGACTCCATACCGCGAACCCCGGCACCCAATCCGCAGCCAGGCTGTTAGCTGCAAGCCACGGCTTCAGCGTCCCTACGTTCTGTCCCAATATATAGTAATAACTTGTCGCCAAACTTTGCAGGCTTTGTTAGCACGCTAAGGGTATGATAGTGGATTACTTAATCCTGTTTTTGGCTCCGCTTTATGTCCGCACCGGCTGCACTGACCTCTGCTCAACTGAACAAACGCATTATCTCCGTGGTGGTGTTCACCTTCTTCTGTTACCTGTCGATCGGCCTGCCGCTGGCGGTGCTGCCGGGCTACGTGCATAACCAACTGGGTTACGGCTCCTTTATCGCCGGGCTGATCATCAGCCTGCAGTACTTCGCCACGCTGGTCAGCCGCCCGCAGGCCGGGCGTTATGCCGACCTGCTCGGGCCAAAAAAAGTGGTCAGGGTCGGGCTGGTACTGTGCGGCGGCAGCGGGCTGCTGACCCTGCTGGCGATTTGGCTTAACGCCTCGCCGCTGACCAGCCTGCTGCTGCTGGCCGCCGGGCGCGTACTGCTCGGCTTTGGCGAAAGCCTGACCGCTACCGGATCGATTCTGTGGGGCATTAACGTGGTCGGCAGCACCCAGAGCGCGCGGGTGATCTCATGGAACGGCGTGGCCACCTACCTTGCAATGGCGCTGGGCGCACCGCTGGGCGTCATGCTCACCGCGCTGGCCGGTATCCCCGGCTTCGCCACGCTGATTATGCTGATGGCGGCCTTCGGCTACTGGCTGGCCGGACGCCGCCCGGCGGTACAGGTTGCGGTCGGCGAAGGCATCCCGTTCAGCAAAGTGTTCGGCAAAATCTGGCTGTATGGCCTGTGCCTCGGCCTCGGCACCGTCGGCTTTGGCACCATCGCCACCTTTATTACCCTTTACTTCAGCGAACACGGCTGGAACGGCGCGGCCTTTGCGCTCACGCTCTTCAGCTGCGGCTTTATCCTGATGCGCCTGCTGTTCAACAACACCATCACCCGCTTTGGCGCCATCCGCGTCTCGCTGCTGTCGTTTATGCTGGAGTGCGCCGGCCTGCTGCTAATCTGGCAGGCGGGCAGCGTCTGGCAGGTCGATCTTGGCGCGTTCCTCACCGGCTGCGGCTTCTCGCTGATCTTCCCGGCGCTGGGCGTCGAGGCGATCCGCAAAGTAAAACCGCAGAACCAGGGCTCCGCGCTGGGCCTCTACTCCGCCTTTCTCGACTGCGGCCTCGGCCTGACCGGGCCGCTGGCCGGCCTGCTGATCGCCAGACAGGGCGTCGACGCCATCTACCTCGCGGCAGCCGGGATCGTCCTGGTGGCAATGTTGCTGATGATCTGGCGGCTGATTAAAGGCGATCGCTAAAGTCTCGCTACCTGATAATAGCGACGTTGATGATGACTGATAAACGATGAACGATGAACGATGAACGATGAACGATGAACGATGAACGGTGAACGGTGAACGGTGAACGATGAACGATGAACGATGAACGATGAACGGTGAACGATGAACGATGAACGATGAACGATGAACGATGAACGGTGAACGATGATGGTTGATGGTTGATGGTTGATTGCTCATTTAACTCGATCGGTTTTTAAGGCAGCCACACAGAACATAACAGGCAATCGGGGTTTATCCGGATAAGCGGACCTTCGGGCACAAGGACGTGCCCGGCAGAGCCCAGGGACGTTACTGGCGTGTCCGCGTTCCGGATAAACCCCGATTAGCCGGGCACCTGAACCCGAAGCGACCCGGCCCCGAAGCCACGCCACGACAAACCAGGTACAAAACCTGAAGCGACACCACAGCGACGCAGAAAATAGCAGGCAATCGGGGTTTATCCGGGTTAGCGGACCTTCGGGCGCAGGGATGCGCCCGGCAGAGCCCAGGGACGTTACTGGCGTGTCCGCGTTCCGGATAAACCCCGATTAGCCGGGCACCTGAACCCGAAGCGACCAGCAGCCCCGAATCCACGCCCCGATTAGCCAGGCACCTGAACCCGAAGCGACCCGGCCCCGAAGCCACGCCCCCGATTAGCCAGCCACCTTAACCCGAAGCGACCAGCGTCCCCGAAGCCACGCCCCCGATTAGCCGGGCACCTGAACCTGAAGCGACCCGGCCCCGAAGCCACGCCCCCGATTAGCCAGGCACCAGAACCTGAAAACCCGGCCCCAAAACAGCCTACTCCGCCCTCACCGCCAGAATCGCCGCCGCAATCTGCGCCGACGTCGGCAACGCCCGCACCTGGGCAAACAGCTCGCTGGCCTCCGCGTACTCCTTACGCAAATACCCCAGCCACTGCTTAATCCGCGCCACGTGATACAACCCGGTATCGCCCTGCTTCTCCAGCTGCACATACCTCTGCAACAGCACCACCACCTGCGCCCACGGCATGCGCGGCTCATTGAACTTAATCACCCGGCTCAGATTCGGCACGTTCAACGCACCGCGCCCGATCATCACCGCATCACAGCCCGTCGCCGCCATACAATCCTGCGCACTCTGCCAGTCCCAAATCTCGCCGTTGGCAATCACCGGAATCGACAACCGCTGGCGGATCTCCCCGATCGCCGCCCAGTTAATCGCCTCCGCGCGATACCCCTCCTCCTTGGTCCGCCCATGCACCGCCAGCTCGGTCGCCCCCGCCTGCTGCACCGCGTCGGCAATCTCAAACTGCCGTGCGCCGGAATCCCAGCCCAGACGGATCTTCACCGTCACCGGCAAATGCGCCGGCACCGCCGCGCGCATTGCCTTCGCGCCCTGATAAATCAGCTCGGGATCCTTCAACAGCGTCGCCCCGCCCCCGCTGCCGTTCACCGTCTTCGACGGACAACCGCAGTTCAGATCGACGCCCCACGACCCCAGCTCCACGGCACGGGCGGCGTTCTCCGCCAGCCACTGCGGATATTGCCCCAACAGCTGCACCCGCACCCGCGTACCGGAAGGCGTACGGCTGGCATAATGCAGCTCAGGACAAAGACGATAGAAGGATTTTTCCGGCAGCAGTGAATCCACCACCCGCAGAAATTCGGTAATACAGAGATCGTAATCGTTGACGTCGGTCAGCAGTTCACGCACCAGCGAGTCGAGAACGCCTTCCATCGGGGCTAGCAGCACACGCATGGAACAACCTGTGGATCAGAGTTTAAAGAGGGGAACCGGGCGGCTCCCCCCCATATTAACAGACCGCCGCAGCGCCCCGGGAGGGGCGCGCTCACGGCGCCTGCTTAGCCGTTGTTCGAGGAGTTACCACGACGCTGGCGGGTCTGGTTGACGCGCGGTGCACCGCTGCCGCCTTCAGAACGACCGCCGCGTGCGGCAGCGGAACCGTTACCGGCGTTGCCGCCGTTACCCTGACGACGCTCGCCGCTGGCCTGACGACGCTCACCGCCGTTACCGGTACCGGCAGCAGCGCTGTTGCCACCGCGGTTACCGCTGCGCTCGCCGCCGCCGTTACCGCGGCCCTGGCCCTGACCGCGACCACGTCCACCGCCACCACCGCCGCCTGCGCCACCGCGCTGCTGCTGACGGCCGTTAACGATCGGCTCGGCTTTGATGCTTGGGTCCGGCTCGAAGCCTTCCAGCGCCATACGCGGCACTTCACGCTTCAGCACGCGTTCGATGTCGCGCAGCAGCTTGTGCTCGTCCACGCAGACCAGCGACAGCGCTTCACCGACGGCGGCCGCACGGCCGGTACGGCCAATACGGTGCACGTAATCTTCCGGCACGTTTGGCAGCTCAAAGTTGACCACGTGCGGCAGCTCTTCGATATCGATACCACGGGCAGCGATGTCGGTTGCTACCAGCACGCGAATGCCGCCGGATTTAAAGTCGCTCAGCGCACGGGTACGCGCGCCCTGGCTCTTGTTACCGTGGATCGCCGCGGCGGTGATGCCGTCTTTGTTCAGCTGCTCGGCCAGGTGGTTAGCACCGTGCTTGGTACGGGTGAACACCAGCACCTGCTGCCAGTTGCCCTTGCCGATCATCAGCGACAGCAGTTCCCGCTTGCGCTTCTTGTCGACGAAGTGAACGTGCTGCGTCACCTGCTCGGAGGCGGTGTTGCGGCGAGCCACTTCCACCTGCTCAGGGTTGTGCAGCAGTTTTTCCGCCAGCCCTTTGATCTCATCAGAGAAGGTGGCGGAGAACAGCAGGTTCTGACGTTTGGCCGGCAGCTTGGCCAGCACGCGACGGATATCGTGGATAAAGCCCATATCCAGCATGCGGTCCGCTTCGTCCAGCACCAGGATCTCAACCTTAGACAGGTCCAGCGCGTTCTGATGTTCCAGATCCAGCAGACGGCCCGGGGTCGCGACCAGCACGTCAACGCCGCTGCGCAGCTTCATCATCTGTGGGTTGATGCTGACGCCACCAAACACCACCAGCGAACGCAGGTCGAGGTACTTGCTGTAGTCGTGAACGTTTTCAGCAACCTGCGCTGCCAGCTCGCGGGTTGGGGTTAAAATCAGCGCACGTACCGGGCGACGGCCTTTCGGGTGCGGGTTGCTGCTGCTCAGGCGCTGCAGCAGTGGCAGGGTGAAACCGGCGGTTTTACCGGTACCGGTCTGGGCGCTGGCCATCAGGTCGCGGCCGGCCAGTACCACTGGAATGGCCTGGCGCTGGATTGGCGTAGGCTCGTTATAGCCCTGTTCGGCAACAGCGCGCAGAATATCGGCATTAAGGCCGAGAGAATCAAATGACATAAAGTTGACTGACTCCGGATCCGCCCTGACCGCGTCGCGGTGTAGTTTCCAGGGGGAGAGTTGACGCCAGGCGGTGCCTGACGCTTGAATGAGAGCACAAACCACGGTGCGTAAGCGGCGGATTATAACAGATCCGTACCGGTTACTGGGAGTTATTATTCGGCTTCTTAGCTGAAAATGCGTTACCGGGCATGACAGCGCCTGCAGTCAGATGGCCGCCGATGGTAGCAACACAAGGCTGTGACACCCGCATGCAGGGGGGGGCAAATCGAGTAAAAGGCGGGGCGTGCGGCAAAAAGGGTGCGTCAGTGCGGTGTAAACAGCGTGTGTAGAGTTAAAGGCAGCGCCGGGATCGTGCAGAAGGTGGGGAACAGAGTGCAAAAAACAGCGGGCCACCGAAGTGGCCCGTCAGCATTAGCGTGAACGCTGGCGCGAACGCGTGGGCTCTTTCGCCAGTAGCGAAACGATCGCCGGCCCGGTCAGCATTAACACCCCCACCGCACCCAGCAACAGGTTGTTGTGGATAACCTTAGACAGCAGCACCAGCACCAGCATGGCCGCGCCGAAGTAGTAGGTGGTGGTCACATCCTCAAGGAAATCGCCAATGCGGCGCAGGCGCGGTAAGCGCTGGGTCAGCAGCATGGCGGCAAACACGCTGGCGTACAGCGCCAGTAAAATCATGCTTACCTGCAGCAACATCTTATGCTGCCATCCCCACACCAGCGCGGCAATCAGCAGCAGGTGCAGTGCGATATGTACACAGTTTTGTCCGGTGACAATCTGAATACGGTTAGACCATTTCATGTATTTCTCCTGGCATCGCACCGACCGGGACCGGCCGGGCGAGTTACCGACGTCAGCCGGTAACGATTTTCTCAGACTAACTCAACTTTCAGACAATGCCTTAAAAAAACGCCGTTCTCAGCACTCTTTTGTGACAAAGACTACACTTTATTGTTCATGAATTGAAAGGGAGAGCGTCATTAGTATGTCACAAAACGGCCAGCGATTGTCGTTTAACGTTCTGACGATCAATACCCATATGGGATTTACCGCGCTGAACAGGCGCTTTATTTTGCCCGAGCTGCGCGAAGCGGTGAGGGCCACCGGGGCGGATATTGTGTTATTGCAGGAGGTGATGGGCAGCCATGAGCTGCACGCGTTGCAGGTGGCGAACTGGCCGGAGGCTCCGCACTATGAGTATCTGGCGGATAGCCTGTGGGGCAACTACGCTTACGGTCGTAATGCCGTCTATCCGCAGGGGCACCACGGCAATGCGGTGTTGTCGCGCCTGCCTATCGCCGCCCATGAGAACGTGGATATTTCGGTTGCCGGCACCGAGAAGCGCGGCGTTCTGCACTGCCAGATCCCGATACCGGGGGGTGAGACCCTGCACGTGATGTGCGTGCATCTTGGCCTGCGTGAAGCGCATCGCCAGGCGCAGCTGCGGCAGATTAGCCAGCGGGTTAACGCCCTGCCCGCCGGCGCGCCGGTGGTGGTGGCCGGGGACTTTAACGACTGGCGGCAGCGGGCCAACGGACCGTTGCTGCGCGAAGCCGGGCTGGAAGAGGTCTTCAGCCGTAAAAACGGCCGCCCGGCACGCACCTTCCCGGCGCGTTTTCCGCTGCTGCGCCTCGACCGCATTTACGTACGTAACGTCGGCATCAGCCATCCGCAAACCCTTCCCCTGCGGCCATGGTCGCATCTGTCCGATCATGCACCGCTGGCAGTGGAAATCCATCTATGAATCTGACCTGGCGTGACGGCAACCGCATCCGGTTGCTTGAGAATGGCGAAGAATTTTTCCCGCGCGTGTTTGGCGCGATCCGCCGGGCGCAGCATACGCTGCTGCTGGAAACCTTTATCCTGTTTAACGACGAGGTCGGCAACGCGCTGCACGCGGAGCTGCTGGCGGCGGCAAAGCGCGGGGTAAAAATTGAGGTGATGGTCGACGGCTACGGCTCCCCCGACCTGCCGGACGAGTTTGTTCACAGCCTGACCTCGGAGGGGGTGCGCTTTCTCTACTACGATCCGCGCCCGCCGCTGTTCGGCATGCGCACCAATATCTTCCGCCGCCTGCACCGCAAAATCGTGGTGGCGGACGGCAGCATCGCCTTTGTCGGCGGCATCAACTTCTCGGCGGAGCACAATATCAGCTTCGGCCCGCAGTCGAAGCAGGACTACGCGGTGGAGGTGAAAGGCCCGATAGTCGATGATATCGCCGCCTTCGTGCGCGAGCAGATGGGCAGCCGCCAGCAGAGTTCACGCTGGTGGGGGCACCGCGCCCACCGTCCGGCCAGAAACGCCACGCCGGGCGACGCGCAGGCGCTGCTGGTGTGGCGCGATAACGACGCGCACCGTGACGATATTGAGCAGCATTACATGGAGATGCTTAGCTGCGCCCGCCAGGACGTGATCATCGCCAACGCCTACTTCTTTCCCGGCTACCGCCTGCTGCGCGAGATGAAACGTGCCGCGCAGCGCGGGGTGCGCGTGCGGCTGATCGTGCAGGGCGAGCCGGATATGCCGATCGTAAAGGTCGGCGCCGAGCTGCTCTACAACTATCTGGTGGAAGGCGGCGTGGAGGTGCACGAGTACTGTCGCCGTCCGCTGCACGCGAAAATCGCGGTGAAGGACGGCCAGTGGGCCACCGTTGGCTCCAGCAACCTCGATCCGCTCAGCCTGTCGCTGAACCTGGAAGCCAACCTGATCATTCACGATCGCGAATTTAACCGCCAGCTTCGCGACAATCTTGAGCATCTTTTGCAGCAGGACTGTAAACAGGTGCAAGAGAGCCAGCTGCCGCCAAAGAGCTGGGTGCAGCTGACGAAAAGCGTGGTGGTATTCCACTTCCTGCGCTATTTCCCGGCGATTGCCGGCTGGCTGCCCGCACATACCCCAAAGCTGTCGCAGGTGCCACCGCCGGTGCAGCCGGAGATGGAGACCCAGGATCGGGTCGCGACCGATAATCAAGAGGTGAAGCCCTGATGGCCAAACGACCTAAGCGCTTTGCGCGACTGAAGCAGGTGCTCACCTGGCTGTTTTTTATCGCCGTGGCGGTGTTGCTGGTGCTGTATGCCGGCAAGCTGGACTGGGCGGAGGTGTGGCAGAACCTGGTCAGCTATAACCGGGTGGCGATCGCCTCGGCGCTGGCGCTGACCCTGGTCAGCTATCTGACCTACGGGGTTTACGATCTGATTAGCCGCGCCTACTGCGGCCATAAGCTGGCTAAGCGCCAGGTGATGCTGGTGTCGTTTGTCTGTTACGCCTTTAACCTGACGCTGAGCACCTGGGTAGGCGGCGTGGCGATGCGCTACCGGCTCTATTCCCGGCTCGGGCTGAGCGGCAGCACCATTACGCGCATCTTTTCGCTGAGCATCGCTACCAACTGGCTGGGCTACGTGCTGCTGGCGGGGATCGTGTTCAGCGCCGGCTGGGTAAGCGTGCCGTCCGGCTGGTATATCGGCAGCGGCACGCTGCGGGCTATCGGCATCGGGCTGCTGGCCTTTGTGCTGTTCTATCTGGGGCTGTGCGCGTTTTCACGCCGCCGCCGCTGGACGGTGCGCGGGCAGAAGCTGGCGCTGCCTTCGCTGCGGATGGCGCTGTTACAGTTTGCGGTTTCCACCGCCAACTGGCTGGTGATGGGCGGGATTATCTGGCTGCTGCTGTTGCAGAAGGTGGATTATCCGCAGGTGCTGGGGGTGCTGTTAATCAGCAGCATTGCCGGGGTGATTATCCATATTCCGGCCGGGATCGGCGTGCTGGAGGCGGTGTTTCTGGCGCTGCTGCGCGGTGAGCATCTGACCCACGGGGCGATTATCGCCGCGCTGCTGGCCTACCGGCTGATTTACTTTATTCTGCCGCTGCTGGTGGCGCTGGTGCTCTATCTGTGGCTCGAGGGGCGGGCTAAGGCGCTGCGCAGGAAGAATCTGGCGGCGGAGTAGCGTTGCCTGCGGGCCGATCGCTTTGGGGGCCGGGGCGTGGCTTTCGGACCGGATCGCTTTCAATACCGGTGCCTGGCTTATCGGGGCGTTCCGGAACGCGGACACGCCGCAAGCCATCCATGGAGGCTTGGCATCGCCCATCCATGGGCTCTGACAGTCCGCTTATCCGGATCGCCCCGATTGCCTGTTAGCTGTTGAGTTGCTGTAAGACGGCTCGTGCATGGCATCAATCATTCCCCCCTCAAATGATGAGAAAGGGCCATTTTAGTGCGATATCACGTAACAGTGACAAACAGGAAGGTTGCGGGCGATAAAGGTAAATGGGGCGCTGAATCAGCGCCCCATTTGCTTTAGCGGCGGTTGCCGAAGATGCGCAGCAGCATCAGGAACAGGTTGATAAAGTCGAGGTAGAGGGTCAGCGCGCCCATGATCGAGAAACGGCGCAGGTTCTCTTTGTCGTCAACGTTGATGCCTTCGCCGATGTTTTTCAGCTTCTGGGTGTCGTAAGCGGTCAGGCCGACGAACACCACCACGCCGATATAGGTCACGGCCCACATCAGCGCGGTGCTTTTCAGCCACATATTGACCAGCGAGGCCAGTACGATACCGATCAGCGCCATAAACAGCATGCTGCCCATGCCGCTGAGGTCGCGTTTGGTGGTGTAACCCCACAGGCTCATTGCGCCAAACATGCCGCCGGTGACCACAAAGGTGCTGGCGATCGAGGAGTAGGTGTAGACGAGGAAGATGCTGGCCATGGTCAGGCCGGTCAGCGCCGAGTAGAGCATAAACAGCGCGGTGGCCGCCGCCCCGCTGAGCTTCTGCACCCACATCGACAGTACGATCACCAGCCCCAGCTGCACGATGATCAGGCCGAAGAAGGTGATGCGGTTAGCAAACACCAGCTCCATCACCGCCGGCGTGTTGGCGGCAAACCACGAGACAAACGCGGTGAGCAGCAGGCCACAGGTCATCCAGCCGTAAACCTGCGCCATGTAGGTCGACAGGCCGCTGCTGGCACGTTGTACGATGGTATCCGTGGAACGCGGATATCGGTCCATGATGCTCCCCTTATGAATAGTTGAATAGGCATGATTACTCGCCTAAGCCTGGCATATTCCACCCGGTTAGCGCCAGTTGCGCAGCGTACTGTTTTGCGCTGATTGAGCAATGGTTGTGTTTGTTCACCTTTTGCAACCTGGGCGGATAAAGATTGATCTGATTTAGCCGATAGATCGTACACAAGGGATTTCGCCTACTAACGGAATGTCCGTGCACACAGCTTATTAAATCGGGGAAATGCCAGATGCCGCAGTCGAGTCAGAAAAAGAAAATGAGCACCCGCACGCTGATGCTGATTACCGGAGTGATCACCATCACCCTCGGCTTCAGCATCACCATCGGCCTGCTGAGCTGGCAGTCCGGCCAGCAGCAGAGAAAGCTGGCAGAGGATTATCTTGGGCAGATCGCCCAGAGCCAGGCGCAGGCGGTAGAGAACGAACTGGATTACGCGCGCACCGTGGCGCGCGACGTTGGGCAGAGCATGGTGGCCCTGCCGGCGGCGGGTATCACCGATCGTGCGGTCGGCGATAAGCTGCTGACCTACGCGCTGAAGCAGAATCCAAACTATATGTCGATCTCGATCACCTTCGAGGAGAACGCCTTCGACGGCCGGGATGCGGAATTCGCCGCCCAGCCCGATCCGGCCCCTGGCGGGCGCTACGCGCGGTTTGTCGACCGCGATGCGGGCGGCAATTATAACCTGCACCACCTGACCTCGATCTTCACACCGGGCCAGGGCGATTACTATATTCTGCCGAAAAAAGCCCAGCGCGATATGCTGATCGAACCTTACAGCTATGCCTATAACGGCGTTCCTACGCTGCTGACGTCGGTTGCGGCGGTGATCGTTGACGACGGCAGGCTGAAGGCGGTGGCGACCTCCGATATCTCCCTTGCCTCTCTGCAGGAGCGGGTAAGCAAAATCACCCCGTGGGAAGGCACCGGCTATGCGCTGCTGATCTCCCACGGCGGCCGGGTCGTCTCCAGCCCGAATAAAGAGCAGGCCGGTAAGGCTTACGACGGGCAGACCGACGGTTACAGCAACCAGATCGTGCAGCATTTCGATCCGGTGCTCGGCGAAGAGGTGCTGCAGACCTGGCGTCCGGTGAATATCGGCAACAGTACCACGCCGTGGTATCTCGGCGTGGTGGCCCCGGTGGATAAGGTGATGGCGGCGGCTAACCGTCAGTTGACCCAGGCGCTGATCCTGATGGTGCTGAGCATCATCATCGTCTGCGCGGTGCTGGGGGTGATCTTTACCCGCAAGATCGTGAAGCCAATCGGCGGTGAAGCACGCCAGGCCGCGGATATCGCGCTGCTGGTCGCCGACGGCGATCTGCGTTCAGAGATCCCGGTCAAAGCCAACGATCGTCAGAGTATTTTCTTCGCCATGCACACCATGCAGCAGCAGCTGCGCGCGATCGTGGCGGAGATCGGTGCCGCCAGCGACTCGGTGCGTCAGGGGGCGGAAGAGATCGCCAGCGGCAACCTCGATCTGGCTTCCCGCACCGAGCAGCAGGCCGCCGCGCTGGAGCAGACCGCCGCCAGTATGGAGCAGCTGACCGCGACGGTGAAGCACAACGCCGATAACGCTCATCAGGCCACCGCGCTGACCGATAACGCCACCGATATTGCCCAGCGCGGCGAGCAGCTGGTGCAGCAGGTGGTACATATTATGCAGCAGATCGACGAGAGTTCGCAGCGTATCGGGGCCATTACCAGCATTATTAACGGTATTGCCTTCCAGACCAATATTCTGGCGCTGAACGCGGCGGTGGAAGCGGCGCGCGCCGGTGAGCAGGGTCGCGGCTTTGCGGTGGTGGCCTCTGAGGTACGCAGCCTGGCGCAGCGCAGCGCCGACGCGGTGAAGGATATTTCAGCGCTGATCGCCGAGTCGACGGAGCGCGTCGATCAGGGCGTGACGCTGGTGCAGAGCGCCGGGCAGACCATGCAGGAGATGACGCTGGCGGTGACCTCGGTGAAGACGATTATCGGCGAGATTGTTTCGGCTTCTGACGAGCAGTCGCAGGGCATCGGTCAGGTGACGGTGGCGGTAAATCAGATGGACGGTGCCACCCAGCAGAACTCGGCGCTGGTGCAGCAGATGTCGGCGGCGGCGGCCTCGCTGGAGGAGCAGTCGAAGCAGCTGGCGCACACCGTGCAGCAGTTTAAGCTGGACGCGGCGTAACGGAGTATGGCAGCGGCATCACCCTTATGGCGTCGCTGCCTTTAGTCGCTGCGGGTTCGGGTGCCTGGCTTATCGGAGCGTGGCTTTGGGGCCGGGTCGCTGCGGGTTCCGGTGCCTGGCTTATCGATGTGTGGCTTTGAGGCCGGGTCGCTGCGGGTTCCGGTGCCTGGCTTATCGATGTGTGGCTTTGGGGCCGGGTCGCTGCGGGTTCCGGTGCCTGGCTAATCGATGTGTGGCTTTGGGGCCGGGTCGCTGCGGGTTCGGGTGCCTGGCTTATCGGGGTTTATCCGGATCGCGGACACGCCAGTAACGTCCCTGGGCTCTGCCGGGCGCATCCCTGCGCCCGAAGGTCCGCTAACCCGGATAAACCCCGATTGCCTTTGATCATGGGTGTCGCTGCCTAAAAATCATCTCCCTCTGCTCTGGCATCTGGCATCTGGCATCTGGCATCTGGCATCTGGCATTAACATATTCTGGCTTTCAAGACAGTAAGAGTAGGGACGTCGCCGTAACGCTTTTTTACTGCATTCGTTCGTCAGAGAATTCCATGTTGATTCCGTTCAGGCACTACGCAGGCTTTCCAGCAGCGCCATCGAACGATAAATGGTGGCGTGCACCGGCACGGCGATGCCGGCCTGTGCGGCCAGCCTGCAAATCGTGCCATTCTGGTCTTCCAGTTCGGATTTACGCCCGGCGGCTAAGTCACGCTGCATTGAGGCCGTACTGTCCGGGGTAAAAGCATCAAACTGGGCCATCGCCCACTTCACATCTTCCTCCGTTAGCAGAACACCACATGTCTCAGCAAGCGCTCTGACTTCCAGCATCGCATCCAGCACCAGCTGGCGGGTTGGCGGAAAACTGCGGGTTTTGCCTACCGGCTGCCATATCGCTTACCTGAAACGCTTTCGTCGCCAGGATCACCGCATCCGATTCGCCGATGTCACTGGCCAGGGTACTTACGCCAGCAGGCATGATCTGCCACGGCGGCGCATCACCGCTGCTGACCTGTATCCCCTTTGTTTGTATAACCTCTGCATGACGCTCGCGCACCAGGAAATGCACGCTGTGCCCGGCTCTCTGCAGCACCGCACCGAAATAAGCCCCAACACCGCCCGCCCCTACCACGGTAATTTTCATTACGCCTCCAACTTTTAATTAACATCACACGCAGATGTTCTGTTCAGGAAGCTGCATTTTTCAGCGATGCTGAATAATTCAGTTATGCATTCAATGCCAGTTTTCAGAATAAATAATCAATACAAACCTATACGATAAAAATCAAACCTATCAACAGGATATTAAACCAGCACGTTAAGTAAATAATAAAATTACGACTGACTGATTAATCAATCCTCACAATGTAATTTTACTTACAGGAACGAATAATCAAAATGGTAAGAAGATGACTATTAACAGCAACCCAACGGCTGCCCCAGGCGCCGGAGCATAAAGCCACGCCCAGGCAGCAACGCCAAAGCCAGCAAGGGAGGCCGTTGGCGGACAGGTTAGCCGGGCGTATGCCGCACGGATGCGGCATCCGAGCCCCCATGGAGGGGTTCACGGCGACCCGGCGATCTGCCGCCAACGGGCGACCCAGGCACCGGGCATAAAGCCACGCTCCTTACAGCGCTTGCAATACCAACCCAGGCACCGGGCATAAAGCCACGCCCCAGGCAGCAACGCCAAAGCGCGTAACGGAGTCCTTAATTCCTTTTCAGGCACGCCTCGTAGCGCCCGTTCACCCGCTGGGCGAACCAGGCGGTGGTCAGGTTGCGGGTGATTTTCGGGCTTTCCAGCTTAATGCCGGGCAGCACCTCGCGCGGCAGTCGCTTACCGGCGTCTTTGTCGGCCAGCGCAAAGACCGCCTGCCACAGATCGCTTTTCTCAAAGTCCGCGCTGTCACCCCTTTCCAGCGCCCGGCGGATCGCCCGGTCGCTGTAGTCCAGGCGTTTGCCCAGCGTGCGCAGCGCTTTCTCGGTCGCCCCGGCGTTGTCTGAAGCGTAGTCGATCAGATCGCCGTCCAGCGCCAGCCTGATACCGCTGAGGCGCGACACCGCCGCCTGAAACGCCGCGTTGCGGCTGGCGTACCAGCCGGCGTTAAAGTCGGCGAAGCGGTAGAGCGGCGCGCTGTAGCTGGCCGGGTAGCCGAGCAGGTGCTGGGTGCCGAACCAGATGCCGCCGCGGCGGCTGAACACCTCGCGGCGAATCGAACCGTCAACCGGGTACGGGTAGCCTCTGGCGTGCGCTTCGGCGAAGGCGATGCTCACCTGCATCGGGCCGCCGGTATGGATCGGGTTGAACTTACCGAACAGCTTCTGCCCCATCGGCACCGTATCGATCAGATCGTCAAAAATCGCGCTGAGTTCTTTTTCGCTTTTTACCCGGTCCAGCCGATCGGCGTAGCTTTTGCCGGTGGGGGAGTCGATTTTCAGCGCGGTACGCACGAGGAACGACGGGATATGCAGCTGCCCGGCGCGGCGGTCGATCTCAGCCCAGGCGATTTTCGGCAGCCCCGCCACCGGCGCGTCGGCGTTGAAGTTGGACTCCTGCGCGGTCACCGCGATCACCGCGCAGATATTGCTGGCGGACGGGTCGATACTGAGGCCGTTAAACGCGGCGTACATATCCGTTGACCAGCCCTGACGGTTGCTGACGTTGTCGGGCAGCAGGCGGGCGATCTGCGCCTTTACGTCGGTCGGGCGTGGGGCGGAAGTCTGTTTAGCGGGGTGCTGGCTACAGCCGGCCAGCACCAGCAGGCCGATAACTGAGAAGCGTTGCAAAAAACGGCGGGTCATGGCGTTCCTTCAGGGCGAGGCAAAAATGCGATGAGGCAAGACTAGCCGCTGTGCACGGCAATATCCACTGCCTGTCGGCTTAAAACCTGCCGCAGCGATTTTACATCGTCGCAGCGAAGATTGCAGACCGCCAACGGGGATCGCCCGACGCAGAACCCTGTCTGCGCGTTACGCCAGCACGCGGATAGCGGCTCGCTGCCGCATAATGCCTTGCCTGCTGCCACCGTCGTAGCGCTGCAGTGACGCTTTCCGGCGCTCAGCCGCCTGACGATCGCTGTCGCGTGATGCGATCCAGCGCCCGCCGTTGTGGTGAGGCACTCACGCCTTCCAGCGTTCGGCCGCCTGACGATCGCTGTCGCGTGACTCCACCCAGCGCTCGCCGTCCGGCGTGGCTTCGCGCTTCCAGAACGGCGCGCGGGTTTTCAGCAGGTCCATAATAAATTCTGCGGCGGCAAAGGCCGCACCACGGTGCGCGCCGCTGACGCCGACCAGCACGATCTCATCGCCGGGATACAGCGCGCCGACCCGGTGGATAACCGTCACCCTGTGCAGCGGCCAGCGCTCGCGCGCCTCCTGCACGATCGCCGCCAGCGCCTTTTCGGTCATTCCCGGATAGTGCTCCAGCGTCAGCGCGCTGACGTCGTCGCCAAGATTGTGGTCACGCACCTTGCCGGTAAAGGTGACGATCGCGCCGTCGGCGTGGCTGTCCGCCAGCCAGTCGTACTCCTGCGCCATGCTGAAGGGCTCTGCCCCGACCCGAATACGTGTATCCATCTCAGCCCCCGGTAACCGGCGGGAAGAAGGCCACTTCGTCCCCGACGTTAAGCGGGTGACTGCCGGGAACCAGCGTCTGGTTGACGGCCGCCAGCAGCTTGCCGGACTCCAGCGCCAGCGCCCAGCGGTCGCCACGCGCGGCCAGCGCCGCGCGCAGCGCCTCAACGCTGGGGTAGTCGGCGGCCAGCGTCAGCCGGTCAGTGCCCACCAGCTCGCGCACCTGGGCAAAAAACAGCACGTTAATCATGCGCCACCGCCTGGAAATCACCGGACTTGCCGCCGCTTTTGCTCAGCAGGCGGCACTGCTCGATGCTGATATCTTTCTGCACCGCTTTGCACATGTCGTAAATGGTCAGCGCCGCCACCGAGGCGGCGGTCAGCGCCTCCATCTCAACGCCGGTTTTGCCGGTCAGGCGGCACAGCGTCTCAATCCGTACCCGGTTAAACTGCGGCTGCGCTTCCAGCGTCACCTCCACCTTGCTCAGCATCAGCGGATGGCAGAGTGGGATCAGCTCCCAGGTGCGCTTGGCGGCCTGAATGCCGGCGATGCGGGCGGTGGCGAACACGTCGCCCTTGTGGTGGCTGCCGTCGGTAATCATCTGCAGCGTGGCGGGTGCCATCACCACCAGCGCTTCGGCGCGGGCTTCGCGTACGGTTTCCGCCTTGCCGGAGACGTCAACCATATGGGCTTCGCCGGCGGCGTTAATGTGGGTTAACTGTGACATTCAGAGCTTCTTTACGTGGGAAACGAAGTTACATGGCGCGGTGCGGGCGTCGAGCTGTTCCTGGATAATACGCTCCCAGGCCAGCTGACAGGCGCTGGTGGAGCCGGGGACCGCGAGGATCAGCGTCTGGTTGGCGATGCCGCCCACCGCCCGCGACTGCAGGGTGGATGTGCCGATATCCTCAAACGACACCATGCGGAACAGCTCACCGAAGCCTTCGATTTCGCGATCGAACAGCGGCAGCAGCGCTTCCGGCGTGCTGTTTTTGGCGTTAAAGCCGGTGCCGCCGTTAATCAGCACCACCTGCACGTCGCGGCTGGCGACCCAGCGCGAGACGGCGGCGCGGATCTGATAGCGGTTATCGGCAACGATCAGCCGGTCAACCACCTGATGCCCGGCCTCGCTCAGCGCCTCGCGCAGGTAGATGCCGGAGCTGTCGCTCTCCGCGGTATGTTTATCGGAGACGGTCAGCACCGCCACGTTAAGCGCCACAAATTCGGCTAAACCTTTACCCATAGTGATTCCTTATCCGCCGATAAACGACAGGTTCTGCGTAATGCCGGTGTTGCCCTGATGGAGGAAATGCGTCTGTTTTTTCTGACCAAGGCTGCTGGCGATGCGCGCCTGCAGCGCCTGCTGCTGGTCGTCATCCGCCAGCAGGTCACGCAGCGGCACGCCGCCGTCGCCGAACAGGCACAGGTGCAGGTTGCCGACCGCCGAGACGCGCAGGCGGTTACAGCTGGCACAAAAGTCTTTCTCATACGGCATGATCAGGCCGATTTCGCCCTGATAGTCCGGGTGCTGAAACACCTGCGCCGGGCCGTCGCTGCGCGCGCGCGGCTGGCACACCCAGCCCTGGCGCAGCAGCTGCTCGCGAATTACCTCACCGGAGATATGGTGCCTGCGGAACAGCGCGCCGCCGTCGCCGGTCTCCATCAGCTCGATAAAGCGCAGCTGGATCGGGCGCGTGCGGATCCAGTCAAGGAAGGTGCCGAGGCTGTGGTGATTGACGTCGCGCATCAGCACGGTGTTGACCTTCACCCTGCTGAAGCCGGCGTCGAAGGCGGCATCAATGCCGCGCATCACCTCGTGAAACTTATCCTGGCCGGTGATGGCGTGAAACTGGCGGGCGTCGAGGCTGTCGATGCTGACGTTAAGCGCGGTCAGCCCGGCGTCGCGCCACTGCGCCACGTCGCGCGCAAGACGGTAGCCGTTGGTAGTCACCGCCAGCTGGCGAATGCCCGGGTTCTCGCGCACCGCGGCGATGATATCGGTAAAGTCGCGGCGCATTGAGGGCTCGCCGCCGGTCAGGCGCACCTTTTCGGTGCCCGCGGCGGCAAAGGCACGCGTGACGCGACGGATCTCATCCAGCGTCAGGAAGCTTTTGTTCTGCACGCCCTGCGGCTTGTAACCGTCGGGCAGGCAGTAGGTGCAACGAAAGTTACACACGTCAGTGATCGACAGGCGCAGGTAGTAGAACCTGCGCGCATAGCTGTCAGTAAATTGTGGCACCGTGACACCTTTCCAGATTCGGGAGATGCAGGCATTTCTTTCTGCACCCTGGCAACTCAAGGTTGCGGCCAGGAAACCCTATCCGCGACGGACGTAGGTTTCAGGGCTAAGTGTGACTTACCCATCCGGGTAAGCGCGGGTAAAAAAATTCTAACGTTAATAGCGCCAGCTTTCCAGCACGCTTTTTCGCTATATACTATGATGCACAGCGTATTTTACCGACCGTTTAGCGCCAGATAGCGTAAAATAGAGCTGATAAACACCACAACAACAAGATGAAATCACATAATGCGTAATCGCACCTTAGCCGACCTGGATCGCGTGGTGGCTTTAGGCGGTGGACACGGCCTCGGCCGCGTGATGTCCGCCCTTTCCCCGCTGGGTTCCCGCCTGACCGGCATCGTCACCACCACCGATAACGGCGGCTCCACCGGCCGCATCCGCCGCTCAGAAGGCGGCATCGCCTGGGGAGATATGCGTAACTGTCTGAACCAGCTGATCGCGGAACCCAGCGTCGCCTCAGCGATGTTTGAGTACCGCTTTAACGGCAACGGTGAGCTGGCCGGACACAACCTCGGCAACCTGATGCTGAAAGCGCTGGATCACCTCAGCGTACGCCCGCTGGAGGCGATCAACCTGATCCGCAACCTGCTTAAGGTCGACGCCTTTTTGATTCCGATGTCAGAACAGCCGGTGGATCTGGTGGCGATGAGTCACGAAGGTCACCTGGTCTACGGCGAAACCGAGATCGACCTGATGCCGGAAGCGCCGCAGGAGCTGATGCTGTCACCGCAGGTCAGCGCCACCCGCGAAGCGGTGGTGGCGATTGCCGAAGCGGATCTGATCCTGATTGGCCCCGGCAGTTTCTACACCAGCCTGATGCCGGTGCTGCTGCTGCCGGAGATCGCCCAGGCGCTGCGCCGCACCCCGGCGCATATGGTGTGGATCGGCAACCTTGGCCGCGAACTCAGCCCGGCGGCGGCGGCGCTGAGCGTTAATGACAAGCTGGCGATGATGGAGAGGGCAATTGGCCGGGAGACGATTGATGCGCTGGTGGTCGGGCCAAAGGTGGACTGCAGCGAGGTGACGGATCGGATCGTGATTCAACAGCCGCTGGAAGCCGGCGATATCGCCTATCGCCACGACCGCCAGCTGCTGCGTCAGGCGCTGGAGACGGCGGTACAGTCGCTGGGTGAAAACCACTGACGTTGCGCAGCCTGCCATTCGCGGCAGGCCAGCGGTCAGTCTGACAGCCTGAGGCAACAGATAACTGGACAGTCGGCCTGAGGCGACAGGCAACCAGCCAGCCTGACGAGGCAGATACCCGTTCAGTCGGCCTGAGGCGGCAGCCAGCCTGACGCGGACAGCCGGTGTCCGCCTCAGCCGGCATCAGGACGCGGCGATAAACAGCTCGCGCACCGCGTGCAGCTGGTCGCGCACCGCGGCTGCCTCTTCGAACTCCAGGTTCTGCGCGTGCTGCTGCATCTGCGCTTCCAGCTGATGGATGCGTTTTTGCAGGCCGGCCGGTGACAGGTCGACGTAGGTTGGATCTTCCTCCACCACGCTGCGCCCCTTCATGCTGCGCGGTTTGGCCTTGTTCTTCGCCAGCCCCTGCCCCAGCTCCAGAATATCGGCAATTTTCTTGTTCAGCCCCTGCGGCACGATGCCGTTGTCGGTGTTGAACTGCTCCTGTTTTTCACGGCGGCGTTCGGTTTCGCCAATCGCCCGCGCCATCGACGGGGTGATCTTATCGCCGTAAAGGATCGCCTTCCCGTTGAGGTTACGCGCCGCGCGGCCGATGGTCTGGATCAGCGAACGTTCTGAACGCAGAAAGCCCTCTTTGTCGGCGTCGAGGATCGCCACCAGCGACACCTCCGGCATATCCAGCCCCTCACGCAGCAGGTTAATGCCCACCAGCACGTCAAACTTGCCGAGGCGCAGGTCGCGAATAATCTCCACGCGCTCGACGGTATCGATGTCCGAATGCAGGTAGCGCACCCGCTCACCGTGCTCTTCCAGATATTCGGTGAGGTCTTCGGCCATGCGCTTGGTCAGCACCGTCACCAGCACGCGCTCGTTGATCGCCACCCGCTTGCGGATCTCAGAGAGCAGATCGTCGACCTGGGTGCCCACCGGGCGCACTTCGACCAGCGGGTCGAGCAGGCCGGTCGGACGCACCACCTGATCGACCACGTCACCGCCGGATTTCTCCAGCTCGTAGTTGCCGGGGGTGGCGGAGACGTAGATGGTCTGCGGCGCCAGCGCTTCGAACTCTTCAAACTTCATCGGACGGTTGTCCAGCGCCGACGGCAGGCGGAAGCCGTACTCGACCAGCGTCTCTTTACGCGCCCGGTCGCCGCGATACATGCCGCCAATCTGCGGGATGGTGACGTGGGATTCGTCAATCACCAGCAGGCCGTCGGCGGGCAGATAGTCAAACAGCGTCGGCGGCGCTTCCCCCGGCCCGCGGCCGGAGAGGTAGCGCGAGTAGTTTTCGATGCCCGAGCAGTAGCCCAGCTCGTTCATCATCTCGAGGTCAAACTGGGTGCGCTGGCTGATGCGCTGCTCTTCCAGCAGCTTGTTGCTGGCCAGCAGCACCTGCTTACGATCCGCCAGCTCGACCTTGATCTCCTCCATCGCCTGCAAAATACGTTCGCGCGGGGTGACGTAGTGGGTCTTCGGGTAGATGGTGTAACGCGGGATATCCTGGGTCACCTGGCCGGTCAGCGGGTCGAAGATCGACAGACGCTCCACCTCTTCATCGAACAGCTCTACGCGCAGCGCGTAGTCGTCTGACTCGGCCGGGAAGATGTCAATCACCTCACCGCGCACGCGGAAGGTGCCGCGCTGAAACGCCTGATCGTTGCGGGCGTACTGCAGCTCAGAGAGGCGGCGCAAAATGGCGCGCTGGTCAATGATCATGCCACGGGTCAGGTGCAGCATCATTTTCAGGTAGAGATCCGGATCGCCGAGGCCGTAAATCGCCGACACCGAGGCCACCACGATCACGTCGCGCCGCTCCAGCAGCGCTTTGGTGGCGGAAAGCCGCATCTGTTCGATGTGTTCGTTCACCGAGGCGTCTTTTTCGATAAAGGTGTCCGAGCTCGGCACGTAGGCTTCCGGCTGATAGTAGTCGTAGTAAGAGACGAAATACTCCACCGCGTTGTCCGGGAAAAACTCTTTCATTTCGCCGTACAGCTGCGCGGCCAGCGTCTTGTTCGGCGCCAGCAGCATGGTCGGGCGGTTAAGGTCGGCGATCACGTTGGCCACGGTGAAGGTCTTACCGGAGCCGGTTACGCCCAGCAGCGTCTGGTGCGCCAGGCCGTCTTCCAGCCCCTCTTCCAGCCGGCGAATGGCCTCAGGCTGGTCGCCGGCGGGTTTGAAATCTGAATTGAGTATGAAAACTTTGCTCATTGACGGGCTACCTGATGACGTTGTTCGCGAACCGGCCTCTAATTCTACTCTGCCCTGCCGATTTTGCCAGCAAAAAAGACTGGATAAATTAACAGTGATTTTGCATGATGAAGGGATACGGACGGCAGCGCAAAACGGAGCATCGGCGACGCAAACGTCTGCGTGCTTGCGGCTAAAAGGTTATCCCCAGATATTTTGGATCTTTAACATTTGTCAAGCGCCCTGGCTGAAAACAGTGTGACGGATTGATTGCACGCCACAGGCGGCTTGATTTTAGTTAACGTATTGAAAAAAAACCTTATTGTTTTTAAGCTGGGTTTCGCAGCAATCCGAGCCTAAGCCGCACCCGCTCTCGTCTGCCACAGGTTTTCATCCTCTAATGCACAAGGTTATCCACAGGAATAGTGGATAAGTGTTTGCAGCGCACAGGGCATCGGCTGTGCATAATTCTCCCACTGCCCCCTTAACCACCGCTAAATATTTTTTTTTGCCTTTTTTTCGTCATTTTTAAGCCGACTCAGGCGACAGTTTTGCTCATTAATGCGTCATTCCTACTCGGTGAATATCGCAGGCGATCCACCCAGGGCCGTGACCGCTGCAATTGTGAGCGCTGGCTGCACCACCACCGCTTCATCCCTGGCACCACCACGGTGCAGCACGGCGATTACTGCCGGAAACTGATTAATCCGGCTTACCCGTTACGGACGGCATCACCCGTCATTTTGCGACAGATTAGCCGCAGGCCTTACTTCCTGGCCTGATATTTGCACTATTTCCTGACCGCTTTCCGTCCGCCGGCGTCACTGGCCCGGCGGACGGCCACCACCCGGGGCACAGACGTGCCGGGTGACCCACGAAAACGGTCTGAAGGAGAATGTCTGATGCTCAGTTTACGCTCGGTAAATCAGTTTTACGGTCAGCAGCATATTTTATGGGACGTTGACCTCGATCTGCCTGCGGGCAGCTGCACCGGCGTGATCGGCCGTCCGGGGATGGGCAAAACCACGCTGGTCAACTGCATTATGGGCCATCTGCCGGTGAACAGCGGATCGATGGTCTGGCAGGAGGAGCACGGGCAGCCGCAGGATCTGCTGGGATTGCCCGTCGACCAGCGGGCGCGGCTGGGGATTGGCTACGTGCCGCAGACACGGCCGCTGTTTTCCCAGCTGAGCGTTGAGGAGAACCTGCAGGTCGCCCTGCTGGCGGGGGTAGAAGCGGCGCGCCACCCGGCGATACCGCCGATGGTCTATGACCTGTTTCCGGCCCTGTGGTCGCTGCGCCATACGCGCAGCGGCGAGCTGCCGATTAGCCAGCAGCAGCAGGTGGCGCTGGCACGGGCGCTGGTGCTGATGCCGAAGCTGCTGATCCTCGATGAGCCCACCGGCGGCATGTCGCCGTGGCTGGAGGAGGAGATGGGCAACCTGATCCACCGCCTCAATCACGAATTTGGCATGACCATTCTGCTGCTGGAGCAGCAGCCGTCGTTTATCCGCCGGGTAGCCGACTATTTTCTGCTGCTGCACCGTGGCCGCAACGTCGCTCACGGCCGGGTGGCGCAGCTGGATGACAGCATGATCGATACCTGGCTGACGGTCTGATTCCGTCAGCCGGTAAACCGACACAGGCCGGCGATGCTGGCTGGCCCAGCGTAAGGCTAGCGGACGCTGTGGATGCGGCTCTGCGGTCCGTGGGCTGCGTTCAACATGACGCGGCAGGTTAAGCGCTGTTGTCCCGTCAGGGTAACGACAGATATCTGCCAGCGGCCTCACGTTCGCCGCCTGCAAGGTGCGGGATCTCCCCCAGCAGCGGCGCGGGCAGCAGCCGGGTCAGCGTGGCGAGATACTCGCGGTGGCGTGTCCCGGCGGGCTGAATACCGTTAGCGATCCAGCCCGCCAGCGGCAGCCCGCTGGCCATCACCGCCTGCGCGGTCAGCAGCGCGTGGTTAATGCAGCCAAGTTTTATCCCCACTACCAGCACCACCGGCAGCCGCTCCTGCACCACCCAGTCGGCAAAGGTGGCGGTCTCCGAGAGCGGCGTCAGCCAGCCGCCGGCCCCTTCGGTCAGCACCCACTCGGCCTGCTGCTCAATCCGCCGCAGCCCGGCGGAGAGCTGCGTAAAGTCGATCGGCCGTTGCTCTTCCGCGCTGACGATATGCGGCGAGGTCGGCTCGGTAAACGCCAGCGGATTCACCCACTCGTACGGCAGGCTGACGCTGCTGTGGCGCTGCAGCGCCAGCGCATCCTCGTTACGGATGCCTTCAGAGGTCAGCACGCTGCCTGAGGCCACCGGTTTATAGCCCGCACAGCGGTAGCCTGCGGATGCGGCGGCCTGCAGCAGCGCACAGCTGGCGACGGTCTTGCCAACCTCGGTATCGGTTCCGGTTACAAACCAGCGTTCAGTCACGGGTAATCTCTCCTAAAATCAGTTGATAGGTCAGCAGGTAGCCGCGCGCGTCACGTGGCCACACCGCTTCAAGCTGGCGCAGCCGGCGGCGCGACAGCGTCATCGCGCCGCGACCTTCGTGCAGATGGGTGGCACCGATGCCCTTCAGCGAGCGCAGGGCGCCAAGCACGTCCGGGAAGGCCAGCGTCACCGTCAGTGGCCGCAACGTGGCGGCAGGCAGTGCTGCGGCGATCTGCGACGGGCTGAGGAACCGGTTAACCGGCGGCGCCTGGCCCAGCGCCTGCCAGGCCTGCCCGACCTCACACAGCGATCCGGCCGCCACGGTGGAGAACAGCAGCTGGCCGCCGGGCCGGGTCACCCGCCGCAGCTCGCCCAGCGCCTGCGCCAGATCGCTGCACCACTGCACCGCCAGATTGCTCCAGCAGCGGTCAAAGCTGCCGTCAGCAAACGGCAGCGCTTCGATATCGCCCAGCTGATAGCGGCTGGCTACCGCCGCCGCCTGCGCCTGCTGCAGCATCGCCGGCGACAGATCCAGCGCGGTCACCCGGTGGCCGCCCTGCTGCCAGCGCTGGCTGAACCAGCCGGTACCGCAGCCGGCGTCCAGCACCGCCAGCGCCTGTCCGGGGCGCGAAAACGCCAGCAGCCGTTCACCGCACAGCCGCTGCAGCTCCGCGTGCTGGTTGTAGCGCCCCGCCGCGCGGCCAAACGCCGCCGCCACCGCCGGTTTATTCACGATCTGCAGCATGCAGCACCTCCAGCAGGCGGTCGATATCGTCCGGCAGATGGGCGGCGCTGAGGGTGATGCGCAGCCGCGCGGTGCCCGGCGGCACGGTGGGCGGGCGGATGGCGCTGACCCAGCAGCCCTGCTGGCGCAGTCTCGCGGCCAGCGTCATGGCGGCCGCGTCATCCCCGGACAACAGCGGCTGAATGGCGCTGTCCGAGGCGGCCAGCCGCCCGCGCAGTCCGGCGGCCCCGGCGCGAAAACGGGCGATATTCTGCCGCAGGCGCTGGCGGCGTTCGTCGCCCTGCTGCACGCAGGCCAGCGCCGCCTGTAGCGCACAGACCTGCGCAGGCGGCATCGCGGTGCTGTAGATCAGATGGCGGGCAAACTGCAGCAGGTAGTCGGCGGTGGCCTCATCGCACAGCAGCGCCGCGCCGCTGACGCCGAAGGCTTTGCCAAAGGTGACGATCAGCAGCTCGGGCCTGACCCCCTGCTGCTGACAGCTGCCGCGCCCCTGCGCGCCGCAGGTGCCGATGCCGTGGGCGTCATCCACCAGCAGCCAGCCGCCGTGCGCCTGCGCCAGCTGGTGCAGCGCCGCCAGCGGCGCACGGTCGCCGTCCATGCTGAACACCCCTTCGGTGACCACCAGCGTCTCGCCGGCGCAGTCGCCGGCCAGCAGCGTCGCCAGCGAGTCCGCCCGGTTGTGCTGAAAGCGCCGCAGGGTGGCCGGGCTGAGACTGGCGGCCTCCAGCAGCGAAGCGTGGCTGAGCTTATCGGCGAGGATGCGGTCATGTTTACCCGCCAGCGCGTGGATCGTCGCCTGATTGGCGGCGAAGCCGGAGATAAACAGCAGCGCGCGCGGGTAGCCGAGCCAGTCGGCCAGCTCTGCTTCCAGCTCCGCCTGCGGCTGGCGGTAGCCGGTAATATGCGCCGATCCGCCGGCCCCGACGCCATAGCGATCCGCCCCCTGCTGCCAGGCGCGGACGATCGCCGGGTGGTGGCTCAGGCCCAGGTAGTCATTGGCGGAGAAATTAAGATAGTCGCAGCCGTCCACCTGCAGGCTGCGGCCGTCCGCCTGGCCGCTGACGGTGCGCTGGCGATAACGCCCCTGCTCATGACGCGCGCTCAGCGCCGCGTCCAGCCGTTGTGGCCAGCCCATCACAGCGCCGCGTTGTAGTACAGGGCGGTATCGGCGGTCAGCAGCCGGGCGGCCAGCGCCTGCTGCTGCTCGTTATCGCCGGCCTCGGTGGCGGTGTGCTGCGGATTAAGGCCCAGCTTGCGGAACAGCTGCAGGTCTTTGTCCTCCTCCGGATTGGCGGTAGTCAGCAGCTTGCAGCCGTAGAAAATCGAGTTGGCTCCGGCCATAAAACACATCGCCTGAGTCTGTTCGCTCATCTGCTCGCGCCCGGCGGAGAGCCGCACGTGGGAGCGCGGCATCATGATGCGCGCCACTGCGATGGTGCGCACAAAATCGAACGGATCGACGTCATCGTTATCCGCCATTGGCGTGCCTTTGACCTTGACCAGCATATTGATCGGCACGCTCTCCGGCGGCGTTGGCAGGTTGGCCAGCTGCACCAGCAGCCCGGCGCGATCGCTGACCGTTTCCCCCAGCCCGACGATGCCGCCGGAGCAGACCTTGATCCCGGCGTCACGCACGCGGCCCAGCGTGTCCAGCCGCTCCTGGTAGCTGCGGGTGGTGATGATGCTGCCGTAAAACTCCGGCGAGGTGTCGAGGTTATGGTTGTAAAAATCCAGCCCGGCCCCGGCCAGTCGCTGCGCCTGTTCGTCGCTGAGGGTACCGAGGGTCATGCAGGTCTCCAGACCCATCTCTTTCACCCCCTGCACCATCTGCTCCAGGTAAGGCATATCGCGATCGTGCGGGTTTTTCCACGCCGCGCCCATGCAGAAGCGGCCGGAGCCGGCGGCCTTCGCCTTACGCGCCGAGCTGAGCACCTCCTGTACCTCCATCAGCCGCTCTGACGCCAGCCCGGTTTTGTAACGGGCGCTCTGCGGGCAGTATTTGCAGTCCTCCGGGCAGGCTCCGGTTTTGATCGACAGCAGCGTGCTGACCTGCACCTGGCGCGGGTCAAAGTGCTGACGGTGGATCTGCTGCGCCTCGAACATCAGTTCGAGAAACGGCTTATCAAACAGCGCCTGTGCCTGAGAGAGGGTCCATTGTGTTGCCATTGCTTGCTCCAAAAAAGTCTGTCATTTGTCTTCACGGCCTGGTTATACTTGTAAACTAAATTTTTTATTTTTGGTTTACAAGTGATTTATGACCCCAGACGATCTCGCCTTTGACCGTGACCATATCTGGCACCCCTACACCTCGATGACCCGCCCCCTGCCCTGTTATCCGGTGGTTGCCGCCAGCGGTACGTCGCTGACGCTGGCCGACGGCCGCCAGCTGACCGACGGTATGTCCTCGTGGTGGGCGGCGATCCACGGCTACAACCACCCACGGCTCAACCGGGCGCTGCAGGCGCAGATGGCGGAGATGTCGCACGTGATGTTTGGCGGCATTACCCATCCGGCGGCGGTGGCGCTGTGCCGCCGGCTGGTGGCGATGACCCCGGCCGGGCTGGAGTGCGTGTTTCTGGCGGACTCCGGCTCGGTGGCGGTGGAAGTGGCGATGAAAATGGCGCTGCAGTACTGGCAGGCGCGCGGCGAAAAGCGTCAACGCTTCCTGACCCTGCGCCACGGCTATCACGGCGACACTTTTGCCGCGATGTCGGTGTGCGACCCGCAGAACTCGATGCACAGCCTGTACCAGGGCTACCTTGCAGAGCAGCTGTTTGCCCCGGCGGACTGCCGCTTTGACCAGCCATGGCGCGAGCAGGACGCCGACGCGCTGGAGCAGCTTATCGTCAGCCATCACCGCCAGCTGGCGGCGGTGATCCTCGAACCGATCGTGCAGGGGGCAGGCGGCATGCGCTTCTACCATCCGCGCTATCTGCTGCGCGCGCGCGAACTGTGCGACCGCTTCGGTCTGCTGCTGATCGCCGATGAGATCGCCACCGGGTTTGGCCGCACCGGCAGGCTGTTTGCCTGCGGGCACGCCGGCATCGCGCCGGATATTCTCTGCGTCGGCAAGGCGCTGACCGGCGGCGCGATGACGCTGTCCGCCACCCTGACCACCCGCCGGGTGGCGGAGACCATCAGCAACGGCGCGGCGGGCTGCTTTATGCACGGTCCGACCTTTATGGGCAATCCGCTGGCCTGCGCGGTGGCCAGCGAGAGCCTGGCGATACTACAGGAGAACCACTGGCCGGCGCAGGTGGCGGCGATTGAGCAGCAGCTGCGCGACCAGCTGCTGCCGCTGCGGGATGCGCCGGAGGTGGCCGACGTGCGCGTGCTTGGCGCGATTGGCGTGGTGGAGACCCGGCGGCCGGTTGACATGGCGGCGATGCAGCAGTTCTTTGTCGAACAGGGGGTGTGGATCCGCCCGTTTGGCCGGCTGATCTACCTGATGCCGCCGTATATCATCACGCCAGAGGCGCTGACCCGGCTGACGGACGCCATCGCGCAGGCGGTGGCGCGTGCGGCGCTGTTCAGCGCTGGCTGAGCCTTACTGCGGCCCGGGTGACTGGCAGTCGTGCTGACTGAGCCTCGCTGCGGCCCGGGTGACTGGCAGTCGTGCTGTCTGAGCCTCGCTGCGGCCCGGGTGTCTGGCAGTCGTGCTGACTGAGCCTCGCTGCGGCCCGGGTGACTGGCAAAACCGTGGGCATCTGCCTGCGGCTTGTTCTGCCCGTTTCAGCAGGATTCAGCGAGGCGCAGGAAGCAAACGCCGTGCTTCGCGCAGTAGCGCAAGGAAACTCCGCGGCAGATGCACTACGCTTTAGCCAGCAAAAAGTCGGCAATACGGCCGACGCTTTTCTGGCTAACCGGAGGTTTTCATGCCGCAGGACCGACAAACCAACCGCCGCATCGTACTGGCATCCCGCCCGCACGGCGCGCCCACCGCCGCCGACTTCCGCGAGGAGGCGCAGCACCTGCCGACGCCAGGCCAGGGCCAGCTGCTGCTGCGCACCGTGTGGCTGTCGCTTGACCCCTATATGCGCGGGCGGATGAGCGATGCGCCCTCTTACGTGCCGCCGCTGGCGATTAACGAGACCATCTGCGGCGGTACGGTGTCGATCGTTGAGCAGTCACAGCACGCCGATTTCAAACCCGGCGACTGGGTGCTGAGCTACAGCGGCTGGCAGGATTTTGCGCTGTCTGACGGCAGCGGGCTGGTGAAGCTCAGCGGCCCGGTGTTGCAGCATCCGTCGTGGGCGCTGGGCATGCTGGGGATGCCGGGCTTTACCGCCTATATGGGGCTGCTGGATATCGGCAATCCGCAGCCGGGCGAGACGGTGGTGGTAGCCGCCGCCACCGGTGCGGTAGGTTCGCTGGTCGGTCAGATCGCTAAAATCAAGGGCTGCCACGTGGTGGGGATTGCCGGCGGCGCGGCCAAGTGCCGTTACGCCGAGGACGTGCTGGGCTTCGACCGCTGTCTGGATCACCGCGACCCGAACTTTGCCCAGCAGCTGAGCCGCCACTGTAGCGAAGGGATCGACGTTTATTTTGAGAGCGTTGGCGGCGCGGTGTTTAACGCGGTGCTGCCGCTGATGAACACCAGAGGCCGTATTCCGGTGTGCGGGCTGATCGCCGATTATAACCGTACCGCGCCGTCGGCCGGTCCGGACCAGCTGCCGCTGTTGCAGAGCGCGATCCTGCGCAAGCGGCTGCGGGTGCAGGGCTTTATCATTACCCAGGACTATGGCCATCGCTTCGATGAGTTTTTCCGCCAGATGAGCCAGTGGGTGGCGCAGGGGCGGCTGCAGTTCCGCGAGGATATTGTCGACGGGCTGGACAATGCGCCGGAGGCGTTTATCGGTATGCTTGAGGGGAAAAACTTCGGTAAGGTGGTGATCCGCGTGGCCGGGGATAAGCCTGCGCCGTAATCTGCGCCAGTGAAGCCTTGTTACTGCAGGAAAGATTATCGCGTGCGCGGTATGCGGCAGTGGAGCCTCGCTGCAGGATCGGTGGCCGGGTGCGCGGTATGCGGCAGTAAAGCCTCGCTGCAGGATCGGTGGCCGGGTGCGCGGTATGCGGCAGTAAAGCCTCGCTGCAGGATCGGTGGCCGGGTGCGCGGTATGCGGCAGATCGCCGGGTCGCCGTGAACCCCTCCATGGGGGCTCGGATGCCGCATCCTTGCGGCATACGCCCGGCTAACCTGTCCCCATACCGCACACCCCTTCAGGCTGTAGTGTTGCGGTCCTAAGGCCTCGCTGCGGGATCGGCGGCCGGGTGCAGGGTATTTGGCGCTGCGAGGGCGGATCCGGTGACTCCCGGTGGCGATCACCCGTTAGGGATTACCGTGATGTAGTCGCCTACGCTGTTAATCAGTTTATCGTCGCCGGTGAGCAGCGGCAGCCGGTTGTAGTGGGACTGGGCGACAATCAGGCGGTCGAAGGGATCTTCGGAAACGCTTTCTGGCAGATGGGTAACCTCCAGCAGGTGTTCACCGTTGATCGGCAGTTCGAACAGGCCGGCTTCGAACAGGCCCATTCTGAATTGTTCCGGGTCGACGATGAAGCCGGGCTGGTTGAGACGGCTTTTGATCACCACTTCCCAGATGCTGGCCGCGCTGTACCAGAGGGTTTTATCGGTATCTTCAAGGATGTGGGCCACCGTTGGCGTTAAGCGCGCCGGCGCGTAGGCCATATAGAGCAGTACGTTGGTGTCGATTAAAATATCCATTTATGCGTATTTCCCTGCAAACATTGCCAGAATATCCAGGCTGCCCATCTCGTCAAACCAGGCGGGAACCGCCCCTTTTCCTTTGAGAAAGCCCAGTTTACGTTTAGGTTTTTCAGCCTGTTCAGCCAGAAACCTGATGCCGCGAAACGACGCCGTATCGGCTAAAAAAGGCGCAATAACGCGGGCCAACTCCCGGCTGATGTCATCTCCCTTAAGCTTACGCTTTGCCATGCTTACACCTCCCTGATTGCGGTAATTACAGACACTACCCGCGCCGTGGTTATAAAACCAGCAGCCGTCGGCAGTAATTGTGCGAAATGGAATGGTCGTTCAGAAAATGATGTAACTGATGCAAAACAGTAAAGCCGTAGCCGGCCTGTAGCGCATCTGCGGTGGCCGCCACCGGCAACAGAAACAGTTTAGGCGGGGATCGCCCTGATGCCCGTCAGTTAAGACTGGCTGGCATTTTTTTCCTTTTACTAACGGATGATTAAAGCGCGACTTCTTCATCCCTCTTGCGAATGATCGTTCCCGTCGCCCCGACAGTATTACTGGCCGCATTCTTATTTCGGCATCGTTGACCAGCACCCGGATCTTTCCCAATACCGCTACGGGACTAAAAGATAGCAATGCATCCTTTTACTGTCGTGTTCTGTGATCGACTTAACGGCCAGCTCTGAAAAAAAGCATTTACACACCATCGTGCACAGGGTCAGAGCTGATACCGTTTTCGGCTAATAATAACAGGAGGTTAACGCATGGACGACAATGAAAACCGCTCTTATCATCGCCCGATCTGGGATGATAACGGGCAGGTTTATTTCGAGATCCCTTTCCATCCGAAAGAAAAAAATCACGTGGCGGTCTGCCTTAAGCCGCCGGACAAAGTGATCCCGGTGATTTTTATTCCGGGGGTGATGGGGTCAAACGCCTTTCCATCCGAAAGAAAAAAATCACGTGGCGGTCTGCCTTAAGCCGCCGGACAAAGTGATCCCGGTGATTTTTATTCCGGGGGTGATGGGGTCAAACTTGAAAAATGAGGACGGTGAGGTCTGGCAGTTCAGCGTTCCGTCGCTAAAAAAATGGCCGCTTGCCAACGCAAAAACAAGAAAGCGGCTTCTGGATCCAAAGACCACGACGGTTGACGACAGCGGCGCCATTTTTAACGACGACGCGGACGGGAAGAAATTTCCCTCCCGGCGGGAAAGGGGATGGGGCAGCGCGTTTTACAAAAGGATCCAAAGACCACGACGGTTGACGACAGCGGCGCCATTTTTAACGACGACGCGGACGGGAAGAAATTTCCCTCCCGGCGGGAAAGGGGATGGGGCAGCGCGTTTTACAAAAGCTACGGGGAGGCGCTCGACCGGCTGCAGTACCTGCTCAGTGACGACGACATCCTGACGGAAAATCACTTCAGGGAAGCGCAGCTGCAGACGGCGCGACAGCGCTTTACCGGCGTCAGGATAGGCGACGAGCCGGCGGACCAGGTGCTGACGAAAGAAGAAGCGGCACACGGCCACCGGTTTTTATTTCCGCTGCACGTTTTTGGTTACAACTGGCTGCAGTCCTGCGCTGATTCGGCGGCACTGCTGGGAGCCTTTATCCGCAGCGTGCTGGGACAGTATTACTACCGCCTGGCAGTGAACAAAGTCATTCTGGTCAYCCACTCAATGGGGGGGCTGGTGGCCCGGCACTACTCGGAGAACATGAACGGACGGGAAAACATCCTGGGGATGGTGCACGGCGTGATGCCGGACCTGGGCTCACCGGCGGCGTACCGGCGCATGAAAACCGGCGAGCGCGGCATTACCGGGATGATTATCGGCGACAGCGCAGAAAAGCTGATGCCGGTGCTGGCCCAGTCCCCCGGTCCTTTACAGCTGCTGCCGGGCGGTGCTTATGGTCCCGGCTGGCTGAAAATCGAGAGCAGCGGTGCCCGGCTGTCCCTGCCGGAGGATGATCCGTATGAGGAAATTTATCTGAACAAGACG